>NZ_MAYV01000010.1:0-1417 GCF_001685035.1 Bacillus sp. FJAT-27986 | reverse complement strand
AGATCTCGTATAACAAGCGAAGCTATAATACTACTTGGAGGAAATAGGGGTACTGGTGAATTTATCAGAGGAGGAGAAAGAATGAACCCAGTTGTGGGTATAGATATAGCCAAAGAAGAAAGTGAAGTACAGGCTTTTTTAGATAAAGGAAAGCCATATGGAACAAGTTTTTCGATTAAGCATAATCGTGAAGAGTTGGAGAAGTTTATCTATTTCTTAGAAGAAATGAAGGAAACAACTGGGCAGATGCCTGTGGTTATATTGGAATCAACAGGACATTATCATACCCCAGTTGTTCAATGCTTAGAAGAGAATGACATACTTTATATCTTATTGAATCCAATCATTTCTCATCAAGCGAAGAAGGCCAGTTTAAGAAAGGTGAAAACTGATGCGTTTGATGCGTATCAATTATGTGTTCTCTATTATAAAGAAGAATTTGAACCTCAAAAAAGGAGAGGAATTCAGCTCTTAAATCTTCGAAATCTATCGAGACAACAAGAAATAATGACGAATATGTATGTGGAGGCAAAATTGCATTTTCATACGATTTTAGATCAGGTTTTCCCTGAATACAGAAAGGTTTTTGGAGATCTTTTTTCGAAAGTATCTTTATCGGTATTAAAGGAATATCCTACCTCGGAGAAGGTTCTAAAGGCTGGCAAGGAAGAACTAGAAGATAAAATACGAGAACATTGTCCAAGTCGGTCTGTACAGTGGGCTAAAGAAAAGGCAAGAAAGCTCATTCATTCAGCTTCTCAAAATCCTTTTCAGAAAGTGCGATATGAAAGCCATCTTATCAATCTTAGTATGTATATCGATATTTTATTTCACTACCAAGGACACCTTACGGATTTAGAGAGCCAAATGGTATCCCTGGCAAATGAAATAGAAGAATATAAGATTATCCAATCGATTCCTGGTATCGGTGAAAAGATTGCGGCAACAATCATTTCGGAGATAGGAGAAATTGATCGGTTTAATCACCCTAAGAAGCTAGTGGCCTTCGCTGGAGTCGATCCCAGTGTCTATTCATCTGGTAAGTTTACTGCGAACATAAATCGTATAACCAAACGAGGATCCAGTAGGCTAAGGCATAGTTTGTATTTAGCTGTTTTATGTGGGATAAGAGGCTCTAGAAATAAAAAGCTCAAAGAGTTCTATGATAGAAAACGTTCAGAAGGAAAACCTTCAAAAGTTGCCATTGTAGCTTGTATCAACAAGCTGCTTCACTGGATTTATGCTTTATTGAAAAAGAACGAGAATTTCCTAGATTTAGCTTAGGAAATGATATTTATCCAACATAAGAAAAACCTTCCAAAAAGAAACTGGAGGGTTATTTGGCATACCCAAAAACAGTATAGCATATAAAAAAATGAAATATACAGAGAGATATTGACAACCTATTAGCTGGTTT
>NZ_MAYV01000009.1:0-3048 GCF_001685035.1 Bacillus sp. FJAT-27986 | reverse complement strand
CGGTTTTTTAGGGACCAAGAGAGATCATTTATACTTGTTTGGGCTTGATGGGATCGGGAAGGATTTTTCGTCAAGGGTACTACCTTAAAGACGTGTGGAAGCTATAGAAAAGCTGGCTATTCAACACCTATGGGACATCTTTGCCTGATCTATGGATAAAAGGTGTCTGAAAGGTAGGTGAAGTGTGGAGGAAAGCAGCTATGCCCTACCTATGCCTGACCTATGCCGGGTTAAAGGTGCTTCATAGGTAGGTGAAGTATGGAGGAAAGCCGTAAGAAAACATGTATAACACACCTATTAGTGAACATACGAGATAATAATAAAATTGGAAAACATATATTAAGGACTCAACCTGGAATTTCAGCTGGGAGACTCCTAAACCTTTTTAATCAAAATCTATAGGGAAGAAGGTCAGGAAAACGTAAGAGAATTGGTTCTTCACTTCTTCTTAATCACAAGCTCATGGATATATACTTACTGAATGTATCCAAGTTAACTAATCGATTGATTAAAAGAAATCCTTGCTAAAATCTCACCGTTATACTCACTCTATTGCTTGAACACAACATAATTGATTCATCTTTACATAGAGAAAGGTTAATGAAATATTGCATATTATAGTGAAAGAAATATATGAACTAAACATCTTTAGAGCATGTCACGAGTTTTAAATATTTCTTTGTAAGAAGAGGAACAGTTTCCTCTTTCATCAGGAGAATTAGTTGCCGTTTATTTTGGTGATGATTTTTATTAACTATGCAAAGAGATTAAGGATAAGGTTCGTATAATTCAATGAATATGGGCTCTTAATTGGCGATTCCTCATTTAAAGGCTATTTGCATAGGGTGGTGCTCCTAAATAAAAAAATAAGCATCCATATTCAAAATCAAGATAGTTCTTTAACTAAACCTTAATACAGAATTATCACTTGTATGAGGAAAAAAGATTGGCTTACAATAACACAAAGGATATATTTGGAAGGTTGGCTGTATTGAGAGTGGCCAAGAGGAGTCTTAAACTTTTAACTAATCAATGGCCTTTTGGAATAACGCTAATAGCACTTTGCATATTTGCATTCTTTAGATTTTTTATAGCAGACTTAGAAATGAAACATGGGTGTATTGTATTACCTTATTCCTTTTTCGCTTGTATCACTGAGTATAGCTGTAGTTGGGCTGCCGCTAGAAAGGAAAAATGATAAGAAAGTGATCATTAGATCTGTCTTTTCGATAGTCATGTCTCTTTTATTAATTTTACTATTATGTTTTATCTACATAGCTCCAATATTCTTCCCTTTCGGAATACCACCGTTATTTTAGCGAACCCATCAATGTTAGGTTCGCTTTTTTATTGATTCAATACACTTCACCATTGCAAAAACTAAGTGATTAGCTTTTTTAAAAGCAGCTAACGGGGCACAGGTTAGTGGATGAAGGAAGTCACTTATACAGTGTTGTATTTAGTATGTTATATAAACAAAAGGGGGTAGTAGGTTAATTAATTATCTATACTATGATAAAAGGAAAGGTACAATCAGAGCTCTCATGCCTTTAAATATAGAGGATCATCTGTAAATAAGGAGGGATGAAATGAAAAAACCACTGTATTTTCTAATCTTCTTGTTGCTCTCTGGGTGCGCACAAAGCGATGAACAACTACCATTAACGGAAAATGCGAGAATTTGCAAAGGATTCTAGAGGATAAAGGATATGATGAGCTGTCCTATGAAGGAGAGAGGACTAGGACGTATACGATAAGTGACTTAACGAAACTTCCCGCTAAACAGGACTGGGCTGTCCAATCCATCGAACCCGAGCCCTATTTGAATAAAGAGATTCATTTAGTCCGTTTTTTCGTTAAAGGTCATCCATTAGATAATGAGTTCCAGGAGGGGAAAATAAGTGTAACGGTCATGATGTGGAACCGAGAAGTGATTGGAGGAACCTCGTTCCCCTATTCCAAACACAATGATATGCTCGGAGGATCCTATTCACTGGACGGGAAAACCAGTGAAGAAATTCAAAGTAAATAGCATATGACATAAGGTTTAATACTGGATATTAAAAACGAAGTATAACTTTACCAGTCATGAACTAATTAATCAGGGGATCTAAAAGAAAGACCGGAGCTGAATATGTTGAATGTTGGGTTGATTAAAAAAGAAGATGTTCTATACTCTTATAAGTTTATCGGCTGGATTGCTGGGTTTTAGTGAAGGTACGAAAGCTTTCTGGAAAGATTGCATCATTATAAAGAAGAGAATCAATCGATCCATCAGTAATAAAAGATTGTCTTATTCTATAGAAGAAAAAGAAAGTATCAGTAAGTAACGTTTTATATAGTAATTAGAGTAATATCAACATTCCTATATATACTTTGTCTCATGCAAGTATATTGTCACACTGAAAGAAGGTATACCATCTAATATAAAATAACAAGTTTCCGAGAAGATGCTTACCAGGTTGTTTAAGGAAATCCACTATTTTTTTTATGGTTCTGTGTTGGCCATCTCTTTATACATATATAAATAAGACAAGCTAACTGTGTGATTAACGGAGTTATGTAAAAAAACCGATCTTTTTTCTGCATTATAGAAATATCAATTTTGCGTTTAATTAGCTTTGTTTCTTCTTGATATGGTAAATCGTAAAGTGAGCATAAATATCTCATGCATGCTAACCGCCTCCTGTAGAAGTAGTTTTGAACAAGCTGAGAGTTTCGACGTGAACTGAAATACAGATAGAATCGCTAAATATAGAGGAGATCCGAAGAGATAGAAAAATACATATAAATTCCAGTTTTATATTACTCGAAATAGTGGTATTATAATTAAGTCGCTATGAGATAGAAGGCGGATAAATCCTTGAATGCAAACTTATAAAAAATAATTTATAAAAAGGGTTGCATTCATAAAAAATATAAGTTATTATATAAAAGTTGCTTCTGCAACGCGAAACATTTTGAGAGATTGTTAGTGAATAATATCAAAAGAAAATGCTTGACAAAATCTAACTGAATTGATATGATATAAGAGTCGCTAACACGACA
>NZ_MAYV01000008.1:0-3059 GCF_001685035.1 Bacillus sp. FJAT-27986 | reverse complement strand
CAAAACTGGATAATGTAAGTTTGGCAAGTATGCTTGATTCATTTGGTTAAGTCCTCGAACGATTAGTATCCGTCAGCTCCATGTGTCACCACACTTCCACCTCGGACCTATCAACCTGATCATCTTTCAGGGTTCTTACTAGCTTGCGCTATGGGAAATCTCATCTCGAGGGGGGCTTCATGCTTAGATGCTTTCAGCACTTATCCCGTCCGCACGTAGCTACCCAGCTATGCTCTTGGCAGAACAACTGGTACACCAGCGGTGCGTCCATCCCGGTCCTCTCGTACTAAGGACAGCTCCTCTCAAATTTCCTGCGCCCACGACGGATAGGGACCGAACTGTCTCACGACGTTCTGAACCCAGCTCGCGTACCGCTTTAATGGGCGAACAGCCCAACCCTTGGGACCGACTACAGCCCCAGGATGCGATGAGCCGACATCGAGGTGCCAAACCTCCCCGTCGATGTGGACTCTTGGGGGAGATAAGCCTGTTATCCCCGGGGTAGCTTTTATCCGTTGAGCGATGGCCCTTCCATGCGGAACCACCGGATCACTAAGCCCGACTTTCGTCCCTGCTCGACTTGTAGGTCTCGCAGTCAAGCTCCCTTGTGCCTTTACACTCTGCGAATGATTTCCAACCATTCTGAGGGAACCTTTGGGCGCCTCCGTTACTCTTTAGGAGGCGACCGCCCCAGTCAAACTGCCCACCTGACACTGTCTCCCACCCCGATCAGGGGTGCGGGTTAGAATGTCAATACAGCCAGGGTAGTATCCCACCGATGCCTCCACCGAAGCTGGCGCTCCGGCTTCAAAGGCTCCTACCTATCCTGTACAAGCTGTACCAAAATTCAATATCAGGCTGCAGTAAAGCTCCACGGGGTCTTTCCGTCCTGTCGCGGGTAACCTGCATCTTCACAGGTACTATAATTTCACCGAGTCTCTCGTTGAGACAGTGCCCAGATCGTTACGCCTTTCGTGCGGGTCGGAACTTACCCGACAAGGAATTTCGCTACCTTAGGACCGTTATAGTTACGGCCGCCGTTTACTGGGGCTTCAATTCGCACCTTCGCTTGCGCTAAGCGCTCCTCTTAACCTTCCAGCACCGGGCAGGCGTCAGCCCCTATACTTCGCCTTGCGGCTTCGCAGAGACCTGTGTTTTTGCTAAACAGTCGCCTGGGCCTTTTCACTGCGGCTCTTCGAGGCTATAAACCTCTAATGAGCACCCCTTCTCCCGAAGTTACGGGGTCATTTTGCCGAGTTCCTTAACGAGAGTTCTCTCGATCACCTTAGGATTCTCTCCTCGCCTACCTGTGTCGGTTTGCGGTACGGGCACCTTCTTCCTCGCTAGAGGCTTTTCTTGGCAGTGTGGAATCAGGAACTTCGGTACTCTAGTTCCCTCGCCATCACAGCTCAGCCTTATGTGATGAGCGGATTTGCCTGCTCATCGGCCTAACTGCTTGGACGCGCATATCCAACAGCGCGCTTACCCTATCCTACTGCGTCCCCCCATCACTCAAATGGAAGAGAGGTGGTACAGGAATATCAACCTGTTGTCCATCGCCTACGCCTTTCGGCCTCGGCTTAGGTCCCGACTAACCCTGAGCGGACGAGCCTTCCTCAGGAAACCTTAGGCATTCGGTGGAAGGGATTCTCACCCTTCTTTCGCTACTCATACCGGCATTCTCACTTCTAAGCGCTCCACATGTCCTTCCGGTCATGCTTCACAGCCCTTAGAACGCTCTCCTACCACGCATACCATACGGTATGCATCCACAGCTTCGGTGATACGTTTAGCCCCGGTACATTTTCGGCGCAGAGTCACTCGACCAGTGAGCTATTACGCACTCTTTAAATGGTGGCTGCTTCTAAGCCAACATCCTGGTTGTCTGGGCAACTCCACATCCTTTTCCACTTAACGTATACTTTGGGACCTTAGCTGGTGGTCTGGGCTGTTTCCCTTTTGACTACGGATCTTATCACTCGCAGTCTGACTCCCGAGTATAAGTCTTTGGCATTCGGAGTTTGTCTGAATTCGGTAACCCGATGAGGGCCCCTAGTCCAAACAGTGCTCTACCTCCAAGACTCTAAACTCGAGGCTAGCCCTAAAGCTATTTCGGAGAGAACCAGCTATCTCCAGGTTCGATTGGAATTTCTCCGCTACCCACACCTCATCCCCGCACTTTTCAACGTGCGTGGGTTCGGACCTCCATCCAGTGTTACCTGGACTTCATCCTGGACATGGGTAGATCACCTGGTTTCGGGTCTACGACCACATACTGCAAACGCCCTATTCAGACTCGCTTTCGCTGCGGCTCCGTCTCATCAACTTAACCTTGCATGGGATCGTAACTCGCCGGTTCATTCTACAAAAGGCACGCCATCACCCATAAAAGGGCTCTGACTACTTGTAGGCACACGGTTTCAGGATCTCTTTCACTCCCCTTCCGGGGTGCTTTTCACCTTTCCCTCACGGTACTGGTTCACTATCGGTCACTAGGGAGTATTTAGCCTTGGGAGATGGTCCTCCCGGATTCCGACGGGATTCCTCGTGTCCCGCCGTACTCAGGATCCACTCGGGAGGGAACGAAGTTTCGACTACAGGGTTGTTACCTTCTCTGACGGACCTTTCCAGGTCGCTTCATCTACCCCGTTCCTTTGTAACTCCACAATGAGTGTCCTACAACCCCAGATGGCAAGCCATCTGGTTTGGGCTGATTCCGTTTCGCTCGCCGCTACTCAGGAAATCGCATTTGCTTTCTCTTCCTCCGGGTACTTAGATGTTTCAGTTCCCCGGGTGTGCCTTCATACACCTATGAATTCAGTGTAAGATACTGCCCCATTACGGGCAGTGGGTTTCCCCATTCGGAAATCTCCGGATCAAAGCTTACTTACAGCTCCCCGAAGCATATCGGTGTTAGTCCCGTCCTTCATCGGCTCCTAGTGCCAAGGCATCCACCGTGCGCCCTTATTAACTTAACCGTTAAAAAACTCTTACTCGGTTTTTATTAAAACGCATTTACTTTGCCTTACATTACATTATCCAGTTTTCAAAGAACGATT
>NZ_MAYV01000007.1:0-12126 GCF_001685035.1 Bacillus sp. FJAT-27986 | reverse complement strand
TTTTTTATTTTTTCTTTATCGCTTGCTTCATGTTATTTACTGCAGCAGCGACGTTTATTAATATATCACTTACATATCTATATTGCAATACTTTTTTCAAAAAAAGTTAGACTGCTGATTGCAGCCTAACTTTTCAGGAGATAATCCATTTTTGAATTACTATTAAAGCTGCAACTCCAGGGAATCCTAAAATTCCAGATACAAGAGTAGTGGATGGATTAATCGGGATATGCATCCCATATTTTCCGCCTACTATATTAACAATATATAATATAACGGCTCCCATAATCAGCTTGACTGAAAAACGTCCCAGCATCCTTAATGGCTTAAAAGGTGTTCCAACTAGGAATAATAAAAGAATCATACCGACAACAACAGCAATAAATACACCATGTTCCAATTAAACCCCTCCCAAGTATTTGTTCATACTGTATGAGACAGGCCATTAAATTAGAACAATCATTTAGTGCTCAACACCTTATTTGACCGATATTTTCCGTTTCCGCGCTTCTTTAAATAAATAATAATACTTTAATTCACTCAACTTTGCTTGGGAGATTGTATCAAATGAAGGATCGTAACTCGTCTCGATAAGGCTTTTATGGTTAAACCAATTCACCTTCATCGTACCGATATCCTCCAGAAGCTTTTCATCAAATTCCTTGCGCAGCTTTCCTTTTCTACGAAACAACAAGGTATTTCCTCCTTACAATCGTTACAATTCTCTTCTACCCTCGATAGCTTTTGATAAGGTAACCTCATCTGCATATTCCAAGTCACCGCCAACTGGAAGACCGTGAGCAATACGAGTGACCTTTATACCAGTTGGTTTTAGTAGTCTGGAGATATACATAGCTGTTGCTTCTCCTTCAATATTAGGGTTTGTAGCCAGAATAACTTCCTTTACCGTTTCATCCTGCAATCTCTTCAATAGGCTTGGAATATTTATATCTTCGGGTCCTATTCCATCCATTGGAGAAATACTGCCGTGCAACACATGATAAAGTCCATTAAATTCTCTCATTTTCTCCATAGCAATTACATCTTTTGGTTCTTGTATGACACAAATAATAGATTTGTCTCGATAATTATCATCACAAATATAACAAGGATCTTTATCAGTAATATGACCACATACAGAACAATACATTAAATTTCTCTTTGCATTAACTAATGCTTTTGCAAAGTCCAGTACTGTGTCTTCCTTCATGTCCAAAACAAAAAATGCCAGTCTGGCGGCCGTTTTCGGGCCAATACCTGGCAATTTCATAAAACTGTCTATTAATTTGGATATCGGTTCAGGATAATGCATAATTTTTCTCCTTACATGAATCCTGGCGGTAAATTTAACCCTTTAGTGAATTGACCCATTGTGTTATTTGTCATTTCATCCACTTTTCTTAATGCGTCATTTGTAGCTGCAAGCACAAGGTCCTGCAACATTTCGATATCGTCAGGATCCACTACTTCTTCTTTGATTTTCACATCAACGATTTCTTTATGGCCTGTAGCTATAACTGTCACCATGCCTCCGCCAGCTGTACCTTCGATTCGTTTTTGACCAAGCTCTTCTTGAGCCTCCGCCATTTTCTTTTGCATTTTTTGCATTTGTTTCATCATATTTTGCATATTGCCCATTCCGCGCATATTGTTACCTCCATAAAATTAATCTTTTATTTCTAAAAGTTCATCGCCGAAAAGTTCTCTTGCTTTAAAAATCAGCGGATCTTCTGTTTCCTCATTTGTCTCTTGAGATTCCGGTTGGTCTTGTTTTTGAGTAGAAACAAACTCCTGGCGAATTTTATGCCAGCTTTCTTCCGGAATGCCAACAATATCGTATAGATTGCCTGTCACTTGCTGTAGTGTACCCTTTAAACCACTGATGAACTCCTGATTATTCATAGCCATTTGGCAATGAATTTCATATTTGAATTTTAACACAAAAGCATCATTAGAGGCAGCTACAGGTTCTGCATCATTTAATAATGCTGCCTGTGATTTTTTCAGCGATTCAAGCATTCCACCCCAATTGCTTTTTATCTTTAATAAATCGGGCTTGGTTGCTCTTTTTAATATATCGTTAACTCGTCCTACCGGCACTTTAAAGGATCGGTTTGTTGTTACTTTAGCCTTTTCTTTAGCAGGAGCTGAGTCTTTATTAATCGCAACTCCATTTTCACGTATGGTGTTTAACTGAGTTTCCAGTTGATTGATTTTATTCATTAGTTTTTGAATCGTGTCGTCTGTAACTGAACTCTTGCTGCTTTCCGGTTCACTTTGGCAAAGCTTTACCAACAAAACCTCCAAAAATATTCTAGGGTGACTGGACCACTTCATTTCCTGAATAGAACGATTCCATTGATCAATCCAAAAATGAAGTTGATCTGACGAAATGTTTTCAGCAAGTTCTTTAAAATCTTGATCTATATAAACTCTTTCCATTGAATCCTCGAGCTCTGGTGCCGCCTGAAATAGGAGCATGTCCCGAAAATACAGAATCATATCTTCAACAAAACGAATTGGATCTTTCCCTAAAGCTAGTAATTCCTGGAGTTGATTTAATGCTTCGGCTGTCTCTCTCTTATAGATTGCACTTACAATCTTAGTTAAAAAGGATTGTGAAACAGCTCCAGTAACGGTCAGTGCATCCTCTAATGTAATGTTGTCGGAACCAAATGATATGGCCTGGTCCAGCAAACTCAAGGCATCCCTCATACCGCCTTCTGCCGCTCTTGCGATAACCAATAATGCATTCTGATCGTATGAAATGCCGGTTTCAGTTAAGATTCTTTCCATCCTTCCGACAATATCCTGTGGAGTGATGCGTTTGAAATCGAAGCGTTGACATCTTGAAATAATAGTGAGAGGAATTTTATGTGGCTCGGTAGTAGCTAAAATGAATATAACATGAGCCGGTGGTTCTTCAAGTGTTTTCAGTAAAGCGTTGAAGGCCCCAGTTGACAACATATGGACTTCATCAATGATATACACTTTGTACTTAACCGATGAAGGCGCATATTTTACCTTATCACGTATATCTCTAATTTCTTCAACTCCATTATTGGAGGCTGCGTCAATTTCTAATACATCAGAGATCGAACCATCTGTTATACCCCTGCATGATGCACATTCATTACATGGCTCCTGAACTGGGGCATGCTCACAGTTAACTGCTTTCGCTAATATTTTCGCTGCACTTGTTTTACCTGTCCCACGTGGACCTGAAAAAAGGTAAGCATGGGATATTTTTTGGTGCAGCAGGGCATTTTGGAGCGTTTTAGTAACATGTTCCTGACCGATCACATCTTCAAAAGCCTGAGGACGCCAAACTCGGTATAATGCTTGATAACCCAATATTCCTGCCCCTTCCTTACATAATCCCTTATATTATATCGTAAATAGTGACATTTACAAACGGCAAAAATGCATAAAAAAAACCATTCTTTAAACGAATGGTTTTAATCTTTTTATGTAAATAACTGCCGTGCACCCTCCGTTGATAGATATCCATAAGCGGAACCAGTGCAGTTAGCTCAGTCCAGGCTGCCCTGCGGCACATGAGAGGTCTTACTTACTGCTGCTTCCTTCCGGACCTGACAGGGTTCATAAGTTCCCATTGCGCAGGACCCAGACGTCAACACCACTTACAAAGGTCAGACCCTACAGAGTACCTACCGAGGGAGGGAATTCCGTCTTGCTAGAGCGGATTGCAAGTACAGGACACCGCTACCTTCCCACCTAGCACGGCAAATTTGAAACCAATATTAGGCGTCTTTACTGACGCATAAATTAGTATACCTATAAATAAATAAAAATGCAATATCTTGAACCTGTAAATTCATCCATTGTTTTCCGACTGTCTATTTCTCTTTGCGAGTTTCTTCTTTTCCCTTAAGTCTCTAAAAAAGGATGTTAATAAGTGACTGCACTCTTCTTCACATACCCCTGTAATTACCTCACATTGATGGTTAAAACGTGAATCATCGAGGAGATTCATAAATGTTCCCGCACAGCCTGCTTTTGGATCATTTGCACCATATACTACCCGATCAACACGAGACATCAAAATAGCACCGGCACACATCGGGCAAGGTTCCAATGTAACATATAGGGATGCCCCTTCAAGTCGCCATGTACCCAATTTCTCGCAAGCATTCTGGATTGCTAGAATTTCAGCATGGGCGGTAGCACTTTGATTCGTCTCTCTCAGATTATGCCCACGAGCAATGATCTTTCCATCTTTAACAATAACCGCTCCAATCGGAACTTCATTACTGTCTTGTGCAGCTTTTGCTTGTTCAATTGCTTCTTGCATAAAAAATTTATCATCATTCATTTTGCTAAAACCCCTTAAACAGTAGGATTATAAAAATATGGACTTTATTTATCAATATTATTTATAATGAATTCTTAAGTCTATATGGTACAATAATACTCGGTCTTTAGAAAAGAGTAACATAAAGGTAAGGAGGACCTCATATGAACCATACCCCATTTATTACTGTTGAAGGTCCCATTGGTGTGGGGAAAACTTCATTGGCGAAAGCAATAGCCAGCCATTTTCAATATAAGCTGCTAAAGGAAATAGTTGATGAAAATCCGTTTTTAGATAAATTCTATGATGATATTCAGGAATGGAGCTTTCAAACAGAAATGTTCTTCCTATGTAATCGTTATAAACAATTAGAGGATATTCAAGTAAAGTATATCCAAAATAATCAACCCGTCGTAGCAGATTATCATATCTTTAAAAATCTCATCTTTGCCCAAAGAACCATACAAGAGTCTCAATTCAGCAAGTACAAAGACATATACTCCATACTAACTATGGATATGCCAAGACCTAATATGGTCATTTATCTGGACGCAAGTATTGAAACGCTAATGCATCGAATTGCACTCCGCGGCAGAGAATTTGAGAAAAATATAAGTGAAAAATATTTAATGCAGTTATCAGAAGACTACGCTCAATTCATGAATGAATTTGAAGCAGCTCATCCTGATATCCCGGTACTTCGCTTTAATGGTGATGAAATGGACTTCATCCTAAGAAAAGAAGACCTGGATTTGATCTTAACGTCTGTATCTAATCAACTGCAAAAAGGAGTTTGTTCATGATTCTTCATCCTAAATATCAAATCCCTAAAAGTGCTGTTATTACTGTAGCCGGTACTGTCGGCGTTGGAAAATCTACATTAACAAAAGCATTAGCAGAAGAACTCGATTTTCGTACTTCCTTTGAAAAGGTAGATACTAATCCTTATCTTGACAGTTTTTATGCTGACTTTTCACGTTGGAGCTTCCATCTTCAAATCTATTTCTTAGCAGAACGCTATAAAGAGCAAAAACGTATTTTCGAATATGGCGGTGGTTTTATTCAAGACCGCTCTATTTATGAGGATACAGGCATCTTCGCAAAAATGCATTATGACAAAGGAACCATGAATCCAACAGATTATGAAACCTATACAAGTCTTTTTGAAGCTATGGTGATGACTCCATATTTTCCGCATCCAGATTTACTTATTTATCTGGAAGGCTCCCTGGATGATATTCTTAACCGTATTCAATTGCGCGGCAGAGAAATGGAGCAGCAAACTCCTGTAGAATATTGGGAGGAAATGCATGGAAGATATGAAAAGTGGATTAATTCCTTCAATGCTTGCCCAATATTGCGATTAAATATTAAAGATTATGATTTAGCTGAAGATCCAAATGCTGTTCACGATATTCTTGAACGTGTATCAGAACAAATTCAGCAATCTGGAAAATTGAAAAAGGTATTTTAAAAATATTACATTTTATACTACCTAGAAGGTTTGACCTATTAGGGCTGCTTAAAGGACCTGATTTCGCTATTCTTACCGGAATCAGGTCTTTAATTTTATCTTCATTGTCATTCTACTATTAGATATAGTCCGCCAGTTATTTCTCAAAATCCCTATCCTACGTGCTCTCCCCACCCACCTAAAACAGATTGAGCTATTCCTGCGCTTAAGGCTATATAACTTATTCGAATCCAATTAAATATATTTTGACCACTTCAATGCATTATCTCCTATTAAAAAATATCTATATAAACATCCCTTAAAAGGCAGATTAATGCCTAACTTTTAAGGAGCACTCATTTTTATATAAAAAGGGATATCCACATGCCAAACTTGGCGGATGTGGATATCCCTTTGTTAGTTATACTTATTATTTGGCGAAGGGATCGATTCCAACACAGTCCTTCAAATGGACTTTAGCACCCTTCCCCATATCAGCAGTTTGTGAATGCTCTTCATCTTAAGCTTTTGTGATAACTTTTTTTCCACCCATATAAGGTTGAAGAGCTTCTGGAATTAATACAGATCCATCTTCCTGCTGATAATTTTCAAGGATTGCAGCAACAGTACGTCCAATCGCTAGGCCAGATCCATTTAATGTGTGAACATGCTCAGGCTTAGCGTTTATATCTCTGCGGAAACGAATATTGGCACGACGAGCCTGGAAGGCTTCAAAATTACTGCAAGAAGAAATTTCACGATACGTCTCATAGCTTGGAATCCAAACTTCTAAATCATATTTTTTAGCTGCTGTGAAACCAAGATCTGCCGTACACATTTTTAACACACGGTATGGAAGCCCAAGCAATTGCAGAACTTTTTCCGCATGGCCTGTTAGTTTTTCCAATTCTTCATAAGAATCCTCTGGTCTTACAAATTTAACGAGCTCTACTTTGTTAAATTGATGCTGGCGAATTAATCCACGTGTATCACGACCTGCAGATCCTGCTTCAGATCGGAAACAAGCACTGTAAGCAGCATAGCTTATTGGCAGTTCATCACCAGATAGTATTTCATCGCGGTGATAGTTCGTAACTGGAACTTCAGCAGTAGGAACTAAGAAGTAATCCTCACTGTTAATTAAGAAAGCATCCTCTTCAAATTTAGGCAGCTGGCCCGTACCTGTCATGCTTGCACGATTAACTATGTAAGGCGGAAGCATTTCTGTATAACCATGTTCTTCAACGTGTAGATCTAACATAAAGCTTGCTAAAGCACGTTCAAGTCTTGCTCCTAATCCTTTGTAAAATACAAAGCGGCTTCCTGTAACTTTTCCAGCGCGTTCAAAATCAATGATTCCTAAATCAGCAGCTATCTCCCAGTGTGGCTTTGGCTCGAATCCAAAGTCTCTCACTTCTCCCCACTTTCGCGCCTCAACGTTTTCATCCTCAGAATCTCCGACAGGAACACTTTCATGCGGGATATTAGGGATAGTCATCATAATTGAATCCAGTTCTTCTTCAATTGTACGCAATTCCTGATCGAAGCCTTTTATTTTTTCGCCAACCTCACGCATTTCAATAATTAACGCATCGGCATCCTTTTTCTCTTTTTTCAGCATAGCAATTTGTTGGGAGACTTCATTTCTTCTGCTTTTTAACTGTTCAGTTTCAACAATTAATTCTCTGCGGCGTTTATCGAGATCCTCAAATTTATCTAGATCATTCAAATCTTCCCCACGGTGTTTTAGCTTTTCCTTAACTTCTTCAAGGTTTGCACGCAATAGTTTTACATCAAGCATACTAAATTCCTCCTTTTAAATTATTGTAAACAAACAAAAAACTCCCGTCCCTAAAAGGGACGGAAGTTTTATCCGCGTTGCCACCCTAGTTATAGGCATTTTATATAAATGCCTACCACCTCATAAGATAACGGCTTTTAAAACCGAGGATATTTATTCTCCTTTAAGATTTCGATATCCTGCTCCGAGATGGATTCATCAGACGATATCGCCAGTTTGCACCACCCACTGGCTCTCTTCAGATATGCTACTCTGATTACTGGTTCTCATCAACGCTATTCGTTTATTCATTTAATATTCTATTAACTATCATACACTCTTCGCGCAACTATATTCAATCATAAAAATAAAATTTTAGAATAAACCTTTAACTGCTCCAGTGATACTATCCCACATATCACCGAAGAAGCCTCCGATTGCTCTCATGGATAATACAAACCAGTTTGACTTTTCAACAGTTTCAGCAGCTACAACATCAACGCTGATATTCTTTTGCCCTTCCTCTGTTAAGAAGCCAAGATCACTCTTGTCGGATTCAAGAGTTAGATAACCAACCTTATCTCCTTTTTTCACTGGAGCCACCAGGTTGCCATCTTCATCAAGCTTGTCCTTATCTAATACTAGTTTAGTCTTAAGATTTTCCTTTTCGCCATTTTTTACAATAAGGTTAATTGCCTTGTTTGTCTCAATAGCTACAGACTTTTCTTTCCCTTTTGCAACAGGTAGTGTTTTTTGACCTTTTACTTGATATCCTTTTTCTACAATCTCCTCTGTGGAGAAGTTATTAAAAGCATAGTTAAGTATTTTTTCAGTTTCTGAAAAACGTGACATTTTACTGTCTGCTTTCATCACAACTGAGATATATCTTTTTCCATCTCTTTCAGCTGTTGCAGTGAAACAGTTGCCGGCGAATTCTGTAGAACCGGTCTTTAATCCATCTACACCATTATACTCTGCAATCAATCCTGGCAACATCCAGTTGAAATTTTTATATGTTTTGCCATCTTTAAATTTTAATTCTGGCTTTTTAGCAGTATCTATCACCTCAGGATAGTCTGTTACTAAATGATATGCCAACTTAGCAGTTGCACGTGCTGACATAAGATTTTCATCATTCTCTTCACCTGCAGGATGCTGGCCAAGCAGGCTTGAGTTATTTAAACCGGACGAGTTAACGAATTTATAGTCTTTCAAACCTAACTCTTCGGCTTTCTCATTCATTAATTTCACGAAATTCTTTTCAGTACCGCCAACCACTTGTGCGAGAGCTACTGTAGCAGCATTACCTGAGAATATGGCCATTGCCTCGTAAAGCTCTTTAACAGTATAAGTTTCACCTTGTGTCAAACCTATATTCGATAAACCTGGAGCTCCTGAGAGTTTATGTACATATTCGTCAATTGTAACAGTTTGATCCCACTTAATTTTCCCGTCTTCAATAGCTTCTAATACAAGATACTCTGTCATCATTTTTGACATGGATGCTACGCCAAGCACCTTATCAGAATTTTTTTCGTAAAGAATCTTTCCACTAGTCGCATCTATTAGTATTGCTGCCTCAGCACTCAGTCCTAGCTCGTCTTCGGCATATGCAGTAGTATTCGTGAATGGAAAAACAAATGTAACAAGTAATGTTAATACAGCAAGTAAAGAAGTTAATTGTTTTGCCTGTCTCAAGTATATCCCCCCTGATTATCAATGATTGTCGATTAAACACTTTTGTTATTGTATCATAAAAGGACTAAAAAAAATAGACAGAGTATAAAGATACTCTGCCATCTTTTCTTTAGTGCTTGATAACTTAGTTATAGGAATAGTTCGGTGCCTCTTTTGTAATTTGTACATCATGCGGATGACTTTCTTTTAATCCAGCTCCAGTCATTCTGACAAATTGTGAATTCTCTCTGAGCTCTTCTAAATCTTTCGTTCCGCAATAACCCATACCTGCACGAAGACCACCGATAAGCTGATAAATCGTATCAGCTAATGGACCTTTATAAGGAATTCTTCCTTCTATACCTTCAGGAACAAATTTCTTCGCATCTTCCTGGAAGTAACGATCCTTAGATCCTTTTTCCATTGCTGCTACTGAACCCATGCCTCTGTATACTTTAAATCTTCTGCCTTGGAAGATTTCAGTGTCTCCCGGACTTTCAGTCACTCCTGCTAATAAGCTGCCCAGCATAACGGCATGTCCGCCTGCTGCTAATGCTTTAGCAACATCACCAGAGTATTTAATACCACCATCTGCAATAATCGACTTACCGTGCTTTCTTGCTTCAGTTGCACAATCATAAATGGCAGTGATTTGTGGCACACCTACACCAGCAACGACCCGTGTTGTACAAATAGAACCAGGTCCAATACCTACTTTTACAATATCAGCTCCAGCCTCAATTAACGCTCTTGTACCCTCAGCAGTTGCAACGTTCCCTGCAATAATAGTCAACTCAGGGAATGTTTCTCTAATTTCACGTACCTTATCAAGTACACCCTTAGAGTGGCCGTGCGCTGTATCCAGTACAATCGCATCTACATCTGCGCTAACCAGCATCTCTACCCTTTTCATAGTATCAGATGTAACACCTACAGCAGCAGCTACAAGTAATCTTCCGTATTTGTCTTTTGCTGATCTTGGGAATTCAATTATTTTTTCAATATCTTTAATAGTGATTAAGCCTTGAAGTGTACCCTCTTCATCTACTAGAGGGAGCTTTTCAATTTTATATTGCTGTAGAATTTTCTGCGCCTCTTCTAGATTAGTTCCCACAGGAGCTGTTACCAAGTTTTCCTTTGTCATAACATCATCAATACGCATGGAGTAATCGCGAATAAAGCGCATATCACGGTTTGTTATAATACCTACCAATTTCTTTTCTTCCTTGTTGTTAACAATCGGAACACCAGATATTCTATATTTGCCCATTAAATGCTCCGCATCGTAAACCTGGTTTTCTGGAGTTAAGAAAAATGGCTTTGTTATGACACCATTTTCGGAACGCTTTACTTTATCAACCTGTTCAGCTTGTTGTTCAATAGACATGTTCTTATGAATAACACCCAGTCCGCCTTGTCTAGCCATTGCTATAGCCATCTCAGACTCAGTTACTGTATCCATACCCGCACTAATTATAGGAATGTTTAGGGCTAAGTTGTCTGCTAAACTCACCTTTAGTGATACATCCTTAGGTAACACTTCAGATTTACCTGGTATAAGTAATACATCATCAAAGGTTAAGCCTTCTTTGGAAAATTTATCTTTCCACATATTATGTCCTCCATTCCCAAAAAAATTTATTTGTAGATTAACAATTGGACAAACTACTGTCAAGGAAAAAGTAACTAGTTTAAATATTCAAACAATTAAAGAGGGGTAGTTATGTCCAAACAACAATATGATTATAATCATCTGTTCTCACCTTATTATTCAACAAACTACACACAGAAATACTTAAAAAACGCCTATAATAAATTAGGACTACTGAATGCTGATACATATAGTTACGATAACTGTAACAAATTTATATCTTATCTTGAGACTGGAATACTTTATTTTAAACAGTTGGATACTCTTCCTATTCAGCTAAAACCGCTTCTTTTATACTATGGGTTTACTCATTTTTTAAAGGCATGTCTATTAGTTGTTGATCCGCTTTATCCGGAAACAACCGCTGTCTTATCTCATGGGGTATCCACAAGGAAAAAGAAAAAACAACAATACGAATTTCTTTTTGATGAAATTAAAATTCAGCGCCATGGATTATTTACTCACACAGCCGAGAAGATATATGGAATAAAGCAATTGGAGAACGAAAAAATAGCAATGATTGATATACTTCAGGAAATCCCTGAGCTTGGAATCCTTTTTAAAAGATTAAAAAATAAATGTACCAGTATTGAAGTTCTTTTTAACAAAGAACACACTGTAGTCCATCTACCGACTATCGTTTTGGATCAGTATAAAATGACCTCAGAACGTTTTAAGGACTTTCTTAACTCCAAGTGGGAGCTACCTATACAGGAAATACATCAGGATGGAGAGAAGAGATTGCATCTGCATTTTAAAAAAGCATACCTTCCGATACTTGGGGATGTACCTTTTAGATTTAATATACATTCGGACACATTCCATCTTTCCTTACAAAAAGAAGGATTAGCCTCTACCTTACCAGATCTTTTAATACTTTATTTACTATTGTATAACCTCAGTATGATTTCCCGATATGAAACGGAGTGGTGGTCAGACTTATTTAAGGAGATGCCCTTTTATGATCTTCCCTTTATCAATAGCTTACTGAGTATAGCTGAAATTAAAATCCCATTCTTGATATCGGAGTGGTTAGATTGTATATAGAGAATGTCTAATAAATAGGTCAGTGTGGCAATGCAAAGGGTTTGATAGTTAGGAATTAAGTAAAAATCGTTTATGCCATGTTTCCCTTTCCATTCCCTGCATCCGTCCAATATGGATCATACACACCTTTCTGCTATTTCTCATAACACTCGGTACCTTCTTCTCAACAAACGTTCGAAGGTATCCTTCAGTCTTAAAAACAA
>NZ_MAYV01000006.1:0-16751 GCF_001685035.1 Bacillus sp. FJAT-27986 | reverse complement strand
GGCAGCCGCAGCCAAGGCAAAGGCAGCTGCATTGGCGAAGCAAAAACGAACAGAGGGAGAAGCAAACTCTGAATCCACCACATCGCCAGAGGAAACAAAAAAAGAAAAAGAAATCGCTATCGCGAAAGCAAAAGCGGCAGCGGCGACCAAGGCAAAGGCAGCTGCATTAGCGAAGCAAAAACGGACAGAGGGAGACACCGAATCTACCAAACCACTAGAAGAAACAGAAAAAGCCAAAGCCAAAGCAATTGCAGTAGCAAAGGCAAAAGCCGCGGCAGCAGCCAAGACGAAATCAAAACTTGCCGAAAAAACATCCGCACCTGCATCAGAAGAAGCTCCATCTCCAAATCAATCCCTGCTTGATACCTATCGAACGATACTAGAAACCAATATTGGACCTGAAATTTTGGAAGATGCCTATATTAATAGGCTTTCTAAGGATGTACCAACGATTGTTTTAAAAAAGGAAGCATACTATCGAACTCTCGAATTTTTACGAAAAAATGAGCAACTGAAGTTTAATTATTTATCTGAGATTCACGGAACAGACTTTGTCACCCATTTCGAGGTATATTTATATTTGTATTCATTTCCATATCAGCGTGAAATTGTCATTAAGGTCAAGGTGGATCGAGAGCAGCCAGAGCTGGAATCTGTCGTTCCGTTATGGATAGGTGCAAATTGGGCAGAGTCAGAAATATATGATTTGCTGGGCATAACGTTTACAGCCCATCCGAACTTAGAGCGAATACTACTCGGGGAAGACTGGGTTGGTCATCCACTGCGCAAGGATTATGAGCAGTATGATGATGTGGAGGTGTAGGAGGGCATGATTCGGACGGAAGAAATGCTTTTGAATGTAGGACCGCAGCATCCAAGTACGCATGGGGTTTTGCGGATTGTCGTTAAAATTGATGGAGAAATCATTACCGAGGCAAAACCGGTTATTGGCTATTTACATAGAGGAACGGAAAAGCTGGCGGAGAACCTGCAATACACTCAAATTATTCCCTACACCGACCGGCTTGATTATTTATCTGCCATGACCAATAACTATGTGCTCTGCCATGCGGTCGAAACAATGATGAAGATTGAAGTGCCGGACCGGGCTGAGTATTTAAGGGTTATGGCCATGGAACTGGGGCGGATATCGAGCCATCTTGTGGCATGGGGGACATTCGTGCTGGATTTGGGAGCGACCAGTCCATTTATCTATGCATTCAGGGAAAGGGAAATGATTCTTAATTTCCTGAATGAGCTATCTGGTGCCCGACTGACATTTAATTATATGCGTGTTGGTGGTGTGAAATGGGATGCACCGGATGGATGGATTCAAAAGGTGGCTGAATTTATTCCATATATGCGTGAACAGCTGCAGGGATACCGTCAACTGGTAAGCGGAAATGAGATCTTTTTGACACGGGTGAAGGGTATAGGAATTTACTCCGCTGAAGAAGCGATTGCCTATTCATTAAGCGGTCCAAATTTAAGATGCACAGGTGTGAAACAGGACTTACGAAAAACGGCTCCTTATTCGATTTATGACCGTTTTGATTTTAAAATAGTTACACGTGAAACAGGGGATGTGTTATCCAGATATGAAATTCGTCTGGATGAAATCGAAGAATCCTTAAAGATTCTTGAACAATGTATTGAACAATTTCCTTCTGATGGGCCTGTTATGGCTAAGGTTCCAAAAATAATAAAGCCGCCAAAAGGGGAAGGGTACGTCCGAATTGAATCACCAAGAGGAGAAATCGGTTGTTACATAGCGAGCGAGGGAAAAAAAGAGCCGTACCGTCTTAAATTCAGGCGCCCGTCTTTTTACAACCTGCAAATTTTGCCGAAGTTATTAAAGGGAGAAAATATCGCCAATCTGGTTGCAATATTGGGTGCAATTGATATTGTCCTTGGGGAGGTTGATGGGTAATGATTCAAAATTTACTTACCTCAACTCCGAGCTGGAGTTCATTTGCAGTCTTTGCTGGTTCGGCAATTGTACTCATGTTCGTCATACTGGGATTCGTGACATTTGCCATTTTAGCAGAGCGAAAGGTTATGGGGTATATGCAGCTGCGCCATGGACCCAATCAGCTTGGAGGGAAATGGGGCTTACTCCAGACAGTTGCAGATGTCCTCAAATTGCTACTTAAAGAAGATACGATTCCGGATCAGGCTGATAAACCATTGTTTAAATTGGCTCCCTTTATTGCGTTTGCACCTGCGATGGTTGTTGTAGCTACATTGCCATTCACAGAAGCTCTGCAATTTGCGGATTTGGGTGTAGGGTTGCTCTATTATATTGCAGTATCTGGGGTTAGTACAGTTGGGATATTGGCAGCAGGATGGGCTTCCAATAATAAATATTCCTTAATGGGCGGGATGCGTGCAGGTGCACAAATGATTTCCTATGAGGTTCCGCTCGTCATGTCTGTGATTGGGATTGTTCTCTTAACAGGCAGCTTAAATTTAAATGATATTGTAGAATCCCAGGCAGGTGTTTGGAATATTATCCGCCAGCCAATTGCGTTTGTTGTCTTTCTGATAGCGGCAGTAGCGGAATTAAATCGCGTTCCTTTTGATTTATCCGAGGCTGAATCGGAGCTGGTAGCAGGATTTCATGTTGAATATTCGGGTTTTAGATGGGCATTCTTTATGCTTTCAGAGTATGTGTACATGTTTGCGATGGCCACATTGACTGTAATCTTGTTTTTTGGAGGGTGGCAGCCTATCCCGTTCCTGGATTGGATTCCAGGTGCCGTTTGGTTCAGCTTGAAATGGTTTGCGGTCACGTTTTTCCTAGTTTGGATTCGTGTGACGTTCCCACGTTTACGAGCAGATCATTTAATGGAGTTTGGCTGGAAGGTGTTATTACCGGTTGCCTTACTAAATATCTTTGTAACAGCATTACTCATAAAAATAATAGCCTAAGATAGAGAGAGTAATAGAGGGAGGGAGAAAAATGTTCGGTTTAGCTAAGGGACTGAAGTACACACTGAAGAATTTATCTCGTGAAAAAGTGACCTACGATTATCCAAATGAGTCGATTATGGTACCCGACCGTTTCCGCGGCATTCAAAAATTTTATCCCGAAAAATGCATTGTATGTAACCAATGTATGAATATTTGTCCAACAGATTGTATTCATCTGACAGGTAAAAAACACCCTGACTCTACTAAAAAAGGCAAAATTATCGATACCTATGATATAAATTTTGAGATTTGTATACTATGTGATTTATGTACAGAGGTTTGTCCAACTGAAGCCATTGTAATGACGAATAATTTTGAACTGGCGGAGTATAGCCGGGATGAGTTATTTAAGAATCTGGAGTGGCTTGATGAAAATGACGAAAATATTCGAAAGGTGAATCAATAATGAGTGGAGAAATGACAGCATTCATTGTGCTGGGATTAATAGCAATCTGCGGCGCTGTGCTGATGATCCATCTAACCAAGGTCATGCATATGATGGTGTCACTTGTGTTTACCTTTATCAGCATTGCCGGAATCTATGTGTTACTGTCAGCAGAGTTTGTGGCGGTAGTCCAAATCATGATTTATTCTGGAGCAATCACAATCATTATGCTTTTTGGAATTATGCTGACCAATCACCGCGATCCAAGTGTAACAAAGGCAGGCATGTGGAGGAAAGCCTTTGTCCTAATAGGAGTTTTGGGCTTTGCAGGTGCAGTCTATGCAGGCATCTACAATTTAAACTTTGCAGAGACTGTCAATACAGCAGGTGGCGAGATAGATCTGGTCAGCCAATCGAGTACTCTGCATTTAAATAATACAGAGAAAATTGGGATTGCTATTTATACGAAATTTGTGATTCCATTTGAGCTTGTATCCGTATTGCTGCTGGTTGCCTTGGTAGGTGCTGTCGTATTGGCGAAAAAAGATTCTCAGAAGGAGGAGGAGAAATGACTTCAGTTCCGCTTCCTGCCTATTTAACACTAGCGTTGACACTATTCTGTATTGGGCTTTATGGTGCTCTGACAAAGCGAAATATAATTATTGTCCTCGTATCGATTGAATTAATGCTAAATGCCGTGAATATCAATCTAGTAGCTTTCAGTAAGCTTGGACCGGCCCCTGCCATAACCGGGCAGGTATTTGCTTTGTTTGCGATTGCAGTAGCAGCTGCTGAGGCTGCAGTAGGACTCGCAATTTTATTTTCACTTTATCGGAATCGAAAGACTGTCAATATAGATGAAATGGACACATTGAAAAATTAACGTCAATGGATAACACGAATTGAAGAGGGGAACTGCTTCTCTTCAATCATAAGGGGAAATGTTTATATGATGAAGCTTGTATGGGTCATTCCTCTTTTCCCGCTCCTGTCATTTGTGCTTCTGCTTGTGGTTGGAAAGAGGCTGAAGGCTTCGAGTGCATACATAGGGATTGGCTTCACGTTACTTACTTTCCTTTTCTCCCTGCTGGTTCTCATTGGCCGCCTTCAATCACCTGACTATCGCTCTGTAGTGGGTTGGCTAAGAATTGGTGAGAACCAAGTGACAATGGGGGTAGAGGTAAATCAATTAAATGCGTTGATGCTGGTGATTGTTTCACTTGTAAGCTTACTGGTACATATTTATTCAATTGGGTATATGCAAGGCGATGGAAGAGTGCCCATTTTCTTTGCATATTTGGGGCTGTTCACGTTTGCCATGCTGGGTTTGGTGGTTTCGCCGAATCTCCTGCAGCTCTATATCTTTTGGGAATTGGTCGGATTGGGATCATTCCTGTTGATTGGGTTTTATTTTTACAAGGATGCTGCCAGGCGCGCAGCTAAAAAAGCGTTTATTATGACCAGAATTGGAGATATCGGACTTTTAATCGGCATTATCCTCTTATTCTGGAAAACAGGCAGCTTTGAGTATGAAGCGATTTTCTCAGCTGTAGAAAATGGAGTCCTGACTTCAGGCTGGATTACAGCCACTGCGCTGTTGATTTTTATTGGCGCTATCGGGAAATCTGGCCAGTTTCCATTACATACATGGCTTCCAGACGCGATGGAAGGCCCGACTCCTGTATCGGCATTAATCCATGCCGCTACCATGGTGGCAGCCGGCGTCTATTTAGTCGCAACGATGTTTCCTCTGTTTGCAGCGAGTGAAACAGCCATGCTGACTGTAGCGATTGTTGGTGCGTTTACAGCCATCTTTGCAGCTGCTATTGCCACAGTCCAAAAGGATATTAAACGGATTTTGGCATACTCGACGGTCAGCCAGCTCGGCTATATGATGCTTGCACTTGGGACAGCAGGCTATGTGGCCGGTGTATTCCATTTAACGACTCATGCATTTTTTAAAGCACTATTGTTCCTGGCAGCCGGCAGTGTCATCCATGCTGTTCATACTCAAAGTATCGACGAGATGGGTGGCTTGTGGAAAAAATTACGGCGAACTGGTCCATTGTTTTTAATCGGGACATTGGCCTTAACCGGATTTCCACTCCTATCAGGATTCTTTAGTAAGGATGAGATTCTTGTATCTGTTTGGGAGAGCGGCCATATCGTCCTATTTATAGTTGCATTACTAACATCCATTTTGACGGCTTTTTATATGTTCCGCCTGTTCTTTATCGTATTTTGGGGACCATCACGTAATGAAACAAAGGATGTGCAGGAATCACCTGGTTCCATGACAGCTCCGCTGATGATACTTGCTGTACTTTCTATCTTTGCAGGCTATGTTAACACCCCGTGGTTTGGAACTTTTCTTGGAGATTGGCTGGCTGAAGGCAACCGATATCTGGGCCATGTACATATAGAGGGACCAATTTGGATTCCTATTGTGGCTACACTAGCCTTTTTAATTGGAAGCGGCACCGCCTGGCTGATCTACGGTAAAAGGAAAAGTGTCGGTGTGGAGAAGGAAGTTCCAGGACCGCTTTATCAAATGCTGGCGAATAAATTTTATGTCGATGAATTTTACGAGTTTACAATTGTGCGGATGGTGAAGGGCTTCGGAATGATTCTCTCCTGGGTTGAAAAATATATCCTGCAGGGAATTGTGTCATCTGTTTCTTACTTGATCAATTTTAGCGCTACTAAAGGTGCCAATGCGCATAATGGCCAAATGCAGATATATGGGACGATTGCTCTGATTGGCCTGGCTGCCGTACTTGTGATCTTTGCATGGACAGGAGGGTATGTCAGATGAACCCATATATTCTTAGTTTGCTCGTTTTCTCCCCTTTGCTAGGGATAGCTGGATTAATGTTTGTTTCGAAAAACAATGAAAACGCACTGAAACGATTAGGTATATTGGGAACCATTCCACCATTGATTCTTACAATCTACCTATATAGTGAATATCTATCTGGAACGAAATTTACGGTGTTTTCGGTTTTTCATAAGTGGTTTCAATTAGGAGGCGGGGGAGTTAGGCAAAGTCAATTATATGCCATACCCTTTGAACTGAGCCTGAACGGAATCTCCCTTGTGATGGTAATTCTTACAGTGATTTTATCAACATTGGCAGCACTTGCCTCTGTTCTTCAGATAAAAAAAGAATGGAAGGGCTATTTTATTCTTCTTCTCTTATTAGAGGTTGGTATGCTGGGTGTCTTCCTATCTCAGAATCTGATTTTATTCTTCCTCTTCTTTGAGGTTACCTTGGTGGCCATGTTCTTCTTGATTGGGAAATGGGGTTATTTCGACAAAGAAAAAGCCGCATTTAGCTTCTTGATTTATAACGGCTTAGGCTCTTGTATCCTCTTGTTTGTCATCATGGTACTTTTTGCGAGAACCGGCACAGCCAATATTGAGATATTGGGGCAAATCTTATCAGTTGGCGGGCAGACGCTTCTAGCTCCAATCAGTACAGAATTGAAATATATCCTCTTTACGGGGATTGTCATCGCTTTTGGAATCAAGCTGCCGATTTTTCCGTTCCATTCCTGGATGCTGCGAGTCCATGTACAGGCGCCTCCAGCAATTGTTATGCTGCATGCCGGAGTATTACTGAAGATTGGTGCTTATGGGTTAATCAGATTTGGAATGGGATTGTTCCCAGGTGAGTTTAAAGAGATGGCCTTTTGGATTGCTTTGCTTGGCGTCATTAATTTCCTATATGGTGCTTGGCTTGCTTTGCAACAAACGGATTTCAAGCTCGTGCTGGCCTATTCCTCAATCTCTCATATGGGAATTGTCCTTATGGGACTGGGGGCATTAAATACAGCAGGAATTCAGGGTGCTTTATTTCAGGTTGTATCTCATGGCTTGATCGCCGCCTTGCTTTTTTTACTGGTTGGCTTTCTTTATGAAAGAGTCGGAACTACAAATATGAATGAACTTGGTGGATTGGCTAAATCTATTCCGGTTTTCTCGGGTATTTTACTGGCAGGAGGGATGGCTTCACTCGGTTTGCCGGGGATGTCCGGTTTTATCAGTGAATTCATGGCGTTCATGGGATTGTTTAAGACTGAACCAATCCTTGCTGCCATTGGTACTTTAGGAATTGTATTGACTGCTGTTTACGTGCTGCGTGCCGTTCTAAATATGACATTTGGAGCGCCCAAGAACGAGTTATCCATCGCCGACTTAAAACCGAACGAAGCGGTACTGGCATTTGTATTACTTGGTTTTATTATTTTGATCGGCGTCTGCCCTGCCATCCTGGAAGGACCGCTTCAGGCTGAAATTGCTGACATGATGACAGGGATAGGGAGGTGACTAAGATATGGATATGGAAACATTACTGTCGATGAACTGGAATTTAATGATACCTGAATTTATAATCCTTGGTGCAGCGATCATCCTCTCTATATTGGATTTATGCATGCCTAAACAATTTGGAAGAAAGGTACTTGGCTGGTTTGCTTTTGGTAGTATCGGGCTTGCCATCATTTCTTTAATTGGCTTATTCCCATTGGAGGCTGGCTCGATTTTGTATGATACATTCCGATTGGACGCCTTTGCCAAAGCATTTAAGCTTATACTTTTGATTGGATCAGCCTTTGTCATGGTGCTGGCTGTGGTACATAAACCGAGAGCTGGGATGCAGCCGTATCAGGCAGAATTTTATTATTTACTTCTAACTGCTTTATTAGGTGCCATGATCATGACATCAAGCGGAGATTTGATTACATTGTTTGTGGGGCTAGAGCTTTTGTCCGTTTCATCCTATATTCTGGCTGGAATGCAGAAAAATAACCGAAAATCAGCTGAAGCTTCAATGAAATATGTGGTCAATGGGGGAATCTCGACAGCCATCATCCTGTTTGCACTGAGTTATATGTACGGCGTGAGCGGGACGACGAATATATTCGAAATTGGAACTATATTTGCCACCCAAGAAAACTCGCAGCTTCAATATATTGCTGGACTATCCTTCTTTATTTTCGTAATCGGGATATCCTTCAAGCTGGCAACCGTGCCTTTCCATATGTGGGCACCTGATGTATATGAAGGATCGCCGACGCCGGTGACTGCCTTCTTGAGTATTGTTTCAAAAGCAGCAGGCTTTGCGCTTTTACTTCGTATCGTTGTTACCGTGTTTTTAACAGCAACAATGGATGATATCGGATTCCTATCGATTTTTACGGCCAATCAAAACTATCTGGCTGTCCTGGCTAGTATAACGATGATTGCCGGAAATCTAATTGCATTAAGGCAAAAGAATCTGAAACGAATGCTTGCTTATTCAAGCATTGCCCATGCAGGATATTTGCTTGCTGCGGTTACAGCCTTTGGAGAATATACGATTGAATCGATTTGGTACTATTTTGCTGCATACATCCTAATGATGACCGGGGCCTTTGCCGTCATCCAATTCATAGCAGAAGATAGGAAGATTGGGGACGAGGATCAATATATGATGGCCGGCCTGTATAAAAAATCACCATTTTTGGCGGTTTCCATGTGTATTTTCATTCTCTCCATGGCAGGAATTCCTGGTACGGCAGGATTCATTGCAAAGCTGAATATTTTCATGAACCTTTTTGCGAAGGAACAAGGCCATTATATACTGGCAGCAATCATGCTGGTGACTACCGTAATTTCCTATATCTATTACTTCAACATCATCGTCCATCTCTTTATGAGGACGGAAGAAGAAACAAAGGGTAAGATGAAAATATCAGTCATCCACTATGTAATCGGAATTTGTGCTGTGGGATTGATCCTGTTCGGATTATTCCCTCATTATTTGCTCGATTTCTTCCATCAGAACTTCACGGATATATATCAAATGTTAAAATAAATTTACATGACCAGGAGGGAAAATACTTCCTGGCTTTTTATTTGTTTTCTTTGTAAAGAAAACTTAATAATTACCATTAAATTGTGAAGAAGTGAATCTAGCTATTAACAGGTGTTATGTTGTAAAATAATATTATGCGTGCCTAAATATGTCTGTTTATTACATTATTTGATAGAATCCGTTTATTTCATACGATTTAGATTCTTTTTGTTAGAAAATGTCGATAATTTGTAGAAAAAGAGGAACGGTCCTTTTAAATATGGTACACTGAATTCGTATATCTTTAGTTTTGAAAGGAAAAAAGACCATGAATTCATTCGGAATGCAAGCTTTGCTCAGTATTGTGAGTCATTTGTTTTTTATAGCTGTTACATGGTGGGCATTACAAGCGCTGCACTTTGATAAGCTGCTGAGAGCAGGAAGAGTATTTCAGGCAAGAGTGCTGTATATATTGCTGACCATTACCATCGGTTCAGCAGTCAGCGGATTTTTTCTTGATTACTGGAGTTATGCTCAGCAATTAACGAATCTCTTTAATTAACCGAAGCTGTCAGAAAGTGACGAACGGATTTCTGTATGCATATGATTCCCTAAGGTAAAACTAAGGCAATAGGGGAGAGTGGCATACATGAAAAAAGTGATTCTTTCAATAATTGTTGGTTTGATGATTTTATATGTGGGGAATAAAACGACAGAAGCATTGGCTAAAAGCGACTTGCTAATGATTGCTGAGGGTATAAAGCGTGTCGATCCAGCAGCAGAAATAACGGATTGGATTGTTTTGGCCCGAGCAAGTGTTGATAATCAATTTTCTGAAGTGGCGGCTGACATACAGACTGAATATACCAATTATGTTTGGAGCGAAGATTCCAGCAGCAACGGAAAAACATTGGTTGGTACATATCTGAATGAAAAGTTGAATATTACCTCGAAGATTAAAATCATGTCCAGTGATTCACAAAAAACAGTCCTAATTACGAGTATAGAAGGGACTGAGTGGACACGTGGACAAGTTGATTTTATCCAAAACTGGCTAAAAAATGGGACAAAGGTCATGTTTAAGGACCCCCCTCACTATTTCTCTTGTATCAAAGGGATAACCGGTGCTAATATGGATAAGGTTCTACTAAAAAACTGGATGAATGAATATGAAGCTAAGTCAATGGAAAGTGCAATAGAAAGTAATTTTATTTCTGTTGCTGCAAAAAGCAATCAATTTAAGAATATGATGACCAATGGAATGAACCTCCAACTGGCCTTTCGAGATATCAGAGAGGATCAAAAGAACAGTGGGACACAGTTTACCATTGGCACACCGATAATAGCATTTGAATACTAATATAGAGATATTGAACGCGGAGGGGAATAACTTTGGAAAAAATCATTGTCCGCGGCGGAAACAGGTTAGAAGGTACAGTTCGTGTAGAGGGTGCAAAAAACGCCGTTTTACCTGTATTAGCTGCAACATTATTAGCAAGTGAAGGAAAAAGCGTTCTTAAAGACGTTCCGGAGCTATCCGATGTATATACAATTAATGAAGTAATCCGAAATTTAAATACAGAAGTCACTTTTAGCAATAATACTGTAACAGTGGATGCCTCAAAGCCATTAGCAGAAGAAGCGCCGTTCGAATACGTTCGTAAAATGCGTGCTTCAGTCCTTGTAATGGGATCTTTATTGGCTAGAAACGGAAAAGCTCGCGTCGCTTTACCTGGCGGCTGTGCAATTGGTTCACGTCCAATTGATCAGCATCTAAAAGGGTTTGAAGCAATGGGCGCTAAAGTGAGAGTCGGCAACGGTTTTATCGAAGCTGAGGTTGATGGTCGTCTTAAAGGTGCAAAAATCTATTTGGATTTCCCAAGTGTAGGAGCTACTGAAAACATCATGATGGCTGCTGCATTGGCAGATGGTGTCACTGTATTAGATAACTGTGCAAAAGAACCTGAAATTGTGGACCTGGCTAACTATTTGAATAAAATGGGTGCAAAGGTTAAGGGTGCAGGAACAGCTACAATCCGTATTGAGGGTGTAGAAAAGCTATATGGTACTGAACATTACATTATTCCTGACCGTATTGAAGCTGGAACTTTCATGGTTGCTGCTGCAATTACAGGCGGAAATGTATTGGTGCAAGGTGCAGTAATGGAGCACTTATCCTCTCTTGTGGCTAAAATGGAAGAGATGGGTATTACAATCAAAGAAGAGAAAGATGGCCTGCGTGTAATTGGGTCAGATAGCATGAAAGCAGTAGATATTAAAACAATGCCGCATCCAGGGTTCCCGACTGATATGCAATCTCAAATGATGGCATTGTTGTTACGTGCCAATGGAATAAGCATGATTACTGAAACGGTCTTCGAAAACCGCTTTATGCATGTAGAAGAATTCCGTCGCATGAATGCTGATATTAAAATTGATGGCCGTTCTGTTATAATTTCTGGAGAAGCAAATCTTCAGGGAGCTGAAGTAGCAGCTACAGATCTGCGCGCAGCAGCAGCCTTGATTTTATCCGGACTTGTTGCTGACGGTGTCACTCGAGTAACAGAGCTTAAGCACTTGGATCGTGGATATGTGAATTTCCATGGTAAACTTGCTGCGCTTGGTGCAGATATCGAGCGTATTAATGAATCCTCTGAGCAGGAAGAATCTACAGTTATTGCGGAAAACGCATAAATTTTAGAGCGTTGAAAGCCAGACAGAAATGTCTGGCTTTTTCGTTTTCACGAAAAACGGTGGAAAATTTAGTGGTTTCCTTTATATAAACATCAACGTTTATAGAGTTACCCACAGGTGTATAAACAAATTAACAACAAGTTATTCACAATTGTAACAGGGTTATCAACAGCCTTATCCACATAAATGGGTGTGAAAATAGCTCTCCAACATTTCAAACCTTTATTTTTCAAGTTTTTTTAAAGATTTTATTAAAAATATTGGTCGTTCACTAGTTATCCACAACTTTATACACAATTCCATCACTTCTGGGGGTAACTCACTAAATAATCTGAAATTTTAATAGACTATAATTGATAAAATAAAGGAAAGGAGATTTTTAGTTTGAAAGACATAAGCGTATCGACCATAATAAAACTTATTTTAATTGTTTGCTTAGCGGTTTTAATCTTTAAGGTAGCTAAGATTTTATTTGATGTTTTATTGTTTGGAATCATTCTATATATTTTATTTAGTCTTTACAGAAACTATGAAAAGAAAAAGAAGAATCATTCCTAATAAATAGTTTGCCCCTCTTAACTATTTATAGACATATTCATATAAGAGAATTCATACATATGAAGTGTTGGACAGTTAACTGAATAGAGGGGAGACTACTATATGAAGCATTGGAAACCGATTATTTTTGCTATTAGTCTTGTTGCAGCCGTTACTATTATGATTCCCACACTCCTGGTCGCACCTTTTAATGATGATGAAGCAGAGGCTGAGCAGCACGTGTTAAGGGAACCGAAACAGCAGCCGGAGAAAAAGGCCGAGATACAAACAACCATCCAAGTGTACAGAAACACTCAAAAGACGGTGGAGGCTGTAGATTTGGAGGAATACGTAGCTGGTGTAGTTGCGGCTGAAATGCCTGCTAATTTCGAGTTAGAGGCATTAAAGGCACAAGCCCTGACAGCCAGAACGTTTATCGTAAAGGCACTTACAGCCACAACAAAGAAGGAAATTCCAAAGGGTGCCGATATAACGGATACTGTGAATGATCAGGTCTATTTAAATGATAAAGAGTTAAAAGCTGCCTGGGGAAATAAATATCAAACGAATATGCAAAAGATTAAAGAGGCCGTTTCCGCAACGAAAGGGCAGCTTTTAACCTATAAGGAAGAATTAATTACTCCATCTTTTTTCTCAACCAGCAATGGATACACCGAGAACTCAGAAGATTACTGGCCGAATGCACTTCCATACCTGCGCAGTGTGGCCAGTCCCTGGGATGAGAAATCCCCAAAATATTTAAGCGAAACAACGATATCGTTATCAGAGTTTGAACGTCTCCTAAATGTGAAGGTTGCGAGCAAAGAGGATGTTGGCAAGATAATTAGCCGAACAGAAGGAAATCGAATTGGAGAAATCGAGATAGGCGGTAAACGTCTCACTGGTAAAAAGGTAAGAGAGCAGCTTGGCCTTAAATCAAGTGATTTCTCCTGGTACAAAAAGGGCGACCAAGTTGTAATCACGACAAAGGGCTACGGTCATGGAGTAGGAATGAGTCAGTATGGAGCGAACGGAATGGCACAGTCAGGTAAATCCTATAAGGATATCATCTCCTACTATTATAAAGACGTAAAAATATCACAGGCAACAGCCTACCTGCCTACGTATACAGCGAAGAAGTGAACTGACCAGAGCCTTTGTATAGGCTCTTTTTTATTTTCTTCTTATAAATAAATTATTTCATGCATAATTTCAGCTTGTATTACAAAAGATATAAATTTTTTCACCGCCCATGTATATATTTTCTGAAAAGTGTTCAGAATGATGACAGAGGTGATGAAAATGAGAGAGGAAGAAAATAAACGATCTTCTCAGTCAAAAGTAAAAAGTATAATGAAAAAGCGTTGGTTTTTGCCGGCAGTTTATATTTTTAGTGCAGCGGTCCTTTTGACAGGTATTTTAGTTTATCAAGCAAGCGATAATGAATTTACGCAAGATCCATCTGAGAACAAACAAAACATTACGTCTGAAAATAATGAGCCATCTATTGAAGTGAACAATTCGCTGGAAACCTTCACAATTCCAATGAGCGAGGCAGAGTCTGCTGTCATTAAAAAGGAATTTTATGATGTGGATGGAGATACAAAGCAACAGGAAGCATCCCTTGTTGTCTATAATAATACGTATCAGCCTAACACAGGAATCGACTATGCCATGAAGGATGGAAAAGGCTTTGATGTTACGGCTTCTATGAGCGGAAAAGTGAAAAGTGTGCAGGAAGATGCATTACTCGGTAACTTAGTTGTTGTTGAGCACGATAAAGGGATAGAAACTCATTATTCCTCCATTAAGGATATTAAAGTAAAAGAGGGAGACAACCTTAAACAAGGTGAAACCTTTGCCAAAGGCGGAACAAGTGCTATTAATGAAGAAGCTGGCACCCATGTCCATTTCGAAGTAAGAAAAGATAATGTTGCTGTCAACCCGTTAGAGTATCTTGATAAACCAATCAGTTCTTTGAAAGCTGAGAAAAAGGAAGCCGATACAAAGGCTAAAGATTCAGCTGATCAAGAAAAAGAAGAAACAACTGAAAATCAAGATGATGCAGGTAATGAAACATCTGAGGACTCAAATGAGAATCAAGAGTCCGATCCAAATCAAGAACCAGGTAACGAATAAAGAAAATGCCTTCAGGCTCTTTTGTCTGGAGGCATTTTTTTCGACGTATTGCCTGTTATTTCTCGGGAAATAGTGCAGGAAAAAAAGTTGTCGAATAGGCTTAAATGGCACGAAAACCAAAGAAGTCTTGTCCTTATTGCATGTTTTGTGCATAAAAGTGGAACCAAGCTAATAAACTTTTACAAACCTGACACATAGAGAATGCAAGAGGTGAAGACTCGTTAAATCTATCAGGAATCCAAGACAATGAATTACTCATTCATAAAAATACATACTAAAGGCTGCAATACAGCGAATCAACATCTCGTACTTCTCAAAAAAATAGGGAGGGCGAGGGAATTGCACGATTACATCAAAGAAAGAACTATCAAGATTGGAAAGTATATCGTGGAAACGAGAAAAACAGTTCGCGTAATCGCGAAGGAGTTTGGTGTATCCAAAAGTACTGTCCATAAAGATCTAACTGAACGACTGCCAGATATAAATCCGGAATTGGCTAATGAGGTTAAGGTAATACTTGATTATCATAAATCAATCAGGCATTTAAGAGGCGGAGAAGCAACCAAGCAGAAGTATAAAAAAACAGAGGAAGAGCCGGTTCAGTAATTGAATAACAGGAGGAAGGGGCCGGAGGAAATCAACGGCCTTTTTAATTTGAGTCATATTCCCTACACTGTTCCTGAATATGGCAGATTTTTTGGTAATATAGTTCCTTTTGTTCTACAAAATATGATAAAATTTTTAATTAGTACAGTAGAAGGAATTGTAGAGTTCCTTGAGGAGGATAATTAGGTTATGTTTTCGAGAGATATTGGAATCGATTTAGGTACTGCAAATGTACTCATTTATGTAAAGGGTAAAGGAATTGTGCTGAATGAGCCATCTGTCGTAGCCTTGGATAAGAATACTAATCGTGTATTAGCTGTTGGAGAAGAAGCACGCCGTATGGTTGGCCGTACTCCAGGACATATTGTTGCCATTCGACCGCTTAAAGATGGAGTGATTGCTGACTTTGATGTAACGGAATCCATGTTAAAATACTTCATTAACAAATTGGACGTAAAAGGATTCTTATCAAAACCACGTATCTTGATTTGCTGTCCAACTAATATTACAAGCGTTGAACAAAAAGCGATTCGTGAAGCAGCAGAGAAAAGTGGCGGCAAAAAGATTTACCTTGAGGAAGAGCCAAAGGTAGCGGCAATCGGCGCAGGTATGGACATCTTCCAACCAAGCGGTAACATGGTCATCGATATCGGCGGAGGCACAACTGACATTGCCGTATTATCAATGGGGGATATCGTTACATCAGCATCCATAAAAATGGCTGGTGACAAATTTGATGCCGAGATTCTAAATTACATCAAACGTACATACAAGCTTTTAATCGGAGAGCGTACAGCTGAAGATATAAAAGTGAAAGTTGCGACCGTTTTTAAAGGTTCCCGTAATGAAACTATTGATATTCGCGGACGTGATATGGTGACAGGGCTACCAAAAACCATCACAGTTGGTTCAGAAGAAATCGAAGAGGCATTACGTGAGTCCATTCATGTCATTGTTCATGCAGCAAAATCTGTGTTGGAGCAAACACCTCCAGAACTATCCGCTGATATTATTGATCGCGGAGTAATTCTAACAGGCGGCGGAGCTCTGCTTCACGGCATGGACATGTTATTGGCTGAAGAACTAAAGGTACCTGTATTAATCGCAGAAAATCCAATGGATTGCGTAGCAATAGGAACAGGTATGATGCTTGATAATATTGATCGAATCACTCGCCGTAAATTAGTATAATCACCAGGCAATATAAAACCAGTTCAGTTGATGAACTGGTTTTTTTGTATGGGTAAGGGATGTCCTCTTGTGGAGGGCAATGCCGTGCGTGGGAATGATTCATCTATGCTGCGACCTGTGCCTGTGTAAAGGTGGGTCATAGGTAAGTGAAAGGTAGGTGAGAGGTGTAGTAAAGCAGCTACAGTCCGCCTATGCCCTGGCTATGAGGCACCTATACCCGGGTATAGGCCGGTCAAAGGTAGGTGAAAGGCAGAGGAAAGCAGGTATGGTCCACCTATGCCCTGGCTATGAGGCACCTATACCCGGGTATAGCCGGTCAAAGGTAGGTGAAAGGCAGAGGAAAGCAGGTATGGTCCACCTATGCCCTGGCTATGAGGCACCTATACCCGG
>NZ_MAYV01000005.1:0-51729 GCF_001685035.1 Bacillus sp. FJAT-27986 | reverse complement strand
TTGTTTTTATAGGGACCAGGGAGGATTTTGGATACTTGTTAGAGCTGGATGGGTGAGGAGTCGGGAAGGATCTTTCGTCAAGGATACTACCTTAAAGACTTGTGGAAGCTATAGAAAAGCTGCGCTATTCAACACCTATGGGACATCTATACTCGGGGGAAGGTGGGTGAAGTGTGGAAGAAAGCAGTTATGCTCCACCTATGAAGCACCTACGCCCGATCTATCACCTACCTGCTCCCCACCTATCCCCGAAATAAAGATACGAAAAAGACAAAGGAAGCCACCTATCAAATACTAATGATTCCCCTTTCCTGGGGTTATGTAATTAAAGCTACGAATAGTTGAGCTATGCCAATTTCAAGAACACACCCCAGCATTTTGCTACAACATTTAAGCCGTGAATTCCAAAGGTTTCTACATGAATTATTCCTCAAAGATATTTATATGTTGGACATTTTGAAAGACATACAACGAAATTCACTTGTGGGCATAGAATAATATATAAATTTAAAATATTGTATACAGTTTGTGGCCGGGGGCGATACTAAGAGGTATGGAGGTGTAGTAAATGGCCAACTGCGAGCGTGAAACAAATGATCATCTTAACGAAGAATGTGCAATCTGTGAATCGACGAAAAAAAAGGGAATGCATCTATATAATATTTTTATTTGCTCGGAATGTGAGGATGTGTTAATTCATACAGAAACAAATGACCCTTTGTATAATGAGCATGTAGAGAAGTTGAAGAAAATGAATATTTCCAGTATTTACTCATAAAACTTGAATACCGCTATACTCCATCCTTATAATATAGTCAGCTGGCCCCTTCAACCGGAAGGAGCCTTTTTATTTGTTGGAAAAGGAGGCGTGTATGAGTGGCGGAAAAAATAATTAAAGTACCAATATTAGATATGCTGGAGAAACACCGAAATAAGAAGTCCATATCCATGCATGTTCCAGGCCATAAAAATGGTGTTGTCCTGCCTATTGAGGCTCCTCGGAGTTTTAGTTCGGTCCTGTCATGGGATGTGACAGAACTTGCAGGATTAGATGATTTGCATGAACCAGAAGAGGGTATTAAAGAGGCTGAAGCATTATTAGCGAAGTTTTATCAGACTAAAAAAAGTTACTTTCTTGTGAATGGAACAACTGTCGGTAATCTTGCGATGATCTTGGCTAGTATTGAGCCTGGAGATAAAGTCCTTGTACAAAGGAATTGCCATAAATCTGTGATGAATGGATTAAAACTAGCTAAAGCTAACCCAATATTTCTGACGCCTGTTATAGAATCTGATATTTCAATTGGTGTTCCATATGAAACAATTTATAATAGTTTGAATGATCATCTGGATGTAAAAGCAATTATTCTTACATATCCTAATTATTATGGGTTGGGAGTAGATCTGGCATCTATCATTAAGCGAGCTCATAAAAAGGGTATTCTAGTTTTAGTTGATGAAGCGCATGGTGCCCACTTTGCGGCAGGTGCTCCTTTTCCGCCATCTGCTGTCAATTTGGGGGCAGATATAGTTGTTCACTCAGCTCACAAAACCCTGCCTGCTATGACAATGGGCTCCTATTTACATATAAACAGTGAATTGGTAAACCAAGAGCGTGTGGAAGGGTATTTAAGAATGCTGCAATCAAGCAGCCCATCTTATCCAATTATGATGTCTCTAGATTTAGCGAGGGCTTATTTAGAGAGCTATTCAGAAAAGGATAAGGAATATTTAATAGAGCAAATTGAGTCTTTTAAACAATATTTACGAAGGCATGAGGAACTGTGCATTTTCGAATCAGAAAACAGCGATATTCAGGATCCTTTAAAGCTTGTTCTCTATCATAAAAACGGAATGTCAGGCTTTGAGCTGCAAAAATTAATGGAGCAAGCAGGGATTTATTCAGAGCTCGCAGATGAGCTGCATGTACTGCTTGTTCTGCCTTTATTAAAGAAAAGTCAACCATATTCTGTTGATGATATTATACAAAGGCTAGAAAGGATTAATTGGATTACAGGAGAACAAACACGAATAAGCCTGGCTAGTAACCCATTAAAAAATAAACAACAACATATGGAGAGTGTTCTAGCAATATCCTATGAGGAAATGGATATAATGCCGCGGAAAAGAATTTCTCTTGCTCATGCATGTGGAGAAATCTCAGCAGAAACAATTGTTCCATATCCTCCAGGTATTCCGCTCATTCAAAAGGGAGAGATTATTACCTATGACATGGTGCAGAAATGCACATCCTTACTAACTCAGGGGGCTAAAATCCAAGGAGGAGTTTATTTAAAGCAACAACAAATTGAGGTCTTTGTGTAAGTCACATATGATATACTATCTAGTAGTTACAATATTGGAGGTTACTGCCTTGAAACGTGGAGTTTTTATAACGGTAGAGGGTCCTGAAGGGGCTGGGAAAACGACCGTACTAGCAAGAGTGGGAGAGCAGCTTGAAAAGGAAGGCTACTCAATTGTACTGACAAGAGAACCTGGTGGAATTCCTATTGCAGAACAAATCCGGCAGGTCATCTTAAATCCTGATCATACTGAAATGGATTCCAGGACAGAAGCACTGTTATATGCAGCAGCGCGCAGACAGCATCTTATGGAGAAGGTGGTACCTGCATTAAATAAAGGCTGTATTGTCTTATGTGACCGGTTTGTAGATAGCTCATTGGCTTATCAGGGGTATGCAAGAGGTCTTGGGATAGAGGAAGTCAGAGAGATCAATCGCTTTGCTATACAGGATACCATGCCAGAACTTACATTGTTCTTTATGATTGATCCTGAAATTGGCTTGAGGAGAATTGAAAATCATAAAAGTCGGGAAATAAATCGTTTGGATCTTGAGAAGCTCAATTTCCACCAAAAAGTATATGAGGGCTATCAACTATTAATAAAAAATGAACCTGATAGAATAAAGGTAATTGATGCAAATCAAAGCTTTGAAGAAGTTTATCAAGAAACTCTTCAACAAATTCGGACATATATTCACAGGAGACCTTAAGGCAAATGCTTTAAGGTTTTATATTTATCACTTGAATTGCTTTATGGTTACAGAATAACTGGTATAATGGATAAGTAAAGCTTAAATACGCACCGTCATTTTTTCTTTATAATCCTTATAGGAGGTTTTAGCCATGAAACTTATAATAGCAGTAGTACAAGATAAAGATAGTACTAAATTATTAGGTGATTTGGTCGACAATAACTTCCGAGCAACTAAGTTGGCTACAACTGGAGGATTTTTAAAATCCGGTAATACTACCTTTTTGATAGGTACTGAGGAATTAAGGGTGAATAAGGCTCTTGAAATCATAAAGAAGAACTGCAAATCCAGAGAGCAGCTTGTAGCACCAGTTACTCCAATGGGTGGTAATACAGACTCTTATGTACCTTATCCAGTAGAGGTCGAGGTAGGAGGAGCAACAGTTTTTGTAATGCCGGTGGATAAGTTTTACCAATTTTAACAATTTATACAGTCAGTGAGGATGAGAGGAAATAAGCATGATTAACACGTGGGATCAATTAGCCAATCAACAACCAAGAGTATCAATGATGCTCAAGAATAGCCTAATGAAGAATCGTGTGGCCCATGCTTATCTTTTTGAAGGAGAGCGTGGTACCGGTAAAAAGGATACAAGTATTCTTCTGGCTAAATCTTTATTTTGCCATAACCGAGAAGACGGTTTTCTTCCCTGTGAGGAATGTACAAATTGTAAAAAAATTGACCATAAAAACCATGCGGATGTCCATGTTATTGAACCGGATGGTTTATCGATAAAAAAGGAACAAATTCGATTGCTTCATGAGGAATTTCAAAAGAAGGCAGTTGAGTCATCACAAAAAGTTTACATTATTACGCATGCACATAAAATGACTGCTTCTGCGGCCAATAGTTTATTGAAATTTTTAGAAGAACCTCATGCAGGGACAACAATTATTTTGCTTACAGATCAAATTCACCGCATGCTTTCAACCATCCTATCCCGTTGCCAAACGTTATCCTTTATGCCGTTAAATCCAAAGGAATTAAGTAAGCAGTTAATACAGGCAGGAGTACCTGTCACGAAGGCTCCCTTGATTGCGAGTTTGACGAACAGTGTCGATGAAGGTTTGTCGTTAAATGAGGATGAGTGGTTTGCACAAGCCCAAAAAATAGTGGTAAAATTATTTGAAGCAATGAAAAATCCTGTGGATGGTATTATGGTCATTCAGGAGAGTTGGCTATCGCATTTTAAAGAAAGAGAACAGACAGAAATAGGCTTAATGCTCCTATTGAATATATATCGTGATCTCCTTTATATACAGCTGGATAAGCCGGAAGAGATTGTATACAAAGATATGGAGGAAAGGCTTCGCCAATTGGCCATTCAACATTCCCCCAAAAAATTGGCGTATCAAATGAATCAAATATTAGAGTCAAAACGAAAAATTTCGGCTAATATAAACCCACAGCTGTTAATGGAGCAGCTTGTGCTTAACCTTCAGGAGGGGTTTACACTTGTATGATGTTGTAGGAGTCCGCTTTAAAAAGGCGGGTAAAATATATTATTTTGACCCAGGTGATTTGGAAATAGCCAAGGATGAATACATCATAGTTGAGACAGTACGCGGAGTAGAGTTTGGAAAAGCTGTTATACCCAGAAAGCAGGTTGGGGAAAATGATGTAGTTCTGCCCCTGAAAAAAGTTATTCGAATAGCTGATGAAAAAGACCGGCTGATTGTGGACGAAAATAAACAAATCGCTGAACAGGCATTTCAAGTATGCAGCGAAAAAGTGGTTGAGCATCGTTTGGAAATGAAGCTTGTAGATGTTGAATATACTTTTGATCGTAATAAGGTGATTTTTTATTTCACAGCAGATGGACGAGTTGATTTTCGTGAGCTGGTTAAAGATCTGGCAGCTATTTTCCGAACACGTATTGAATTAAGACAGATTGGTGTCAGGGATGAGGCAAAAATGCTTGGAGGCATTGGACCTTGCGGCAGGATGTTATGTTGTTCTACATTTCTTGGGGACTTTGAACCGGTCTCCATTAAAATGGCTAAAGACCAAAACTTATCATTGAATCCCACGAAAATCTCAGGTCTATGCGGGCGTTTGATGTGCTGTTTAAAATATGAGAATGATGAATATGAGAGCGCAAAAGAGCAGCTTCCAGATTTGGGAGAGTACGTGGTTACACCGGTTGGTCGCGGTAAAGTAATCGGTCTTAACATTCTTGAAAAAATCATGCAAATAGAATTGCAGGGTAAGGAACGAGTAGTTGAATATACGCTGGATGAGATGATGGAGGAAGGCACCTTCTCGATTCAAGCCACAGATTAATAAGGTGGTGGGTGTTGATGAATAAAAAGGAAATTTTCGATTCGGTTAGCAGTATGGAAGCTCAAATTGGAGATTTGTATAAGCAACTTGGAGATTTAAAAGAACATCTCGCAGAAATATTGGAAGAAAATAATTCCCTCAAGTTAGAAAACGAAAATGTAAGGCGTCGCTTGCTGGATTTAGAAAAGACAAAGCCTGCGGTTTCTCAGAAAAAGCAAGCAAAAAAAGGCAATAAGCTAATGGATGTCGGAGAGGGCTACGATAATTTAGCGAGACTATATCAAGAAGGTTTCCATATTTGTAATCTGCACTTTGGAAGTCCACGTAAAGATGGGGATTGCCTGTTTTGTCTTTCATTTTTAAATAAGAAATAAAGATAGTCTTTCCTATCGATAGGAAAGACTATTTTTATAATTGATTTTTTACTGTATATAGGTAGGAGCGGATTGTAGAGTGTATATATTAAAGGATGATGAGCGTCTGGATTATTTATTGGGAGAGCCACTTAGGATTATTCAAAGCCCGAGTGTCTTTTCTTTTTCATTGGATGCTGTTTTATTATCTAAATTTGTATATGTTCCCATTCAAAAAGGGAATTTGGTCGATTTATGTTCTGGAAATGGTGTCATTCCACTCTTGCTCAGTACACGCACCAAGGGGCGTATATACGGAGTGGAGATTCAGGAGCGACTATATGATATGGCCGTTAGGAGTATAGGCTACAATAAGCTGGATGATAGAATTGAAATGTACCATGAGGATTTAAATAAAATTATTCCAATTCTCGGCCATGATAAATATGATGTTGTCACCTGTAATCCACCCTATTTTTTGACACCAGCGAAGGAAATTCAAAATGAAAATGAACATTTTGCCATAGCCAGGCATGAAATTAAATGTACATTGGAGGATGTAATCAGAGTGAGCAGCCAGCTTTTAAAGAACGGCGGTAAAGCGGCCTTTGTTCATAGACCCGGTAGGCTGCTTGATATTGTAACGTTAATGAGAAAGTATAGATTAGAACCAAAACGTCTTCAATTTGTGTATCCAAAGGCAAATAAAGAGGCAAATACAATCCTGATTGAAGGAATAAAAGGCGGAAATCCTGATTTAAAATTATTGCCACCATTAATTGTGTATGATGAAAATAATGAGTATACCAAAGAATTGAGAACCATCATCAATGGACAAGAATAATCACTATTTTTATGTACTTGAATGTGCGGACGGCAGTTATTATGCTGGGTATACAAATGATGTCAATAAGAGAGTGAATACACATAATGATGGGAAAGGTGCCAAATATACACGAGGGAGAAGGCCTGTGGTGCTTCGCTATGTCGAGGAGTATCAGACAAAGACAGAGGCTATGCAGGCTGAGTATCGCTTTAAACAGCTAAGCAGGGGCGCCAAGGAAAGGATCGTACAAATGGGAGGAACAGATAATGAAGGCCCAAAAAAGCTTTGAAAAAGAGAATGAAGCAGTTCTCTATTTAGTACCAACACCAATCGGTAATTTAGATGATATGACATTTCGCACAATAAATATCCTCAAGCAGGCAGATTTAATTGCGGCAGAGGATACAAGGAATACAAAAAAACTGTGCAATCACTTTGATATTCAGACACCGTTAGTCAGTTATCACGAGCACAATATGAATCAGAGCGGGGAATCCTTGATTGAGAAAATGAAAAGTGGAAAACAAATTGCCCTCGTAAGCGATGCCGGAATGCCTGCTATTTCAGATCCTGGCTATGAGTTAGTCCAGTCCTGCATAGAGGAGGACATAAAGGTCGTATCATTGCCTGGTGCAAATGCGGCACTAACGGCACTGATTGCTTCAGGTATAGTCCCGCAGCCATTTTATTTCTATGGATTTCTAAACCGAAGCCGTAAAGAAAAGAAGAAAGAACTGGAGCGATTAAAAATAAAGGATTCGACCATAATCTTCTATGAATCTCCTCATCGTTTAAAGGAAACACTTACGATAATGTATGAGTATTTTGGAAATCGAAAAATAGTATTGGCAAGAGAGCTGACAAAAAAGTTTGAGGAATATATTCGAGGGACAATGTCTGAGATTATACAATGGGCTAATGAACATGAAATACGCGGTGAGTTTGTGATCATAACCGAGGGGTCAGATAGGGAAGAGTTAGATGATCTAGGAACAGCCTGGTGGACAGAGATGGAATTGAAAGAGCACGTCGATTTTTATATTGAATCTGAGAACCTTAAACCGAATGAAGCGATAAAAAAGGTTGCGAAAGATAGGGGTCTTCAAAAAAGAGAAATCTATCAGGCTTATCATGTTGAAGAGAATTAAATTAAAAGCTAATCAAAAAGCTCCCCGAAAGGGAAGCTTTTTGATTAGTTGTTTACAACCAAGTTTTCTTGAATCTCTTTAAGAAGCTGTTCTGCTCCTTCACGGCTAAGGATTAATTTACCGTCAGCAAGTGTGAAGTTGTTGTCGGATACTTCACCTGTAACTTGGCAAGTCATATTCGGCTTATATTTTTTTAGAATAATTTTTTCATCGTCAACATAAATTTCTAAAGCATCTTTTTCTGCGATTCCTAAAGTACGACGAAGCTCAATTGGAATTACCACCCGTCCAAGCTCATCTACTTTACGTACAATACCTGTGGATTTCATAAAAATACTCCTCTCATAGTAAAATATTTTTTTAATAAAATTCGTCATTATTCGACAAAATTTAAGGATGTTTTCATAATACCAAGCATTCCCAAAACCGTCAATGTTTTTGGATTGCATAATAATAGTAGTTTATTCCATATTTAGTGAGGTTTTATGAAAAAAACAGTAAAAAAACGATATAAATTTACATAAATATACATTAAATGAAGCATTTACATGGACAAATTGACGATAAATTATAAAAGATTCAAAATAAATCAAATATATTTTGCGCATATTTGTAATTTTATTACAAAATTAAATATATTCATATAATTAATACATCTTGTCTACAATAATTATTTGTGAAAAAGATTTCAATATATAAGTGTAATAAAATTTTCCAAAAGCGCCCCGGGTTCATATGTATAAAAATAATTAAAATTCCTTTATAATGTACTATTATGTAATGTATTTATAAGCAAATCTTACGTACTTTATTGCAAGGCCTTTAAGGAGTGGAAAAGATGAAGGAAAAATTAAATACTTTTTATATTACTACCCCAATTTACTATCCAAGTGGAAATCTTCATATTGGACATGCATATACGACAGTTGCAGGAGATGCAATGGCTCGTTATAAGAGAATGCGTGGATATGATGTTATGTACCTAACTGGTACAGATGAACATGGGCAAAAGATTCAGCAAAAGGCAGAAGAAAAAGGAATCAGCCCGCAGGAATATGTTGATGGTATGATCAGAGACATCAAAATACTATGGAACAAGCTTGATATTTCTTATGATGATTTCATTAGAACCACTGAAGAAAGACATAAGAAGGTTGTTGAGAAGATTTTTAAACGCTTGCTTGATCAGGGCGATATTTATCTTGATCAATATGAAGGCTGGTATTGCACTCCATGTGAATCATTTTTCACAGATCGTCAGGTAGAAGAGGGCAATTGTCCTGATTGTGGACGTCCAGTTGAAAAGGTAAAAGAAGAATCCTACTTCTTTAAAATGAGTAAATATGCTGACCGATTATTAAAGTTTTACGAAGAGAACCCTGAGTTCATTCAACCGGAGTCACGCAAAAATGAGATGATTAACAACTTCTTAAAGCCTGGTTTAGAGGATTTAGCTGTTTCCAGAACAACTTTTGACTGGGGCATAAAGGTGCCGGGTGATCCTAAGCATGTTATCTATGTTTGGATTGATGCATTATCTAATTATATTACGGCTTTAGGTTACGGTACTGATGATGACTCCAAGTACATGAATTATTGGCCGGCAGATGTCCATTTGGTTGGTAAGGAAATCGTTCGTTTCCATACTATTTACTGGCCAATCATGTTAATGGCACTTGATCTACCTCTTCCTAAAAAAGTATTTGCACATGGCTGGCTATTAATGAAAGACGGCAAAATGTCTAAATCTAAAGGGAATGTTGTAGATCCTGTAACGCTCATAGATCGATATGGTTTGGATGCCCTTCGTTATTACTTATTGCGTGAGGTTCCATTCGGAGCGGATGGCGTATTTACTCCAGAAGGCTTCGTTGAAAGAATTAACTTTGATTTAGCCAATGACCTTGGAAACTTATTGAACAGAACTGTTGCAATGATTAATAAGTACTTTGAAGGAAAAATACCAGCTTATAAAGGGTCAGAGCGTGAATTTGATCAGCAGCTGCTGCAGGCTAATAAGGAAACGGTAGTAAAATATGAAGAGGCAATGGATGATATGCAATTCTCTGTTGCGTTGTCTACTATATGGCAATTGGTAAGCCGCACAAATAAATACATTGATGAAACTCAACCATGGGCCTTAGCGAAAGATGAAGCTAAAGTTGACGAGTTGGCATCTGTAATGGTTCATTTAGCAGAATCCTTAAGAAGAGTTGCTATCATGCTGAAGCCGTTCCTAACTGTAACTCCTGAAAAAATATTTGAACAATTGGATTGTCAGGATCCTTTATTACAAAGCTGGGATAGCTTGAAAGAGTTCGGATTGATCTCTGAAAATTCAACTGTTAAAAAAGGACAGCCTATCTTCCCTCGCCTGGATATGGAGGAAGAAGTTACTTATATTAAGGAAGCGATGCAAAGTACGGCACCAGCTGCACCGGTCCAAGAAGCGAAAAAGGAAATCGAACAACCTACAGAGGTAGAAGAGATTACGATTGATGATTTCAAAAAGGTGGAGCTCAGAGTAGCTCAAGTAATAAAGGCTGAGCCCGTGCCAAAAGCAGACAAACTGTTAAAACTTCAATTAGATCTTGGATATGAGCAGCGTCAGGTTGTTTCTGGCATTGCGGAGCATTACAAACCAGAAGAATTGACTGGTAAGAAGGTTATTTGCGTAACGAATTTAAAACCGGTTAAACTTCGCGGTGTACTATCTCAAGGGATGATTTTAGCTGGTAGTCTTGATGGTCAATTAGCGTTGGCCTCAATTGCGGAATCCCTACCAAATGGGGCACAGGTTAAATAATTGATTTTGAACGTAGGGATGTTACATGTGAAACATCCCTATTGTTTTGGGTATAGAGAGGTATTCTAGGCAAATGGTAAAGGAGTGCTAACATTGTTATTTGATACACATGTGCATTTAAATGATGAGCAATTTGATAATGATTTGGAAGAAGTTATCAGTCGAGCCAAAGCGAATGGAGTAGAGCGGGTTATCGTTGTTGGTTTTGATGAGAAGACCATTAAACGAGCAATGGAGTTAATAGAAACTTATGACTTTATGTATGCAGCGATTGGTTGGCATCCGGTAGATGCAATCGATCTAACTGATGAATATCTTGAATGGATTGAGGAGCTGACCAAGCATCCAAAAGTGGTGGCAATTGGAGAAATAGGCTTAGACTATCATTGGGACAAATCACCGAAGGATATCCAAAAGGATGTATTCCGCCGTCAGATTCGTCTTGCTAAAAAACTTAAGCTTCCTATCATCATTCATAACAGGGATGCTACAGAGGACGTAGTAGAGATCCTTAAGGAAGAGCATGCAGAAGAAGTTGGCGGAATTATGCATTGCTTTAGCGGCAGTGTGGAAACGGCACAGGTATGCTTAGACATGAATTTTTATATTTCTTTAGGCGGACCGGTTACATTCAAAAATGCAGTTAAACCCAAAGAGGTTGCAAAGGCCGTGCCGTTGGAAAGATTATTGATTGAAACCGATTGTCCTTATTTAGCCCCTCACCCGTTTAGAGGGAAACGAAATGAACCAGGCTATGTCAAACTTGTTGCTGAGGAAATAGCAAGGTTGAAAGAAGTTTCTTATGAGGAAGTTGCTGAAGCAACAATGAGTAATGCCAAAACACTTTTTAAATTGATTTAAAGACAGATTCCCCTATTTTATTGGATGAAAATATACGTATATGGATAGGTAGACTGGATGTCATTAACTGCTTCGAGACAATCCTTACTCTAATAAGCATGAGAGCGGTATTATTTGACAAGCCTATTTATATATTTATATAATGCATTCAGTGAAAAGGGGGTAATTTTTTCGTGAATAAATACATGAAAAACCTATTTTCCAGGCCGCGGCAAACGCCAAAGGTAATATTAATGATGACTAGTATCGCTGTATTTCTATTAGCTTCCGGAGTTTTATTTTTTGAAGGAACAAAGAAGACAGTGGCACTGAGCCTGGATGGAGAAAAGCAAAAGGTAAAAACCCATGCTGATACCATAAGTGAATTACTTGAAGAACATGACATATTAGTAGATTCGAAGGACTATCTCAGTATACCTGAAACGACTAAAATAAAAGATGATTTACACATTGTGTGGGAGCCTGCTGTTGATATAAAGGTCATAATAGATGACAAAGAGCAGAGCTTTGCTACGACTGCGAAGACAGTTGAAGATGTTTTAAAAGAGGAAAATATACAGCTAAGGAACGAGGATTTCATGTCCCATGATATGAATGACAAGATAGAAGCCGGTATGATCATACATATTGAGAAGGCTTTTCCTGTTACCGTAATTGATGGTGAGAATGAAAAAATACTATGGACAGTCTCGACCCCTGTGAAGGACTTTTTAGATACTGCCAATATACATATTGGTGATTTGGACCGTGTTGAACCTAGGATAAACGAGCAGCTTAGTAAGAAAGCATCCTTGTCTATTACACGAGTTGAAAAAGATACGGAAGTAGTGGAAGAACCGATTGCATATGAGACTATCAAGCGAAATGATCCCGCATTAACCTCAGGAAAACAGAAAGTAACCACTGAAGGCGTTAACGGTCTCATAAGTAAGAAATATGAGCTTATTAAAGAAAATGGGAAAGTTGTGTCCAAAAAGCTGATTTCAGAAAATGTTATTAAGGAAAAAACTGATCAGGTAATCTCCGTTGGGACAAAACAAAAACTACCTATAGCAAAGCCAATGTCTAATGTAAAAAAGAACGTGCAAAAGGCTAGTGATAGTGATGAATATTATGTTACGGCTACTGCCTATACCGTTGACTGTGATGGCTGTTCGGGTAAAACTGCAGTTGGCATTGACCTGCGTGCAAATCCGAACAAAAAGGTTATCGCTGTTGACCCTAACCTAATACCGCTTGGCTCAAGAGTATATGTAGAAGGCTATGGTTATGCAGTTGCAGGAGATACAGGTGGCGCCATAAATGGGAATAAAATTGACGTCTATGTTCCTACATCTGCCGAAGCCCATAACTGGGGTGTAAAAAAGGTCAAAATAAAAGTTATTCGTTAAATATTACGGTAATTTATACAGTGGATTTCGTATCCGCTGTTTTTTTACGTTATAATAGGCAGGGTTAACCGTAAATAAATTAATATTACATTAATATTACAAAAATAACACAAATATATCAATTGTAAATTACAAATTTTAGATAAAATTTTTTGGAGGGAAAATGAAAATCAAAGAAATTATTGTCGTTGAAGGAAAAGACGACACCACGGCCATCAAACGCGCTTTAAATGCTGATACAATAGAAACGAATGGTTCAGCTATTAATCAGGAAACATTAAATAAAATTCGCTTGGCGCAAAAGGTCAGGGGAGTGATTGTTTTTACTGATCCTGACTTTCCGGGAGAGAGAATAAGACAAATCATTTCACAGGAAGTACCCGGATGCCAGCATGCGTTTCTGCCAAAGCACTTGGCTATCCATAAGTCAGGGCGTGGGCTGGGTGTTGAACATGCGTCTGATGAAGCCATCAGAGATGCATTAAAAAATGCGAAACTAATGGATTCGGAATTAAAAGAAGTAATCAGTAAGGATGATTTGGTCTTATTTGGTTTAGTTGGCGGTCCAGGTTCCGCTGAGAGACGGGAAAAGTTAGGTCGATATCTGAATATCGGCTATGCAAATGGCAAACAGCTATATACAAGATTGAAGATGTTTGGAATCTCAAAGGAAGAGTTCATGAAGGCAATCGAACATATAAATGGAGTGGAAATAAATGAATAAAGATATTGCAACCCCAATTAAAACAAGAGAAATACTGGATAAATATGGATTCTCCTTTAAGAAGAGTCTTGGCCAGAACTTCTTAATTGATACAAACATACTACGAAATATTGTTCACCATTCGGGTGTTCACTCAGAGAGCGGAGCAATAGAAATTGGGCCGGGTATTGGCGCGTTGACAGAACAATTAGCAAAGAACTGTAAGAAAGTTGTAGCCTTTGAAATAGATCAACGCCTTTTGCCGATCTTAAAAGATACTCTTTCAGCTTATGATAATATCCAAGTTATTCACGAGGATATACTGAAAGCAGACGTAGCAAAAGTGATTAAGGAGGAGTTTACTGGTCAGGTAGATGATCTTCATATTGTAGCGAACTTGCCATATTACGTTACTACGCCGATTATCATGAAACTACTTGAAGAACGTCTGCCCCTTGAAAGCATAACGGTTATGCTTCAAAAAGAAGTTGCTGATCGTATGGCAGCAGCTCCAGGAACGAAAGAATATGGGTCATTGTCGATTGCAGTCCAGTATTACACAACAGCTGCAGTAGCCATGATTGTACCGAAAACGGTATTTGTGCCGCAGCCTAATGTAGATTCTGCTGTTATCCATCTAAAGGTCAGAGATAAACCGGCTGTAGAGGTTGAAGACGAAGGTTTCTTTTTTGAAATTACGAGGGCAAGTTTTGCTCAAAGAAGAAAAACGATTTTAAATAACTTAGTTTCCCAGCTTCCTGATGGAAAAGCAAGAAAGGAACTGATTCTCCAAGGGCTGGAAGCTGCGGGTATAGATCCGATTAGAAGAGGAGAGACATTATCTCTGCAAGAGTTTGCCGATTTGAGTAATGCTCTTAAACCTCATTTTAAATAAATATATAAAGCAAAAAAAGCCAGTTCAAGTTGATCTGGCTTTTTTCTGTCTTCACATCTGACCCTTGATCTGCATAGCCTATGTTGAATCCATTGATTAGTTGCAGTGACATAATATGGAGTGAGGCTTTCATGATAAAGGTTAATGATATAGTTGGTCGGAAATCGTATGATTGCGATATCTATTTTCGTGTTATAGATATTTTGGAGCATGATGGCGGAAAAATTGCGATCATATTTGGTGAAGATATACGTTTGGAAGCAGATGCACCCCTCTCGGATCTAAAAGTAATAGGCGAAGATGAGAGAGCTACAAGAAATATGTATACAGATACTTTGGTGAATCAATCAAATCATCTTATATCACAGGAATTTGAGCGATTGCGTCATAAAAAAGAATATGAAGTCACAGATGGGTACCGACAGCCTGTTGATTATTTTCAAATCCCTGGAAAGGTGCTGCATCTTGATGGAGATCCTAGTTATTTGGAGAAATGCCTGACCCTTTATAAGCGCATTGGAATTCCTGTACACGGAGAACATTGTAAGGAGCGTGAAATGCCTTATAAGGTTGGAGAATTATTGGATCAATACAGGCCTGATATCCTTGTCATCACAGGCCATGATTCCTATTCGAAGTCTAAAGGAGCCATTAATGATATAAATGCATATAGGCATTCAAAGGACTTCGTAATGGCCGTCAAGGAGGCTAGGAAAAAAATTCACCATTTGGACCATTTAGTTATCTTTGCAGGTGCTTGCCAATCTCATTTTGAATCATTAATCGTTGCTGGTGCTAATTTTGCCAGTTCTCCTTCCCGTGTGAATATCCATGCATTAGATCCGGTTTATATTGTTGGAAAGATAAGTCTTACGCCTTTTATGGATCATGTGAATGTATGGGAGGTTCTTCGTAATACTTTAACGGGTGAGAAAGGGCTTGGAGGAGTTGAATCGAAGGGTGTTCTTAGAATCGGAATGCCTTATCATACAAACGAGGCGAAGGAAAAGCTTGAAACAGATGACTGATTGTCTAACCCATATCATATGGTTTTTTAAAAGGTTCTTACCTATCTCTCAACTCTTGAATTAGTACTATTTATAAGCAGATTCTTAACAGAATGATTGCTAATGCCAAAAGTACCGATGGTTAATGATCGGTGCTTTTTTTATATTCACCAGATAAAGGGATAAAGTCAGTATTGATCCCTGCTAAATTGATTCCGCTGACTCGTGTTTAGTGAAGGGTAGAATGTTTTGTAGAAGTGGCTCTCCAAGATAGTTTTATTCAACAAAATAAATCATTTATCCCCTCTATAATCTTAAACATAATGTAATTGGAATTTACATACATATCTATCTGTCGAATAGGGTAGAATAAAAGAGAGAAAAAAACGGCATTTTTCTTGTGAAAAACATTGACAAACAAATTTGATCACTGATATAATTTATTATTTTATTTGACCGTCATTAGTCTATGTGATATACTACTTTTAGTGAGGTGGACGAAGCATGCCAAAAAGTTTGAATGATATTAAACAGATTTTGGATTCCCATTTGGGACAGAAGTTGCTACTCAAAGCGAATGGCGGTAGAAGAAAAACTATCGAACGTTCAGGTGTATTAGCTGAAACTTATCCCTCAGTATTCGTTGTCGAATTAGATCAGGATGAGAACTCTTTTGAAAGAGTTTCATACAGCTATGCAGATGTATTAACAGAAACGGTAGAATTAACATTTACTGAAGAGACATCAGGAAAAATGGCGTAACGGCAGTGAACAATAGTTCTCTGCTTTTTTATTTGCCTACATGAATATATTGGCTGTTATGAAATTTAGTTTTAGATAAATGATATAAAGGTCGTACCGATAAAAAGGAGCTGTTAAACTTGGGCAGAAGAAGTATGATGTCTGAAAAGTTTAAAGAAGAGCTTGCTAAGGAACTTGGTTTCTGGGATGTAGTGCAGAAAGAAGGATGGGGCGGAATTAGAGCCGTTGATGCAGGGAATATGGTGAAAAGGGCAATTGAAATAGCAGAGCAGCAATTAGCCAATCGATCATAAATGCTGTGACATTCGACTTTCCGAAAACTAATACTTGTTCGGTACGGCAATTAAACCCCAGGGATTTATATCCTGGGGTTTTCTTGTTCGCCACAAATTAAAGAGAAAAATTTATACGAATAGTGGCGATTGGTGTTACGAAAATGTACAATGTGAGAAGGTAACAAAAGGATAAGTAGGTGAACAGAATGAAATGGATGGAGAAAGCACCTGCTAAGATTAACTTGGCACTGGATGTTTTATATAAAAGGGAAGATGGCTTCCATGAAGTTGAAATGGTTATGACGAATGTCGATTTAGCAGATCGGATCGAACTGATGGAACTAAATAACAATACCATAAAAATTAACTCGCATAACCGCTATGTGCCGGATGATAGTCGGAATTTAGCTTATCAGGCAGCAGCATTATTGAAAAAGAAATACGAGATTAATACAGGTATTGAAATAACCATTGATAAACATATCCCTGTGGCAGCAGGTCTTGCAGGTGGCAGCAGTGATGCTGCAGCAACATTAAGAGGGTTAAACCGTATTTGGAACCTTGGCCTTTCTATGGACCAGCTTGCAGAGCTTGGAGCTGAGATAGGATCAGATGTATCATTTTGTGTGCATGGTGGTACAGCAATCGCAAGAGGCAGGGGAGAAAGAATTGAGCATTTGCCAGCACCTCCAAACTGCTGGGTAGTTTTGGCGAAGCCGACAATAGGGGTATCTACAGCAGATGTCTATCGTAATTTGAAGATAAATGAATTGGCACACCCTAATATAAATTCAATGGTAGAGTCTATATATAATCAAAATTATGAGGCTATGTGTCAAAGTATGGGAAACGTTTTAGAGAGTGTAACGTTAAAAATGTATCCTGAAGTGAAAATGATTAAGGAACAAATGAGCAGGTTCGGAGCTGACGCTGTGTTAATGAGTGGAAGCGGACCTACAGTATTTGGCTTGGTTGAACATGATTCACGTATGCAAAGGATTTATAATGGGTTAATGGGTTTTTGTGAACATGTTTATGCAGTTCGCCTGCTTGGAAACAGGCTGGATATTGAATAAGCACGGACATTAATATAAAATCATAATAAAATATTCGTGTTCTGGGGGTAAAAATGAAATTGCGCAGAAGTGAACGTCTTGTAGATATGACAACCTATTTGATGGATCATCCCTCCACCCTTATTCCACTATCCTTTTTCTCAGAAAGATATCAATCTGCGAAATCTTCTATCAGTGAGGATCTCGTGATTATTAAACAGACCTTGGAAGCAATGGGGAATGGAACGTTGGTTACTGTCCCTGGAGCGGCAGGCGGAGTAAAGTATATTATTGGCGTGAGTATGGAGGAATCTGACCAAATCATCAAGGATTTATGTGCTTTGATGGAGACACCGGAAAGGCTGTTACCAGGCGGCTACCTTTATATGACGGATATTTTGGGTCAGCCAAAAATAATTGGTAACGTAGGAAAACTAATTGCCTCACATTATGCAAACCAAAATATTGACGTTGTTATGACAGTAGCAACAAAAGGTATTCCTTTAGCATATTCAGTAGCTCACTATTTAAATGTTCCGGTGGTTATTGTCAGAAGAGATTCATTAGTAACAGAAGGCCCGACATTAAGCATTAATTATGTGTCAGGCTCAAATAAAAGAATTCAAACAATGGTCTTGTCGAAGAAAAGTCTTAAAAGGGATTCGAAGGTTTTGATTGTGGATGACTTCATGAAAGCCGGCGGAACCGTAAACGGTATGATTAACTTAATTGAGGAATTTGATGCAAATGTAGCAGGGATTGCTGTGTTAGTTGAAGCTGAAAATTCTGAGGAGCGTCTTGTCGATGAGTACCTATCTTTGATTAAATTGACGGATGTGAATATGAAGGACAAAACAATTAAGGTAAATAAAGGGAATTTCTTCCGATCTAAGTAGGAAGTAATCGGCATAACCGATTGGATGTTCAGTGCCTTTTATACTGCGATTATATTCAGTTATTAAAAAGTTTCACAATTATTTCTATATTTTTCAAAAAAAAGAAGGAATATCATAATTTTTGTGGAAATAGTTTAGTAATTCGCATTATAAAAGGTGGTGACATAGATGGAAGTGACTGACGTAAGATTACGCCGCGTCAATACAGATGGTAGAATGAGGGCGATTGCATCCATTACTTTGGATAATGAATTTGTTGTTCATGATATTCGAGTTATAGATGGGAATAATGGCCTGTTTGTGGCAATGCCAAGCAAACGCACACCAGATGGAGAGTTCCGTGATATCGCTCATCCAATCAATTCTGGAACGCGCGGTAAAATCCAGGAAGCTGTTCTTGCCGAGTATCACCGTATTGGTGAAATGGAAGAGGTAGAGTTAGAAGGAGCAGGAGCATCTTAATAGATAGAAAATTTAAAATCAACATCTAGAGCCGACCATCTGAGAGGCTCTTTTTTATTTTTCTTCACAAATTCCTCTAATACTCTCCAGTGCATTTCTCTTCACAAATTTATAAATTAATTCATGGTTTTGACTCCACTTCTTGAAAAGAACATGGAGTTAAGGTATATTCGTAATGGATAAAAAGGTAAACGGAGGGCAATCATGACGAACCGAAATGCTGTAATACTAGCTGCGGGAAAAGGGACGAGAATGAAATCCAGCTTATATAAAGTATTACATCCCGTATGCGGCAAGCCGATGGTAGAACATGTTATAGATAACGTATCATCCATTAAGGCGGAGAAAATTGTAACGATTATTGGTCATGGCGCTGAAGAGGTTAAGTCAGTCTTAAAGGACAAGACTGAATATGCACTGCAAGCAGAACAATTAGGAACTGCCCATGCGGTTATGCAAGCACAGGACCTACTTGGTAGTGAAGAAGGCACAACTCTTGTGATTTGCGGAGATACACCTCTTATTACAGCAGAAACGTTAGATGCATTATTAAATCTGCATGCTGAGCAAAAAGCAAAAGCTACAATCCTCACGGCACGAACAACCAATCCTGCTGGTTATGGTCGTATCGTGCGAAACAAAGAGGGCTTGGTTGAGAAAATTGTAGAACATAAAGATGCAACTGAAGAAGAATTGCTTATTGAAGAGATTAACACTGGCACTTACTGTTTTGATAATAAGCTCTTATTTGATTGCTTAAAGAATGTTTCTAATCATAATGCACAGGGTGAATACTATTTACCGGATGTTATTGAGATACTAAAGAAACAGGGAGAAATTATTTCTGCATATGAGACACCTGATTTTGCAGAAACGCTAGGTATTAATGATCGAGTAGCACTGTCTCAGGCAGAAACATATATGAAGCGTCGTATTAATGAACAGCATATGCGTAATGGAGTCACTATTGTAGATCCAGAAAACACATATATCCATAAGGATGTACAAATAGGAACGGACTCATATATATATCCAGGTACGACTATTACTGGTCATACAGTAATAGGAAGCGGCTGTAAAATAGGGCCGAATACGGAAATCGAAAATTGTAATATCGGAGATAATACGGTTATTCGCCAATCGGTTGCACATGATAGCCAAATTGGATCTGAGGTTCAAATAGGACCTTTCGCCCACATTCGTCCTCAATCCAATATTATGGACGATGTTAAAATTGGGAACTTTGTTGAAATCAAAAAAACCACCTTTGGTAAAGGAAGCAAGGCATCTCATTTAAGTTACTTAGGAGATGCAATTGTTGGAGAAGGTGTAAATGTTGGATGCGGAAGCATCACGGTAAATTATGATGGTAAAAATAAATTCCTGACTACGATTGAAGACGGAGCTTTTATCGGTTGTAACTCGAACCTGGTTGCTCCTGTAACTGTAGGAAAGGGAGCATATGTTGCCGCTGGTTCAACGATTACGAAAGATGTTCCAGGTGAGGCATTATCAGTTGCCCGTGCACGTCAGGTAAACAAAGAAAATTATGTAGGCAAGTTAAATCTTAAAAAATAGTCTTGGAGGCCCATAATGTCAAATCGATATTTAGATCCTAATTTAAAGGTTTTTTCTCTTAATTCGAATCCCGGATTAGCAGAAGAAATTGCTAAAGAGATTGGCGTTGAATTAGGAAAATGCACAGTGTCGCAATTTAGCGATGGTGAAGTACAAATCAATATTGAAGAAAGTATTCGCGGATGTGATGTTTATGTCATTCAATCAACAAGTCAGCCTGTAAATGAACATCTAATGGAGCTGCTAATTATGATTGATGCGCTGAAAAGAGCGTCTGCTAAGACCATTAATATTGTTATGCCTTATTATGGTTACGCGCGTCAAGATAGAAAAGCAAGAGCACGTGAACCTATTACAGCCAAGCTTGTAGCTAATTTATTGGAAACAGCAGGGGCATCACGTGTCATTACACTTGATCTTCATGCTCCTCAAATTCAAGGATTCTTTGATATTCTGATTGATCACTTAATGGGTGTGCCAATTCTTGCGGATTATTTCCAACAGAAGAATTTGGAGGATATCGTTATTGTATCTCCGGATCATGGCGGAGTAACAAGAGCCCGTAAAATGGCTGATCGCTTAAAAGCACCTATTGCTATTATTGATAAACGCCGTCCAAGACCAAATGTTGCAGAAGTAATGAATATTGTTGGCAACATTGAAGGAAAAACAGCTATCTTAATTGATGATATTATTGATACTGCCGGTACGATTACACTCGCTGCCAATGCGTTGATTGCAAATGGAGCAAAAGAAGTATATGCCTGCTGTACACATCCAGTACTATCAGGTCCGGCAATTGAAAGAATTCAAAGCTCCAAAATTAAAGAACTGGCTGTTACAAACACCATTGCACTACCAGAAGAAAAAAGAATTGATAAGATCGTAAATCTATCAGTGGCTTCTTTAATTGGAGAGGCAATTATCCGTGTTCATGAGGAACAATCAGTAAGTACATTATTCGATTGATCAGAAGTCTGCCATAAGGCAGACTTCTTTTAGTTATCATTCAATGTAACTTACCCATAGTGATAAGTGAATTGTTTCGAATTCAGGAGATTAGGGAATATGAAAGGGTGATATTTAAAATAGATTAGGATGGTGAAGCAAAATGGTTACAACTTTAACAGTAAGTGAACGAACAGATTTGAAAAACTCATCTTTAAGAAAATTAAGATCAGAAGGTAATTTCCCTGCAGTTGTATATGGGAAGGAAAAAGAAGCGAAGACAATATTTGTAGAAGAAAGTAGTTTTTTAAAGGCGATTAAAGAAAGTGGACGCAATGGCGTACTATCGCTTGAGATAAATGGAAGTAAGGAAAAGGTAATGCTTACAGAGTATCAACAAGATCCTATAAAAGGGAATATTGTGCACGCTGACTTTTTAATCGTGAATATGTCGCAGGAAATGGATGTAGAGGTGCGAATTGATCTTGTTGGACAGGCAGAAGGAGTGAAATCCGGAGGTATGCTGCAACAAACTCTGCACACAGTAACAGTATCCTCTAAGCCTGATGATATTCCAGGCTCAATCGAATATGACGTTTCTGATTTAAAAATTGGTGATTCCATTATCATCGCTGATTTAAATGTAGATGGTTCTTATACCATTTCACAGGATGAAGATGAAGTCGTTGCATCCATCCTTCCTCCTACAGTTGAAATGGATGATGATGCTGTAGAAAAAGAAAGTGCTGAGACAACGAATAATAAAGAAGACTAAGTTTATACTGATGAGCAATATAGGTTGTGAAATAAGAAGGTTGTTGAGAATTGTCGATTCTCAGCAGCCTTTTTTATCATGACAAAAAAGAGAAGAGGACATGCTAAAAAAATCACAAATTTTTGTTATCCTTATTTTCCTTTGAGGATGAAACAGTATAAAATGTTAAGAGGAAACTAATTAGTTTGATATTCACAAGGATGTGTAAAGGTATGAAGTTGATTGTAGGTCTTGGAAACCCAGGATCACAGTATGAGCGAACACGTCATAATATCGGGTTTTTAATCATTGATTATTTGGCTGAACGCTGGAATATTAAAATGAATCAAAGTAAATATAATGGCTTATATGGAACAGGAACCGTTAATGGAGAAAAGGTCGTTTTATTAAAGCCATTGACATATATGAATCTTTCGGGGGAAGCCATTGCTCCGTTAGCCCGTTTTTATAAAATAGGTCTGGATGATATTGCAGTCATCTATGATGATCTTGATTTACCAAGGGGTAAAGTTCGACTCAGACAAAAGGGAAGCGCCGGCGGTCATAATGGGATGAAATCAACCATCCAGCATTTGGGCGGAGATAGTTTTAACCGTATAAGAGTTGGAATTGGCAGGCCGGAAGGAAGAATTCCCGTACCCGATTACGTTTTAACCAATTTCAAGGATGATGAATGGGAAATCATGAAGGAGGCAATTGATAAATCCTTAAAAGTCTGCGATCAATGGCTTAATGAGCCATTTTTAAAGGTAATGAACTCATTTAATGGGCAATAATCATATCCATCCACTAGACTGAATAAACAATAAGATAATGGTGCATACTAGCGGTATATAATAAAGCGGAGGGTATGATATGACGCTACATTATTGCTGCAGGCACTGTGGGCACACTTTAGGTGAGATTAGCGAACAGCAGGATGAATTATATCAATCGGTTTATGATTTTCTTTCAACCGAGGAAAGAAAAGAGATTATTGAATATGGTGAGAATGGAACTATTCGCATTCGATCAATTTGTGAAAGCTGCCAGAATACGCTGGATCAAAATCCAGACTATCATTTGCTTGAACACTTAATACAATAAGATAGTGGACTGCTTTGGATGAAAATTCCAAAGCGTTTTTCTGTTTATTATTTTCACATAGCAGACCAACTATAAATATATAAATTATGTAGAAGGCTGAAGGGAGGACGGATTATATGAATAAATTGCAGCAACTACTTACAGATAACAAAGATATTCGATCCATTACAGATGGGCTACAGGAAGGTCTGAAGGAACAATTATTAGCCGGTTTAACAGGTTCTTCGCGTTCTCTCTTTATGGCAGCGCTATATGAACAAACAAATAGGCCCCTTCTAGTGGTGGTACCGAATCTTTTACATGCCCAAAAAGTATATGAAGACCTAACGTCGATTTTAAATAAAAATAAAGTATTTCTATTTCCAGCAAATGAATTGATTGCTGCTGAATTAAGTATTGCCAGTCCTGAACTGCGTACACAGAGAATAGAAACACTTAATTATCTTGCAACAGAGGAAAAAGGCGGAGTTATTATTGCTCCGATTTCCGGTATTAAAAAGGTGCTTCCACCTCGTTCTGTTTGGAAGGAATCCTTGATTGAATGGAATGTGGGCGATGATCTGAATATCGAGAGCGTATTGGAGAATTTAATCTCGCTTGGATATTCGAGAACGGATATGGTATCGACTCCAGGTGAGTTTTCTCTTAGAGGCGGAATATTGGATATCTATCCTCTGACAGAAGAAAACCCTTTCCGGATTGAATTGTTTGATACAGAAATTGATTCCATTCGTATATTTTCAGCTGAAGATCAAAAATCGCTACAAAAGGTAGAAAAGGCATTTATCAGCCCGGTCAATGAAATTATTTTGAATAAGGGCAATGTGGCTAAAATAGCAGAGCATTTAGAAGCCGGCTTAAGCCAATCCTTAAAAAGAATTAAAAATGCAGATGCACAACAGCGGATGGTTCAGCAAATCGAGCATGAAATTGAAATGCTTAGAAGCGGGAATAAGTTTGACCATATCACTCAATATATGTCACTGGCCTATGATAAACAGGCTAGTTTGCTAGATTATATTCCGACAGAGAGTATCGTCATTTTTGATGAAATCAGCAGAATTCAGGAGATGGGTGAACAGCTGGATAAAGAAGAGGCTGAATATTATACAACTCTACTTGATGAGGGGAAAATTATTCATGATATTACTCTATCTCATTCACTCTCTTCACTTATGAGTCAACATAAATATCCGCATATTTATATGTCATTGTTTTTAAGGCATGTACCTCAAACAAGCCCTCAAAACATCGTAAATATCAGCTGCAAGCAAATGCAGGATTTCCATGGGCAGATGAATTTATTTAAAGCTGAGGTAGAACGCTGGAAAAAAGGAAAATACACAGTTGTTCTTATGGGTGCCGATGAGGAGCGGGTCAAGAGAATAGAGCGTATCCTAGAGGATTACGAAGTCGATGCAAGCTTTGTACAAAATAAAGATGATATTAAGATAGAATCCCTGCAAATTATGGAGGGGCAGCTACTGACTGGATTCGAGCTTCCTATGCAGAGACTAGCACTCATTACGGAGAAAGAACTGTTTAATAAGCGAACAAGAAAATCAGCCAGAAGGCAAAAAATGTCCAATGCCGAACGTATAAAAAATTATTCGGAATTGAAGCCTGGCGATTATGTTGTCCATGTAAATCACGGGATAGGGAAGTTTATTGGTATTGAAACATTAGAGATTAATGGAATTCATAAAGATTATCTTCATATTCGCTATCAGGGAACTGATAAGCTTTATGTGCCAGTAGATCAAATTGACCTGATTCAGAAATATGTTGGTTCAGAAGGTAAAGAACCTAAGATGTATAAGCTTGGCGGTAATGATTGGACACGCGTAAAAAGTAAGGTTCAATCAACGGTCCAGGATATAGCTGATGATCTAATCAAATTATATGCAGAACGAGAGACCGCGAAGGGCTATGCTTTTATGCCGGATGGAGAAATGCAGAAGGATTTCGAAGCCTCTTTTCCATATAAGGAAACAGAAGATCAGCTGAGATCTATTGTTGAAATCAAGAAGGATATGGAACGTGAACGTCCAATGGATCGTTTACTATGCGGTGATGTAGGATATGGGAAGACTGAGGTTGCCATTCGGGCAGTATTTAAAGCTGTTGCTGATGGTAAACAGGTTGCCTTTTTAGTGCCAACTACCATTCTTGCACAGCAGCACTATGAGACCATGCGTGAAAGGTTTCAGGATTTCCCAATCAACATCGGCCTTTTAAGTAGATTCAGAACAAGAAAACAGCAGAATGAAACAATTAAAGGTCTAAAAAACGGAACAGTTGATGTGGTTATTGGAACACATAGAATTTTATCTAAGGACATCGTTTATCGAGATCTTGGTTTACTTGTTGTAGATGAAGAGCAACGATTTGGTGTAACACATAAAGAAAAAATTAAACAACTAAAAACAAATGTAGATGTTCTGACTCTGACAGCTACCCCAATACCAAGAACCTTGCATATGTCCATGCTTGGTGTGAGGGATCTTTCAGTAATTGAGACACCTCCGGAAAATCGTTTCCCTGTGCAAACCTATGTAATGGAATATAATCCGATGCTAGCACGGGAGGCAATTGAGCGGGAGATGGCAAGAGGAGGACAGGTATACTATCTGTATAACCGTGTAGAAGATATTGAAAGAAGAGCTGAAGAGCTGTCGATGCTAATCCCGGATGCCAAAATCGTGACTGCGCATGGAAAAATGACAGAAAGTGAGCTTGAATCTGTCATGTACAGTTTCCTTGAGGGTGAGGCTGATGTGTTGGTAAGTACTACCATAATTGAGACTGGAGTGGATATTCCTAATGTAAATACACTCATCGTTTATGATGCAGACAGGATGGGCTTATCCCAGTTATATCAACTACGGGGAAGGGTTGGAAGATCCAATCGTGTAGCATATGCGTATTTTACTTATCGGCAGGATAAGGTATTGACAGAGGTTGCAGAAAGAAGATTGCAGGCAATAAAGGAATTTACAGAGTTGGGTTCAGGCTTTAAAATAGCAATGAGGGATCTGACCATTCGAGGTGCAGGTAATCTTTTGGGTGCGGAGCAGCATGGCTTTATCGATTCTGTTGGATTTGACCTTTATTCCCAAATGCTCAAAGAGGCAATTCAGGAACGAAAAGGGGATACCAATAAAGAAGTCCATAATCTGATTGAAATTGATCTTAAAGTAGATGCATATATTCCGGATTCTTATATTTCTGACGGCAATCAAAAAATCGAAATGTACAAACGTTTCAGAAGCATATCAACTTCTGAGGAATTGGATGAACTTCAGGAGGAAATGCTTGACCGATTTGGAGAATTTCCACAAGAAGTTACCTACCTGTTTAAAATTGCAGAAATTAAAGTTCTTGCCATTCGGGCAGGTGTAGAATTAATTAAACAAACAAAAGATGAAGTTACTATTATCACCTCTGAAAAAACAAGTAAAGAAATTGATGGACATGTATTATTCAGATCTGCTTCAAAGTTTGGTCGTATGGTCGGACTGGGTATGGAGGCTAATCGCTTGAAAATGGTTCTTTACGTAAAGAAAGTACCGGTTCAGGACTGGCTCAATGCTGCCTTTGAATTAGTTTCTGAGTTGGAACGTAACAAAAAGGTTAAAGAAAAGACTGAATAGTAAAATGTGAACTATGTGCTTTTTAAAGCAATCAAGTGTACCAATGCCCTCCTTTTTATGGTGATACATAAAGAAAAAATTTTCTTTATGTATAGAAGTTACCATTAGAAAAATACTATGTACAACATCGGCGGCATAGTCGATTTGGGCAGCAGGATGTGTCGCAAAAAATCAACCCGATGAAAGAGAGGCAACATAGAATGAAAGCAACTGGTATTGTTCGTCGTATAGATGATCTAGGACGCGTTGTTATTCCAAAAGAAATCAGAAGAACATTGAGAATCCGTGAGGGAGATCCTTTGGAAATCTTCGTTGACAGAGATGGCGAAGTAATTTTAAAAAAATATTCTCCTATCAGCGAACTTGGAGACTTCTCTAAAGAATATGCAGAGGCACTTTATGATAGCTTAGGAAACCCAGTTCTAATCTGTGACCGTGATACATTTATCGCAGTAGCAGGAAGCTCTAAAAAGGAATTCCTTAACAAAGCAATCAGTGACTCTTTAGAGAAAATTATGGAGGATCGTAACTCAGTTCTACATACTCAAAAAGGTTCTTTTTCACTTGTAGATGGCGTTGATGAAGAGGTAGCATCTTACACAGTGGCTCCAATTGTTGCAAACGGCGATCCAATCGGCGCAGTTGTGATTTTTGCTAAAGAAGCTACAGTTGGTGAAATTGAATTAAAAGCAATCGAAACAGCTGCAAGCTTCCTAGCGAAGCAAATGGAACAATAATATATTATTGTTTGTTTAACGGTTAATTGTGAAAACTCCAAGGAGTTTCCAATTAACCTTTTTTTGTCTCCTAAAACAGGACATAACTATGAAAAAGAGCCAATCAATACTCCAAATAGCCATTATTTTTGCTTATGTTATAATGTTTTGGAAATAGATAGAGAGGTGCTTTATTTGGATGAGCAGTCAGAATGATTCTTCACACAAAGTTTTAAAGGGCGCTGTTATTCTGACAGCAGCAGCTTTAATCGTAAAAATATTGAGTGCTATATACCGAATTCCTTTTCAGAATATGGCTGGGGACACGGGTTTTTATATTTATCAACAGGTTTATCCATTTTACGGAATAGCTGTTGTTCTGGCTACTTATGGATTCCCGGTTGGTATCTCTAAGCTACTAATCGAATTTAACAGGTCTGGTAATGATAAAAAAGAAAAGAATAAAATAATAGCAGCTTCTTTTATATGGGTTGCTCTCTTCGGAATTATATTGTTTTTATTCCTGTACTTGGGAGCCGATTTGATAGCGAAGGTTATGAATGATATTCAACTTTCCCCGTTAATTCGTATGGTGGCCTTTTCCTTTTTGCTAATGCCCTTTATTTCCATTGTAAGGGGTACTTATCAGGCATCCGGAAATATGCTTCCAACAGCACTTTCCCAAACCTTTGAGCAGCTATTTAGAGTTGCCTTTATTTTGGTTGGTACATATTTGCTTATGAAATTCGAATATTCACTATACACTGTTGGAAAAAGTGCGATAGCAGGGTCGTTAATTGGCGGTATTGCCGCTATGGGGGTTTTGGGACTTTATTTATGGAGAGAACGCCGTGATTATTTTCCAACCCTGATGCCAGAAAAGGAAATATTGATCAAAACGGGAGCAGTCCTTTTATTTCAGGGGTTAGCTTTTTGTTTAAGTAATATGTACTTGCTCCTTCTTCAACTAATTGATTCCTTCCAACTGTATACGAATCTCCTGTCTCAAGGGATACCTGCAGAGGAAGCGAAAGCGATGAAGGGTGTTTATGACCGAGGGCAACCGTTGATACAGGTAGGGCTTGTTGTAGCCACTTCACTTTCTTTGTCAATTGTCCCGGTATTAACCAGCTTGCAAAAAAGTAAAGCAATTGAAGAAGTAAAGAAAATGTGCCGTTTGGCTATAAAAATCAGTTCTGCTATTGGGGTTGGAGCAGCTATTGGGTTGGCTGGAATTATTCAGTCAGTAAATATTATGCTTTTTAAAGATGATGAAGGGGTTGGAGCTTTAAGCGTTCTCGCTATTTTAATATTGTTCGCATCCCTCCTGGTGACATGCTCAACTATTTTGCAAACAATGGGGTTTTGGAAAGCATCAGTTATGGTTATTCTGCTATCGGTAGGGATTAAAGTCCTTTTAAATCCTTGGTTGATTGCCGGAAGCGGAATAAAAGGGGCTGCCTACGCAAGTCTTCTTGCGCTGATGGCTGCTTGTATCCTGCTGCTTTATCTGGTAGGGAAATATATAACTGGAAGGAATATGGAATTTCAGCATATAGCAAGCCTGGTGATAGCCGGAATTGTCATGTATATTGTATTAAAAGGCTATTCAGCTTTACTTTCCTTTTTTGTGGGGGAACTTGGTCAGTCAAGAATACTGGCCTCCATACATGCATTAAGTTCCGTTGCAATCGGAGGAATGATTTATCTGTATATGCTGCTTAAAATGAATCTATTTGAAAATGATGAATTGGCCCATCTACCTGGAGGACATCATTTGATAAGAATTATGAATAAAGGGAAAATCAAACGTTAGGAGAGCTGAAGTGTGACTAACCAAATCACAATTATAGGTTTAGGGGCAGGAGAGCTTGATCAAATGCCTTTGGGCATTTATAAATTACTGAAAAATACAGAGCTCGTATATGCGAGAACTATTGAACACCCGGTATTGAAAGAATTGGTGGCTGAGGGTCTGAAGGTTGAGAGCTTTGACTCCATCTATGAGGAGCATGATCAGTTCGAAGCAGTTTATGAGAAAATTGCAGAAATTCTAATTCAGAAGGCTAAGGTCCAGGATGTAATCTATAGTGTGCCGGGGCATCCGCTAATCGCTGAAAAGACTGTACAAATCTTACTTTCGGAAGGTGAAAAGAAAGGGATACCTGTACATATTAAAGGCGGCCAAAGCTTCCTCGATGCCATGTTCACATCCATTAAAGTGGATCCGGTTGAGGGTTTTCAATTTCTAGATGGTACGGACCTTTCATTGAGGGATGTCAATATCACTCAGCATATGATTGTAAGTCAGGTTTATGACGCCTTTGTTGCTTCCGAAGTGAAACTGACCTTAATGGAAAAATATCCGGATGATCATGAAGTTTATTTAGTGACCGGTGCGGGGATGAGCTCCGAATCAGTTGAACGTATGCCACTTTATGAATTGGATCGTGCCATGCAATTGAGCAATTTAACGTCAGTCTATGTACCTCCGATTCAGAAGGAAGAAAATCAATATAAGGAGTTTTGGAAGCTGAGAGAGATCATTGATAAACTCAGATCTCCGGAGGGATGCCCATGGGACAGAGAACAGACTCATGAATCGCTAAGGAAGTATTTACTGGAAGAGGCTTATGAACTGATTGATGCAATTAATGAAGGTGATATTGATCACATAATTGAAGAGCTTGGTGATGTATTACTTCAGGTGATGTTACATGCCAGAATTGGGGAAGATGAAGGGTACTTTTCCATTGATGATGTCATTCAAGGGATATCTGAAAAAATGGTGCGCAGACATCCCCATGTTTTTGGTAATGAAAGGGCAGAATCAGCAAAAGATGTAGAGGAAACCTGGCAGAGGGTTAAAAAGGAAGAAGGTTCAAATACCTCTGATTCCATTTTGAATGTCAGCACCCATTTTCCGAATCTTATACAGGCTTATGATATTCAGAAGCAAGCCTCTAAATTGGGCTTTGATTGGAATGATGTTTCACCTGCCTGGGAAAAGGTTTTTGAAGAACTTGATGAATTTAAAGCAGAGTGGAATAAGAATAAACCAGACACCCATAATATAGAATCAGAGTTTGGAGATGTTCTGTTTGCCCTTGTAAATGTGGCTAGATTGTTAAAAATCAACCCTGAAGAGGCGCTACATCGGACAAATCAAAAATTTAGAAAGAGATTTTTGTTTGTAAATGATTGCGTAAGGGAATCAGGAAAAGCATGGAGCGATTATACACTTAAAGAGCTTGATGAGTTTTGGGAACAAGCCAAAGAGTCAGGTATATAAAGGAATAAATGGAGGTTGAATACATAGTGAGATTAGATAAGTTTTTAAAGGTTTCCCGGATTATTAAAAGGAGAACAATTGCAAAAGAAGTTGCAGATCAGGGAAGAATTAAAATAAATGGTAAAGAATCCAAAGCTTCAGCCGATGTAAAGATTGGAGATATTTTGGATATCAGATTGGGGCAAAAAGTACTGACTGTCCGTGTAGATAAACTTCTGGAGACAACGAAGAAGGATGAGGCAGCAGGAATGTATACCCTCATAAAAGAAGCAAAACTATCAGAGTCGTTTTAAGCATGGTCTAATTCCTATCATCCTATCATACACTTGTACAAATGTTTGATAATGGGGGATTAGGATGAACCAATATTATGATACAAACCAAACGAGTAAATCAGCTGGACCTGATCACGATATTAGCATGAAGGGTAGAAGGCTTCTCGATATATCAGGTGTTAAGCAGGTAGAGAGCTTTGACAATGAGGAGTTCCTTCTCGAAACGGTCATGGGGTTTCTTTCGGTCAGAGGGCAAAATCTACAAATGAAAAACCTGGATGTCGATAAAGGAATTGTATCAATTAAAGGTAAAATACTTGAAATCAATTACTTGGACGAACATAGCGGGGAGAAAGCTAAAGGATTCTTTGGCAAACTGTTCAGATGAGTCTGGACACCCAGTTTGTAACCCTGTTATCCATGATTGGCATGGGTATTTACTTTGGAGCAGCATTTGATACATACAACCGCTTTTTAGTTAGAGCAAAGAGAAAAGTATGGTTTGTTTTTATTAATGACATCTTATTTTGGTGCATTCAGGCCTTGCTCATTTTCTATGTTTTATACGAATCCAATCAGGGAGAATGGCGCTTTTATATCTTATTGGCACTGCTATGCGGTTATTCCGCCTATCAAGCCCTTCTTAGAAATTCATATAAAAGATTGCTGGAAATGACTATTTATTGGGTTAATAAATTCAGTAAATTCCTTGTTAAATTGGGAGCTCTCTTATTCATTCGGCCAATAAAAGGGTTAATTGCGCTAATTATTACTGTTATATTGCTTATATTTCAAGTGTTGCTAAAGTTTGGCAATCCTCTATTATGGCTTGCCAAGTATCTTTTAAAGGCATTAATATCGATAGTAAGGGTGATTTTCTATCCCTTTACTAGTACAGCGTCATGGCTTTGGAAGACAATTCCGGGCGGTGTGCAATCACCTGTCGAAAAGTTTTTTGATAAACTAGCAGGAATTGGAAAAAAGTTGAAGAATACTATCAATAAATTATTAAAAAAATGGACAAATAAGTCTTAAAGGAGGAAAGGAAATGGGATCGCTTGATAAAAAGAAGGAAAATATCAAACAAATCGATACGCCATATGCCCAATATCAAGAGAAACGAACCCAGTCCTTTGAGAAAAAGAAATTAGGATTGACAAGAAGGCTTGTAATATTTGGGCTTTTTGCCATCATAACAACTGGGATCGTTCTTACAACACTCTTTTCTCAACATTCCGCTTTGAAGGCTAAAGAAGAACATAAAAGTGAATTGAAAGTGAAATTGTCAGATCTTCAAAAGGATGAAGCAAGATTAAAGGAAGAAATCATTAAATTGAATGATGATGAATATATAGCAAAGTTTGCGCGTAAAGAATATTTTCTATCAGATGATGGAGAAATAATATTCAATCTTCCCGAAAATGAGGGCAAGTAGATATCCCTCACGTTGACACATATTTTTTTAAGTGATTATAATATAAGGGGAAGCTATAACTTCCATTATTTTATTTTTTTAATTTCTTAAGGAGGAGCAATTTTTTTATGTCAATCGAAGTAGGCAGCAAGTTACAAGGTAAGGTAACAGGAATCACTAATTTCGGAGCATTTGTTGAGCTGCCCGAGGGTTCAACAGGACTTGTCCACATCAGTGAGGTTGCTGATAATTATGTAAAAGATATTAATGATCACCTAAAAGTGGGAGATCAAGTTGAAGTAAAAGTCATAAATGTAGAGAAAGATGGCAAAATCGGTCTTTCTATAAAAAAAGCTGTTGAGAAGAAGGAGAGCGAACAACCTGCGCAATCATCTTATCAACAACGACCTCGTTATAACAGAGGAAACGATTCACGTGGTGGAAGAAATGACTCTCGGGGAGGAAGAGGAGGACATGATTCCAGACCGCCGCGAGAAAGCTTCGAACAAAAAATGGCCCGCTTCTTGAAAGATAGTGAAGAGCGTATGTCATCTCTTAAGAGGAACACAGAATCCAAACGAGGTGGCAGAGGCGGAAGACGCGGCTAAACCTTGCTGCTGAAACAAAATGGCAATTTATATAACAGACCAACATCAGTTGTTGGTCTGTTTTTGTTTTTTACATTTGATTATCAATTGATATAGGGATTATATGGCATAGATAGGGTAGTATAATCCTGCTGTTTAAAGGATTTGACTAGAATGAGCATGTCAGTAAATGTTGTTCATTTAAAAATCAATAAAGCCATCATGTTAAAAATGTTTGATTGTTGAGTGTTCTTATAGATGGAATAGTATGAAGTGATAAATCTAGAAGAGTTATATTCTTTATAAACACAAAAAAACCAGGGATATATCCCTGGTTTTTTGTATAGATGACCCCTACGGGATTCGAACCCGTGTTACCGCCGTGAAAGGGCGGTGTCTTAACCGCTTGACCAAGGGGCCTCAAAATAGCGGCGGAGGGGATCGAACCCCCGACCTTACGGGTATGAACCGTACGCTCTAGCCAGCTGAGCTACACCGCCATAATCAAATATACTTTTAAACACAAAAATTATCTTACAATCTAGTAAATACTTTGTCAATGGTTTAAATATTTTAGCCAATAATTAGAATATTACATTTAAATAAGTATCTATTTCTTCTATCTTCTAGCCTTTCCTACAAAGTAGTTTAATAAAATATTCTCCTTTATGATTCCTTCGATAACCTTTGTGTTTTCTTCTGCCCATTCACATGGAATGCCGTCGAACACTTTATAAAAACTCATCCTCCGTTCTGACAAATTTAGGATTATATCCCCTTTATAATAAAAGACAATCACCTGTTAGGGAGTGGTAATGTGGATAAAACACAAAGTACAATGTATGGATCGGTAACTGATGTTCAATATGATGCTGGCAAATGGAATCCTACTCAATTAGTGGACAAGTATGTAACGAAGCTAGAGGATTACTTCGTGAAACAAGGATATATATTAGTAGTTTTGGGATTTCTCCTGGGAAGGGCGCTTATCCTTTCACAGTTGGCTCCTTTTTCTCTCCCATTCTTTGCAGCAGTATACATGATGAGGCGGGAACGTTCTCCGCTTGTTATGGTCGCCTCAATAGGAGGTGCGTTAACAATCTCCTGGTCAGCAGGTTTAAGTTTATTTGCTTCATGTGCCTTATTCCTCCTCTTATATAAGCTAAGACAGCCATCAGTGGAGAATCAATTTAAAGTTGTTGGTGTATATGTTTTAATAGCCATGGGAATTGCAGGAGCAACGGAACGCTATTTGAAATATATGAAGTTTGAGATATACGATGCCATGATGATCGGTGTTGAAGCAGGTTTAGCTCTTATTCTTACCATGATTTTTATTCAATGTATCCCACTGATTGCTATGAAAAAAAGTCCACAGGGACTAAGGACAGAGGAAGTTATCAGTTTGATTATCATGCTGGCCTCTGTTATGACCGGTACGATCGGCTGGTCGATTTATCATATATCTCTTGATCATACATTGAGCAGATACTTAGTTCTCCTTTTTGCAGTCTCTGGAGGAGCCTCAATTGGATCGACAGTAGGAGTGGTAACTGGTTTAATATTCAGTCTGGCCAATCTGAGCAACCTTTTCCAGATGAGCTTATTGGCCTTCTCTGGTTTACTAGGAGGCCTTCTTAAAGAAGGGAAAAAAATAGGGGCATCATTAGGTTTAATAATTGCCACATTATTAATTGGCCTTTATGGGGAAGGGAGTCAAAATATATCAGTAACTCTATATGAATCTTTATTGGCTATTGCTTTATTTTTTATGACCCCTGCTACCCTTATTTCAAAAGTAGCCAAACATATTCCTGGAACAGCAGAGCATACGAATGAACAGCAACGTTATGTCAGGAGGGTCAGAGATGTTACTGCGCAAAGAGTGAATCAATTTTCATCTGTTTTCCAGGCTTTATCGAATAGTTTTTCACAGATGGAGGAACAAACAACGAAGGAGGTAGAAAAGGAACGTGAGTTGGATTATTTTCTTAGCAATGTGACTGAAAAAACATGCCAGACCTGTTTCAAAAAGGATCATTGCTGGGCGAAGAATTTTGATTATACGTATGGAATGATGGGAGAGTTGGTTGAGAGTTTACAGGACGAGTCCGGGCAAGTTCCGCAGGCCACGCAGAGAGAATGGAAACGGTTCTGTACAAGATATGATAAAGTGACGGAGGCGATGCTTCAGGAGATCTCTTATTACAATGCAAACCAAAAATTAAAAAAACAAGTGAGAGAAAGTAGAAAGCTCGTGGCAGATCAACTCCAGGGAGTTTCAAAGGTAATGGAGGACTTTGCTAAGGAGATTACAAAAGAACGCGAAAATCTCCATATTCATGAAGAACAATTACTGGATTCCATACGGGGGTTCGGTTTGGATATCCACCAAATAGAAATTTATTCCCTGGAACAAGGGAATGTTGATATAGATATGCAAATCCCAGATTGCGAGGGAAGTGGTGTAGGTGAGAAATTAATTGGCCCCATGCTCTCAGATATATTGGAAGAGCATATCATTGTTTACAAAGAAGAGTGCAGTTCGTTTCAGGGAGGTTTATGCCGCTTAACATTCCGTTCTGCCAAACGCTACACAGTAGAAACTGGTGTAGCCCATGCTGCAAAGGGAGGAGGGCTTGTATCAGGGGACAGTTACACCATGATTGACATCGGAAAAGGGAAGCATGCGATTGCCATTAGTGATGGCATGGGAAATGGAGAAAGGGCCCATAATGAAAGCTCAGAAACCTTAGGGCTACTGCAAAAAATACTAGAGTCTGGAATAGAGGAAAAGGTAGCTATTAAATCGATTAACTCGATTCTCTCATTGCGGACTACAGATGAAATCTTTTCAACACTTGACTTATCGATGATTGATTTGCAGGATGCGAGTGTTAAATTTTTAAAAGTGGGTTCAACTCCAAGCTTTATAAAGAGAGGGCAGCAGGTTACGAAAATCCAATCTAATAACTTGCCAATTGGTATTATCAAAGAATTTGATGTGGATGTGGTTCATGACCAATTAAAGGCCGGTGACCTTTTAATTATGATGAGTGATGGAATATTTGAGGGGCCAAAACATGTAGAAAATTATGAAGCATGGATGATTAGAAAGATTAGAGAAATCGGGACTGACAGGCCACAGGAAATAGCTGATATTATTCTCGAGGAGGTAATCAGGACAAGCTCAGGAAAAATTGAAGATGATATGACAATTGTCGTCGCACAAATCAATCATAATATTCCAAAATGGACAAGTATACCTGTCGGTGCCAAGAAGAAAAAAGCTCAATAATAATATCCTCCTAATCGTATAAAGCGCCTATATATAGGCGAAGATGGAAATAATAATAGCGGTATAGGAGGATGATGAAATGAAGACAGGTACAGTTAAACAAATATTATTGCTGACAGACGGCTGCTCCAATCAGGGAGAGAGCCCGACAGCGATGGCTGCACTAGCACGTGAGGAAGGAATTACTGTAAATGTAATTGGTGTTATGGATAAGGACATTATAGACGAGGGGGGAATGCAAGAGATTGAGAATATAGCATCATCTGGTGCTGGCATTCATCAAATCGTCTATGCTGAGCAATTATCACAAACTGTACAAATGGTCACTAGGAAGGCAATGAACCAAACGATACAGGGCGTAGTGAATAAAGAGCTTCAGCAAATATTGGGGAATCATATCACTATGGAAGAATTACCACCTGATAAACGCGGCGAGGTAATGGAGGTAGTGGAGGATCTGGGAGAAAAAGTAAAAATGGAGGTTCTTGTATTGGTTGATACAAGTGCCAGTATGAAGCATAAGCTGCCAACGGTTAAAGAGGCGCTTATAGATTTGTCTATAAGTCTAAATGCGAGAAGTGGTGAAAATCAGTTCTCAGTTTTTATATTTCCCGGGAAAAGAACCGAAGTGGAAAGAGTAATGGATTGGAGTCCTAGACTTGAATCTCTTTCTAAAATTTTCGCCAAATTAACGACTGGAGGGATTACCCCGACTGGTCCGGCTATTCGTGAGGCCATTAAGTATTTTAATAAAGAGTCTTCTATAAGGAGAATAGTAGGCGACGATGATCAATACTTCGAAGAAACCATGTAGCTTCCCAATTGGATCAGTAATCAGGGGCAAATGGCATCATAAGAGTTATATCATTCGAAAAGAATTAGGGTATGGCGCTAATGGAATTGTTTACCTCGCAGATTCTTCGGATGGATCAGTAGCAATCAAGTTTAGTGATAACAGTGCTACTATTGCTGCAGAAGTAAATGTATTAAAATCATTTGCAAAGGTCCAGGGAATATCCCTAGGACCTTATTTGATAGATGTGGATGATTGTATAGGGAGTGGAAAAATTATTCCTTTCTACGTGATGGAGTATATTTCCGGAGATTCCTTTCTAACGTTTGTGCAAAAAAGAAGTTCAGATTGGCTTGGTGTACTCATGCTGCAGCTTCTAAACAGCCTTGAGGAAATGCATAAGCTAGGATGGGTTTTTGGGGATTTAAAACCTGAAAACTTGATAGTACAATTACCCGATTTTAAAGTCCGTTTTATAGATGTAGGAGGAACCACGCAAATCGGTCGTGCGATTAAAGAATACACTGAGTATTTTGACCGGGGATATTGGGAGCTGGGGGGCAGAAGAGCAGAGCCATCATATGATTTATTTGCGCTCGCTATGATAGTGATCAATGCAGCCTATCAAAAAAGGTTTAATAAAAACGGAGAAGGAATTAACCAATTAAAGGAATTGGTGAAAAACAAGCAGGAACTCAGAGAGTTGGAGTCCATTCTTTTAAAAGCTTTGAAGGGTCATTACATAACGGCAACTGATATGAAAAAGGAAGTCATATCTCATTTACACACAAAACAAACCGCTACCCGCACCGCTGTAAAAAAGAATACTCCAGTTAACACCAGTCGAGTACAGATGAGGAAACGAAAATCCAATGATAAAAGCAGTTTCTTTGAAACGTTTTTTTTAGTTGCTATCATTACCTTGCTTTATGCATTTTATATGTTTGGTCAAGTTGTATAAGTTCACAACAAATACAAACAATAACGCTGTCTCTACCGTTTTTTTTTTGAAAGATAATTTTTGGATTCCATTTGTAAGAGTGGTACGATAATAATTAATTGAAAGCAACGGTAGAAAGGAATATTTATGTTAGAGGCGAAAGTGACTGCTTATATTAATAAAAAACAATTGATTAATCATAATGACACGATTTTGGTTGGTGTTTCCGGTGGGCCGGATTCATTGGCATTGCTTGCTTATTTAAATAGCATAAAAAAATCCTATAATCTAACCCTTGTGGTTGCCCATGTAGATCATATGTTCAGAGGTGAAGAATCATTTGAGGAGTATTTATTTGTAGAAAAAATATGTGAGGAATGGGGAATCCCATTTGAAGGAAGTCGGATAGATGTCCCAAAATATATTAAAGATACAGGTAAAAATCCACAACAGGCATCCAGAGATTGTCGATATGCATTTTATAGGGATATAATGGAAAAGTGTGCGGCGCAAAAATTAGCTCTTGCTCATCATAAGGATGATCAAGCGGAGTCAGTCTTAATGAACCTTATTAGAGGGACTTCTGGGATGGCGAGGATTGGAATTCCTCTGAAAAGATTATTCGGGGGTGGATGGATCATACGTCCTTTTCTTGCTGTTACAAGAGAAGATATTCTGGAATATTGTACAGAGATGAATCTCAACCCACGCATAGATCCGAGTAATGAAAAGGATATTTATACCCGAAATCGATTCCGCAAATACATATTACCGATGATAAAAAAGGAAAATAGTAAAGCGCTTGATCATATTCAACGGTTTAGCGAGGATTTGGAGCAAGATGAAGGGTTTTTGATGGTGTTAGCTGAAAAAGAGTATAATTCTCTTGAATTAACTGAAAAGGACGGGATTTTAAAAGTTCCCATATCTTCTCTTGGAAAGGTGCCAAAACCTTTACAAAGGAGGGTGATTCATCTAATATTAAACTATCTTTATCAAGTGAAACCTTATGTATTTTCATACGTACATATAGAGTGTATTCAGTCTTTATTGACAGAATCCAATCCTTCCACCTCCGTGCAATTACCTTCTGGGCTTCAAGTTACGAAAGCATATGATCAGTTGCTTTTCCATTTTGGAAGGCTGCCATCAGTAACTTTATCAAAGGAACTCCGTATACCGGGGAAGACGGCTCTTGCGAATGGCGCCGTTATTGAAACAGTACTGCTGGATCCCTTATCTGAAAAATGGGAGCATGCATCTCGATATACATGTATTTTACCTTTAAGTGAAGAGGACTTACCATTAAGGGTGCGGAATAAGCGGGATGGAGATCGTTATCAGCCTAAAGGCTTCACGGGCCATAAAAAACTGAAAAAGCTGTTTCTTGAACACAAGATACCTGTGCATGAGCGGGAGAGTTGGCCAATTATTGTTAATAAGAATGATCAAATTGTTTGGATACCAGGTCTGCAAAAGATTAATTTAGAAAAGACCCCGATGCCAGCCATCATGATAAAGTATGTTGAATAATGCTCTTCTAGGAGGACTACCGAATGACGATTCATAATGATATTGAGAAAATTTTGATTTCAGAAGAAGAAATCCAAGGCAAAATTAAAGAACTCGGGGCTTTGCTTACAGAGGAATACAAGGATCTTAATCCATTAGTGATAGGTGTGCTGAAAGGTGCAATGCCTTTTATGAACGATTTATTAAAGCATGTAGACAGCTATTTGGAAATGGATTTCATGGATGTTTCCAGCTATGGTACTTCTACGGTTTCAAGCGGTGAAGTTAAAATCATTAAAGATTTAAACACATCTGTAGAAGGCAGAGATTTGCTGATTATTGAAGATATCATAGACAGCGGTCTTACCCTCTCTTATTTAGTGGATTTATTTAAATACAGAAAAGCTAAATCCATCAAGCTTGTCACATTATTGGATAAGCCATCCGGAAGAAAAGCAGATATACATGCGGATTACGCTTGCTTTAATGTACCTGACGAATTTGTTGTCGGATACGGGCTTGACTACATGGAAAAATACAGAAACATTCCATACATTGGCGTGTTAAAAAGGGAAGTTTACGAAACTGCCAAATAGGGATATAGATGATTAATAACCGTTCTATTCACATAATAGACTGTGCTATGATCTTTATATAAAATATATAAGTAACCTGATTGTAGATACGAATACTATATTTAGTTTTTTGGGAGGAGGTTAGGGATGAACCGTATTTTTAGAAATACCATATTCTATTTACTTATTTTTGTGGCGATTATCGGAGTAGTAAGTGTGTTTAACCAAAATTCCGAGCCAACTAAACATATTTCTAATAATGAGTTTATTGAAAGCCTTGAAAAAGGTGAGGTTAAATCCGCTGATTTACAGGTGGAACGCGGAGTATATTCTGTTAAGGGTCAATTAAAGGATGCTAAGGAAAATGAGTATTATTTAACATATATCCTTGCAGAACAGGCTGAAGAGGTTACTGACTTAATTGATGAACAGGGTGTAAAATCTACAGTTGCTCCAGCAAAAGAAACAAGTGTATGGGTAACATTCTTAACTTCAATTATTCCGTTCGTCATTATTTTGCTATTGTTCTTCTTCTTGATGAATAGTGCGCAAGGTGGCGGAAACAAAGTAATGAGCTTTGGTAAAAGTAAAGCTAAGCTTTACAGTGAAGAAAAGAAAAAAGTGCGCTTCAAAGATGTAGCAGGTGCTGATGAGGAAAAGCAAGAACTGGTTGAAGTTGTTGAGTTCTTGAAGGACCCTCGTAAATTTGCTGAATTAGGTGCGAGAATTCCAAAAGGTGTACTTTTAGTAGGACCTCCGGGAACAGGGAAAACCTTGCTTGCAAGAGCAGTAGCTGGTGAAGCAGGTGTACCTTTCTTCTCTATCAGTGGTTCAGACTTTGTTGAGATGTTCGTGGGTGTGGGTGCTTCCCGTGTGCGTGACCTTTTTGAAAATGCGAAGAAGAATGCACCATGTATTATTTTTATCGATGAAATCGATGCAGTTGGACGTCAGCGTGGAGCTGGCCTTGGCGGGGGACACGATGAACGTGAACAAACCCTGAACCAATTGCTTGTTGAAATGGATGGTTTCGGAGCAAATGAAGGTATCATTATCATTGCTGCTACAAACCGACCTGATATTCTTGACCCGGCTCTTTTACGTCCAGGCCGCTTTGACCGACAAATTACGGTTGACCGTCCTGACTTAATTGGAAGGGAAGCTGTACTTCGTGTACATGCACAAAACAAACCGCTTGATGAAAATGTGGATCTTAAAGCAATTGCGATGAGAACCCCAGGTTTCTCCGGTGCTGATTTAGAAAATCTCTTGAATGAAGCTGCTTTGGTAGCTGCAAGACAAGATAAGAAAAAAGTAGATATGAGCGACATTGATGAAGCAACGGATCGTGTGATTGCCGGTCCTGCTAAAAAAAGCCGTGTCATTTCTAAGAAAGAAAGAAATATTGTTGCCTTCCATGAATCCGGACATACGGTTATCGGGTTGGTACTTGACGAAGCAGATATGGTCCATAAGGTAACAATTGTTCCGCGTGGCCAGGCAGGTGGTTATGCTGTAATGCTTCCGCGTGAAGATCGTTACTTTATGACTAAGCCTGAACTGTTCGATAAGATTACCGGATTATTGGGCGGACGTGTTGCTGAAGAAATTGTCTTTGGTGAAGTGAGTACAGGAGCTCATAATGACTTCCAACGTGCTACAAGTATTGCCCGCAAAATGGTAACTGAATATGGAATGAGTGATAAACTCGGACCGATGCAATTTGGCCAGGCTTCAGGAGGCCAAGTATTCTTAGGTCGCGATATTAATAGTGAGCAAAACTATTCTGATAAGATTGCTTATGAAATTGATATCGAAATCCAAAATATCATCAAAACTTGCTATGAACGTGCAAGAAAAATTCTTACTGAAAACCGCAGTAAGTTAGACTTAATTGCTAATACATTACTTGAGATTGAAACGTTAGATGCTGAACAAATTCGCCACTTAGCGGATTATGGTAAGTTGCCTGAGCGTAAGGTAGCGAGCGATGTTACAGTGAATGTATCAGCTAAAAAGGAAATTCTGTCTGAGGATCTATCCAAAGACGATACAATATCCGAGCAAAGAGAAGATGATCAAACTCCTCCTACACCACCGGATATGGAAACAAACGATCCTAATAAATTGTAAGAATTCTGAGTGTCCCATCATATGAATGGGGCACTTTTTTTGAAAAGGGATAGAATGCTAACAGGAAGTTGGTCATGAAGGCGTTGCCACAGGATGTGGCATACTTAGTCTTTGTTCTTTGCTACAGTCGTTTCAGCTTTTTATGTAATCTAGCTTCAGGGCCTAACCGCTCGAGACATAAGTGTAGCTGCTGCGGGAGAGAAAAAGTGCTCTCCCTCCGCACCTCCTCTTATGCTTGTCGCGGCTGAGCAAGGCCCTTTAGCTTTTTGATGTAATCTAGCTTCGACTCCTAGGAGCTCGGGACATAAGCATGATCTCTGCGGGAGGAAAGAGCACCTCCCTCCGAGTATTCGTCTTATGCTTGTCGCTCCTGACCAGTCGTCTCAGCTTTTTGATGTAATCTAGCTTCAGGGCCTAACCGCTCGAGACATAAGTGTAGCTGCTGCGGGAGAGAAAAAGCGCTCTCCCTCCGCACCTCCTCTTATGCTTGTCGCGGTTGACCAAGGCCCTTCAGCTTTTTGATGTAATCTAGCTTCGACTCCTAGGAGCTCGAGTCATAAGCAAATACCCTACGGGAGAAGAACCCTCCCTCCGAGTATTCGTCTTATGCTTGTCGCTCCTGACCAGTCGTCTCAGCTTTTTCGATAGGGGGTTTTTGCATGTTATTGGTGATGGATGTGGGGAATACGAATATTTCGATTGGTGTTTATAGGGATGATGATCTTTGTTTTCATTGGAGAATTGGTACGGATCGGGGAAAAACTGAAGATGAATACGGAATGATATTTAATCAGTTGTTGAGTCATGTTGGGTTAACCTTCCATGATGTAAAAGGAATGATTCTTTCCTCTGTTGTGCCTCCCATAATGTCTTCACTTGAAAGAATGTGTACAAAATACTTTCAACTGAGGCCTTTGGTTGTTGGGCCTGGTGTTAAAACGGGATTAAATATAAAATATGATAATCCTAAAGAAGTTGGGGCAGATCGAATCGTGAATGCTGTGGCTGCAATTCATGATTATGGAGCGCCAATCATTATAGTAGACTTTGGTACAGCGACAACGTATTGTTATGTAAATGAGCATAGCCAGTATTTAGGAGGGGTGATTGCCCCGGGAATTGAAATTTCTACAGAGGCGCTCTATTCGAAGGCTGCTAAACTGCCCAGGATAGAGATTGTTCGTCCTGCCAATATCATTGGGAAGAATACAGTAAACGCTATGCAGTCCGGCGTTTTATATGGTTTTATTGGACAGGTAGAAGGAATTGTAACCAGGATAAAAAAACAGAGTAAGCAGAATCCTATGGTTATCGCTACTGGCGGAAGAGCATCTATGATTGCAAATGAAACATCCATAATTGATGTTGTCGATCCGTATTTAACATTAAAAGGTCTGCAAATCATCTATTCAAAGAATATACAACAATAATCCTGTAATGGATTTGGAAGGAGTTTATCATGAACGATTATTTAGTTAAAGCACTAGCATTTGATGGACAAGTAAGGGCGTATGCAGTCTCAAGTACGCAAACTATTGCAGAGGCACAAAGAAGACAGGATTCTTGGCGTACAGCATCTGCTGCGTTGGGAAGAGCAATGACAGCGGCTGTAATGATGGGAGCCATGCAAAAAGGCGAAGCAAAGATTACTATTAAAATTGAGGGTGATGGTCCGATTGGTCCGGTTATCATTGATAGTAATGCAAAGGGTGAGGTTAGGGGATATCTGACAAACCCTCATGTTGATTTTGAGTCTAATGAACATGGAAAACTTGATGTAAGACGTGCTATTGGTACAAATGGTACGTTAACTGTTGTTAAAGATATTGGATTAAGAGATAATTTCTCTGGCCAAGTTCCTTTAATTTCAGGCGAGCTTGGTGAAGACTTTACTTATTATTTTGTTGCCTCTGAGCAAACTCCTTCATCTGTAGGAGTCGGTGTTTTGGTTAATCCGGATGACTCGATTCTTGCTGCGGGTGGATTTATTATCCAGCTAATGCCCGGCACGGAAGAAGAGGTTATAGAAAAAATAGAGAAAGCTCTAGGATCAATTCCGCCTATATCCAAAATGATTCAGGATGGTTTAACTCCGGAAGAAGTACTTAATAAAGTATTGGGAGAAACAAACGTAAAAATATTAGAAAAAATGCCAATATCGTTCCAGTGTCAATGTTCCAAGGATAGGATAGCAAATGCTTTAATCAGTCTTGGAAAAGAAGAATTAGAAGATATGATCGAGACAGATGGTCAGGCTGAAACCCAATGTCATTTCTGTAATGAAAAATATATATTTACCAAAGAGGAGCTTCAGGAGCTAAAAGACACAGCTAAGTAATTTATTGGAGGAGTTACTTTGTCAAGTAAGCAATGTTGGTCCATTATCGCCGGTTTAATTCTATTGAATATTGTGACTGTCCTTTACTTTACGGTGGGGGAAAATTCAATGAAGGAAGATGCAACGGAAATTGTTGCTGCAGTAGGGGATGAAGAGATTAGCCGTCCAGACTGGCTCGCTGAATTGGAAAGGATACATGGCAAAGATGTATTAACTACAATGGTAAATGAAGAAGTTATTCTTCAATTGGCGGCTAAGCATCAGCTGACTGTTTCTGAGGATGAGATGAAAGTGGAGGCTGTTCTTCGGCAAGCGTTATATGGTTTTACTGGAAATTCACCCGCTCATATAAGTGATAAGGAGCACAAAAAGAAACTTGAAGTTTCAATTCTGCTTGAGAAGTTGTTGACAAAGGATGCCGTTATAACAGACAAGGAAGTTGAGTCTTACTATAAAAGTAATGAAAGCTTATTAAAGTTCACTGATCTCTATCGTCTATCCCATATCGTACTTAGTGAAAAGGCAAAAGCAAATGCGATTATTAAGGAATTGAAGGCTGGAACTGATTTTGCTGCAATGGCAATAGAGCGCTCGGAAGATAAATATACGGCCAATAATGGTGGAGAATTAGGGTATATATCTTTAGATTCCGAGTCTGTCCCTGAAGAATATAAAGAAACTGCGGCTTCATTAAAACCAGGGGAATGGAGTCAGCCAATTAAGATCAAGGATGGATATGCGATACTCTATTTGCGTGATCAGATTGGTAAATCCGAACTATCCTTTGGAAAAATAAAATCTAATCTTAAAAGAAAGACTGCAATGGAACAAATGAATATACCTGTATCTGCAGATATGCTTTGGGAACAGTATGATGTGGATTGGATTTATGGAAAATAGAGTCATGTGCTCTATTTTCTTTTATATACTGTAAATGAGCCATAAAGATTATTTCACATGGTTAGATGCGAGAAAATCTGGGAATTTAGAAGTATAATAGTTGACAGAAAGCGTAAAAATAGCTAAATTGTATATAAAACCAATGAAAATACTATGGATTAGGGGTGGATAAGTTGGGTAAAATAGCAAATAATATTTCTGAATTAATAGGTAATACACCTGTTGTTAAATTAAATAAGATTGTAGAAGATGGATCTGCAGAGGTTTATTTGAAATTGGAATATATGAATCCGGGAAGCAGTGTTAAGGATCGTATCGCACTTGCCATGATTGAAGATGCCGAGGAAAAAGGTCTTCTAAAGCCGGGTACAACGATAGTTGAACCAACAAGCGGTAATACAGGCATTGGGTTGGCATGGGTTGCAGCAGCAAAAGGGTATAAAGCTATATTGGTAATGCCGGATACAATGAGTATGGAACGCCGTAACTTATTGAAGGCATATGGAGCCCAACTTATTCTTACTCCTGGTAAAGATGGAATGAAAGGTGCAATTGCTAAGGCGGAGGAACTTGTTAATGAACATGGGTACTTTATGCCGCAGCAGTTTAAAAATGAGGCCAATCCAGAAGTCCATAGAAAAACAACCGGTAAAGAAATTGTAGAACAAATGGGCGATCAATTGGATGCCTTTATATCCGGTATAGGTACAGGCGGAACTATTACGGGTGCTGGAGAAGTGCTGCGTGAGAAATACAAAGATATTAAAATTATTGCAGTTGAACCAGCGGATTCACCGATTCTATCAGGCGGTACTCCAGGGCCTCACAAAATTCAGGGGATTGGTGCAGGCTTTATACCTGATACATTAAATACAAATATTTATGATGAAATTATAAAAGTTGAAAATGAACAAGCCTTTGAACAAGCAAGAAAAGCTGCTAAAGAAGAGGGTATTCTTGGTGGTATTTCTGCAGGGGCAGCTATTTTTGCAGCATTGGAAGTTGCCAAAAAACTTGGTGCCGGCAAAAAAGTTCTAGCAATCATCCCGGATAATGGTGAAAGATATTTAAGTACACCATTATATAACTTTGAAGATTAATCGTATAGAAGAGTAAATAAGCTAAACATATGGAGGAGGCTAAATGCCTCCTTTTGTTTTGGTTTTCTGTGTTTCTTTCTTTTTTACAAATAACATGTGGTATAGTGATTTGCATAGAGTAATTTCGGAGTCTAATTAAAGGAGCAAATTATTATGGAACTACCACAAAAAAAGATGATTCTAGAATGTGGACAATATAGATTGGAACTTGGACAAAGCACTAAGATTATGGGAATTTTAAATATCACTCCGGATTCGTTTTCTGATGGAGGCCAGTTTAACAAAGTAGAACAAGCGGTTTTGCGTGCAAAGGAAATGATAAAAGCTGGAGCAGATATCATTGATATCGGTGGTGAGTCGACGAGACCTGGCCATCAGCGAATTTCGTCAGATGAAGAATTGGAGCGAATCATTCCTGTTATTAAGGAATTAACAAAAGAGATCAATGTACCGATCTCGGTAGATACATATAAAGCGGATGTGGCAAAAGAAGCACTTCATGCAGGGGCAACTATCATAAACGATGTTTGGGGAGCTAAAGGTGATGAGGAAATGGCCCGTGTTGCTGCCGATTCAGGCGCTCCGATCATCCTCATGCATAATCGTAAGCAGGCTTCCTATGATCATTTTTTGCGTGATGTTTTAAATGATTTATATGAAAGTATTCAGATTGTTAAAGATGCTGGAGTTAGTAACGATAAAATTGTGCTGGATCCAGGTATCGGCTTCGCGAAGTCACTGGAGGAGAACTTGCTGATGATGCGAAATTTAGACATATTGACCAGCCTGGGTTACCCCGTCTTATTGGGAACATCACGTAAATCAATGATCGGCAGAACACTTGATCTACCAGTAGAGGAAAGAATGGAAGGTACAGGGGCGACAATATGTTTAGGGATTCAGCAGGGGTGTCAAATCATAAGGGTGCATGATGTGAAAGAGATGTCCCGTATGGCCCGTATGATGGATGCGATGCTTGGAAAGGTGAAAGTAAATGGATAAAATAATTCTTGAAAATATGGAATTTTATGGATACCATGGTGTTTATGAAGAAGAAAATAAGCTTGGACAGCGTTATAGAGTAAGTGCAGAATTGTATTTGGATCTGCAAGTCGCCGGAGAAACAGATGATCTGAATAAATCGGTTAATTATGCTGAAATATACACTTTATGTAAGGCTATTGTGGAAGGAAAGCCATATAATCTAATCGAAGCAGTGGCAGAAAAGATATCAGCAGAAATTTTAGGCACATATTCAATTATTCATTCATGCAAAATCAAGGTTGTGAAACCAGACCCACCGATACCGGGTCATTACGATTTTGTTGCAGTTGAGATTATAAGGGAGCAAGAGCAGCATGATGAATAAAGTTTATATTGGATTAGGTACAAATGTAGGGGATAGAGAATCGAATTTAAAGGATGCCATAAGCGAATTGGCAGCAGTACCTGAAATTGAGATTATATCTTTATCATCTATATATGAGACAAATCCAGTAGGCTATTTAGAACAAGGTAAATTTTTGAATATGGTTGTTTGTATAAACACAACTTTCGATGCACAAACACTATTGGTTACCTGCATGAAGATAGAACAAAATCTTGGCAGAAAAAGGGAAATTAGGTGGGGTCCGCGAACAATAGACCTTGACATTTTGTTATATAATCAAGAAAATATTGTAACGAAAAACCTAATTGTCCCTCATCCGCGGATGCTTGATAGGGCCTTTGTGGTTATCCCGCTCGTGGAGATAGATAAGGACATCATTCTGCCTAATATGGAAAAACCTATAAGGGAAATCATGGATGATATCCCCGAAAAAGAAGGGGTTCAGATATGGAAGCGGAAAAATGGGGAAGGCGTATTAGGGCATTTAGAAAGCTGAAAGGTTTTACTCAAGAGGAATTTGCAAGGGAGTTATCTGTCTCTGTCTCAATGCTTGGCGAGGTAGAAAGAGGCAACCGAATACCCTCTGAGCGCTTTTTGCAGGATATTGCAAATCAGTTGGACATTACAGTGGAGGAACTAAAACCTCTCGTTAAATAGATTTAATGATAAGTGCAAGTAAAGGATAGGGAGGAATTGAATTGTTGAAGATTGGCAATGTCGAAATGAAGAATCCGGTTGTACTTGCACCTATGGCCGGAGTTTGTAACTCAGCATTTCGTTTAACAGTTAAGGAATTTGGGGTAGGGCTTGTTTGTGCAGAAATGGTTAGTGATAAGGGAATAATTTATGGAAATGAAAAAACCCTCAACATGCTCTATATTGATGAACGAGAAAAGCCGTTGAGCCTTCAAATTTTTGGTGGAGAAAAAGAATCGCTTGTTCAGGCAGCTCAGTTTGTGGATAAGAACACCAATGCAGATATAATTGATATTAATATGGGCTGTCCTGTTAACAAGATTATTAAATGTGAAGCGGGAGCCAGATGGTTACTAAATCCGGATAAGATTTATGAGATGGTTTCAGCTGTAGTTGATAAAGTAGATAAACCGGTTACGGTTAAAATGAGAATTGGCTGGGATGACAAGCATATATTTGTTGAAGAGAATGCAAGGGCAGTTGAAAGAGCGGGCGGAAGTGCGATATCTGTCCATGGACGTACTCGGGTTCAAATGTATGAAGGAACGGCAAACTGGGATTATATCCGTATGGCAAAAGAAGCTGTCAATATACCGGTTATTGGAAATGGGGATGTACAGACTCCGCAGGATGCCAAGAGGATGCTTGAAGAAACTGGCTGTGATGGAGTCATGATCGGTCGTGCTGCACTCGGGAATCCGTGGATGATGTACCAAACCGTTAAGTATTTAGAAAATGGGATCCTTTTGCCGGAGCCATCTGTTCGTGAAAAAATCGATGTTTGCGTCCTGCATCTTGACCGCCTTATTGCATTGAAGGATGAGTTTATCGCTGTGCGTGAGATGAGAAAACACGCAGCTTGGTATTTGAAAGGTATTAAAGGAAGCGGTAGAATCAGAAATGAGATAAATGAGTGCAACACACGTGAACAATTGGTAGGGCTGCTTTATAATATGGTGGAAGATATTGAACTCCATGAAGCCGTTCGTGCAGTTTGATGATTTGACAGTACCTGATATACTGTATAATAAGTATGTAGAAACTGCCGGTAAAACCGGCAGTTTTTATGATACTTTTAAAAGGATATTGATATTTTTTATATATTAGGTTCTAAGGTTGTGTAAAATAAAGGAACAGTATATACGTGATAGAGATGGAGTGGAAATAAGATGAGCAATTATGAAGAATTAAACGACCAATTAAAAGTCAGACGTGACAAAATGAACCGCATCCAAGAAATGGGCATAGATCCATTTGGCAAAAGATTCGAACGTACACATTTGGCTCAAGAAATTAGCAATGAATATGCAGATGTGGAAAAAGAGGATTTAGAAACAAAGAATGCGGAAGTATCTATAGCTGGCAGAATTATGACAAAGCGTGGAAAAGGAAAAGCAGGCTTTGCTCATATTAAAGATGTGAGCGGTCAAATTCAAATATATGTGCGTAAGGATGCTATTGGGGAAGAAGCTTATGAGCTATTCACTATGGCTGACCTTGGCGATATTGTAGGTATTAAAGGAACGGTATTTAAAACTAAAGTGGGAGAGCTTTCTATAAAAGTAAGCCAGTTTACATATCTTACTAAGTCCCTTCGTCCTCTTCCGGAAAAATATCATGGATTAAAAGATATTGAAGAGCGCTATCGTAAGAGATATTTAGACTTAATTACAAGTGAAGAAAGCCAAAAAACATTTGTAACACGCAGTCGTATCATTCAGGCAATGAGACGTTACTTTGACGACCAAGGATTCCTTGAGGTTGAAACACCAATGCTTCATTCAATTGCTGGTGGTGCATCTGCACGTCCGTTTATAACGCATCATAATGCGCTTGATATGCCTATGTATATGCGTATTGCCATTGAATTACACTTGAAAAGGCTAATTGTTGGTGGTTTGGAAAAAGTATACGAAATCGGCCGAGTATTTAGAAATGAAGGAGTGTCCACAAGACATAATCCTGAGTTCACAATGCTTGAGCTTTACGAAGCTTATGCTGACTACAATGATGTAATGGACTTGACTGAAAATGTCATTGCTTATATTGCAAAAGAAGTTTTAGGAACAACTGTCATTCCTTACGGTGATTATGAAGTGGATTTAACACCAAAATGGACAAGACTTCATATGGTAGATGCAATTAAAGAATACGTAGGTGTAGATTTCTGGAAAGAAACATCAGTTGAAGAAGCGCGTGCGCTTGCTAAAGAACATGATGTCCAAATTACTGAATCTATGACATACGGTCATATTGTTAACGAATTCTTCGAGCAAAAAATCGAGGAGAAGTTAATACAACCAACCTTCATTTATGGTCATCCGGTAGAAATTTCTCCGTTGGCTAAAAAGAATGAGGATGATCCACGCTTTACTGATCGTTTTGAGTTATTTATCGTGGGACGTGAGCATGCGAACGCCTTCACTGAGCTGAATGATCCAATTGATCAGCGTCAACGCTTTGAAGCGCAATTAAAAGAGCGTGAACAAGGTAATGATGAAGCACATATGATGGACGATGATTATATAGAAGCATTGGAGTATGGTATGCCTCCAACAGGAGGTCTTGGAATTGGTATGGACCGTCTAATTATGCTACTAACTAATTCACCTTCAATTCGTGATGTACTGTTATTCCCGTTAATGAGACATAGATAAGATTTTAAAGAAGAAGCTGCCGGTTAAGGGCAGCTTCTTCTTTATTTTCTTTCATTCGTATAATTGATATATGAAGATAAGGATATAAATCTAAGCTTCATAGTATAAGAAAAGATAAAAACAAAAACTTTTATAAAAAAGTATTGCAAAATAAAAAACAAGGTGGTATATTAATAAACGTCGCTGCTGCAGTATTAAATACGAAGCAAGCGATAAAGAAAAAAATAAAAAAATTTGTTGACATGAGGTTGCTAACTTGGTATGATAGTTAAGTCGCCAAAACGACAACGAAACA
>NZ_MAYV01000004.1:0-62042 GCF_001685035.1 Bacillus sp. FJAT-27986 | reverse complement strand
TATTTTTTATATTGGAGGATTAGCTCAGCTGGGAGAGCATCTGCCTTACAAGCAGAGGGTCGGCGGTTCGATCCCGTCATCCTCCACCATTATTGTGAGCCATTAGCTCAGTCGGTAGAGCATCTGACTTTTAATCAGAGGGTCGAAGGTTCGAGTCCTTCATGGCTCATTTTTTATAGATAAATAAGCGAGTGAGCAGGAACGATAACCTCATTGGCCTAAGTTCTTATCACTGCTTTACTGTATAATGCGGAAGTAGTTCAGTGGTAGAACATCACCTTGCCAAGGTGAGGGTCGCGGGTTCGAATCCCGTCTTCCGCTCCAATGCCAAGTTATATGCCGGGGTGGCGGAATTGGCAGACGCACAGGACTTAAAATCCTGCGGTAGGTGACTACCGTGCCGGTTCGAGACCGGCCCTCGGCACTCTATATGCGCCCGTAGCTCAATTGGATAGAGCGTTTGACTACGGATCAAAAGGTTAGGGGTTCGACTCCTCTCGGGCGCGCCATTATATCGGGAAGTAGCTCAGCTTGGTAGAGCACTTGGTTTGGGACCAAGGGGTCGCAGGTTCGAATCCTGTCTTCCCGACCATTTTAAAAATTTGGGGCCTTAGCTCAGCTGGGAGAGCGCCTGCTTTGCACGCAGGAGGTCAGCGGTTCGATCCCGCTAGGCTCCACCATAGTCCGGTAATGATGGCGAAGAGGCCACACCCGTTCCCATTCCGAACACGGAAGTTAAGCTCTTCAGCGCCGATGGTAGTTGGGACGCGAGTCCCTGTGAGAGTAGGACGTTGCCGGGCAGCCAAAACCAGTTCAAATTGAACTGGTTTTTTTGTATTTTAGGGAAAAAAGATCCTTTTTACAGGAAGGTTTCAGGGTTTTAAAAAAGGAAATTTGGGTAGAATTGAAGTATTGGTTTTTTATAAAAAGGTTAATTGTGCAGTATACATATAATAAGTTAGAGTAAAGTATAATGATTGCCAAATTGAGGATGCTTTTGTATAATTATAGTCAAATATAGTCAAAGTCAAAACAGTGAGAGGGGGAGCCTATATGAAAAATATATCCGATATTATTGAAAATTATTTGAAGAGCGTTCTCGATATAAGCGAGAAAGAATTGGTAGAGATAAAAAGAAGCGAAATTGCTGATAAGTTCCAATGCGTTCCCTCTCAAATTAATTATGTGATCAATACTCGTTTTACAATCGAAAGAGGTTATCTGGTAGAAAGTAAACGGGGTGGTGGGGGTTATATTCGTATAATGCGGGTACAGTCCCATGACAGAGCACATTTAATTGAACAAATCAGTAATTTGGTTGGACAGCGTATCTCTCAAAGTAATTCTGAAGATTTAATTGGCAGATTAGTTGAGGAAGAAGTTATATCTTCACGGGAAGCAAAAATCATGTTGAGTGTAATGGACCGTTCTGTACTCCATTATGATTTACCTGAACGAGATGAATTGCGCGCGCGAATCTTAAAAGCGATGTTTATGACATTAAGGTATAAATGAGTTGCTACGGAGAGGGTGAAAACAATGCTTTGTCAGGAATGTAACGAAAGACCCGCTACGATGAAGGTTACAAAAATCGTTAACGGCAAACAAATGGAAGTAAACCTTTGTGAATATTGTGCTGAAGAAAAAGGCGATTTTTTTTCATTCAATAATCTGTTAGCAGGTTTATTAAATATGGGATTAGGTATGAAATCAGCCGACTCTAAATCGCCCTTTAGTAATGAAGATCAACTGATATGTCCCCATTGTGGATTAACATACCGTGAATTTGTTAATATCGGTCGGTTTGGATGTTCGGATTGCTATAAGACATTCAATCCATATTTGGAATCCATATTAAGAAAATTGCATGGAGGGAATGTTCATCATAACGGAAAAATTCCTAAACGTGCTGGCGGAACTTTACATATAAGAAAGCAAATAAATGATTTAAAGGCTCAAATCAATGATTATGTTGAGGCAGAGGAATTTGAGAAGGCAGCAGAAGTCAGGGATCAGATTCGTTCATTAGAGAAGGAAATTGAAGCCTCTCAAGAAGGGGGCGAACAAAAATGACAATTGAACACTTTATGGAGAATGCCATCAGCTCATGGATGAACCAGGAAGGGCCGGAATCGGATATTGTATTGAGCTCAAGAGTCCGATTGGCCAGAAACGTAAAAAATGTCGCCTTTCCGATCGTTTTTTCACAGGAAGAAGCCAAAAGATTACTAAAAAAAGTTGAAGATCGTATTGGCGGTCAGTATCTTTCAGGATTAGGACATTTGGAAATGGTAAAAATGATAGATCTAAATCCATTAGATAAGCAAGTACTGGTAGAAAAACATTTAATAAGCCCTCTGTTGGCAAAACATAAAGATGTAGGTGCCTGCCTTATTTCAGAAAATGAAGAAGTCAGCATAATGGTTAATGAAGAAGATCATATCCGAATTCAATGTCTATATCCTGGACTGCAAATTTCTGAAGCTCTCGAAGTAGCAAGCAGAATTGATGATTGGGTAGAGAGTGAATTGGACTATGCATTTGACGAAAAGATTGGATATCTAACAAGTTGTCCAACGAATGTTGGAACTGGATTAAGAGCATCTGTCATGGTTCATTTACCGGGCATTGTGTTAACAAGACAGATAGACAGAGTGGTATCTGCTATTAATCAATTAGGATTGGTTGTGCGCGGTATCTATGGTGAGGGCAGCGAGGCACTGGGAAATATATTTCAAATATCCAATCAAATGACGCTCGGAAAGACCGAGGAAGACATCGTTGATGATTTAACCAGTGTAGTGGAACAGATTATTATGCAGGAAAAGGCAGCAAGGGACACATTAGTACAATCATCAAACATACAATTGGAAGATAGGGTTTTCCGTTCACTTGGTATACTGTCTCATGCCAGAATCATTGAATCCAAGGAAGCGGCAAAATGTTTATCAGATGTTAGATTAGGTATTGATTTAGGTTACATTCCTAATATATCTAAACATATATTAAATGAATTAATGATTGTTACTCAGCCTGGATTCCTTCAGCGATATGCAGGAGGGGAGTTAAATTCAAAAAACAGGGATATTCGAAGGGCTACTTTAATCAGGGATCGATTATTGATGGAAGATAAAACACAAGATGAATAGGAGGAAAACATAATGATGTTTGGTCGATTCACAGAAAGAGCACAAAAAGTATTGGCACTTGCACAGGAAGAGGCAATTAGGCTTGGGCATAATAATATTGGCACTGAACATATCTTGCTTGGTTTAGTGAGAGAAGGGGATGGAATAGCTGCTAAAGCGCTCTATGCTCTTGGGTTAAGTCCTGAAAAAATTCAGGAAGAGGTTGAGAGCCTGATTGGTAAGGGATCTGAGACTGTACAAACTATTCATTATACTCCTCGTGCTAAAAAAGTCATTGAATTGTCTATGGATGAAGCCAGAAAGCTGGGACATTCTTATGTAGGTACTGAACATGTCTTATTAGGGTTAATTCGCGAAGGCGAAGGTGTAGCAGCCCGTGTTCTGAATAATCTGGGTGTAAGTTTGAATAAAGCAAGACAACAGGTATTACAACTCTTAGGCAGCAATGAAGCAGGTATTCATCAGGGAGGATCATCTTCTGTAGCAAGCACGCCTACCTTGGATAGCCTTGCCCGGGATTTGACTGCGATTGCGAGAGAAGGCAGCCTGGATCCGGTAATAGGAAGAAATAAAGAAATACAACGGGTTATTGAGGTATTAAGTCGTCGTACTAAAAATAATCCTGTGCTTATTGGTGAACCGGGAGTCGGTAAAACAGCAATTGCAGAAGGACTCGCCCAACAAATCATTAATAATGAAGTTCCTGAGATCCTTCGAGATAAAAGAGTTATGACACTCGATATGGGGACAGTTGTTGCCGGTACGAAATATCGCGGTGAATTTGAAGATCGCCTTAAAAAAGTGATGGATGAAATTCGTGCTGCAGGTAATGTTATTCTGTTTATTGATGAACTCCATACCTTAATTGGTGCAGGCGGAGCCGAAGGAGCAATTGATGCCTCCAATATTCTAAAACCTTCATTGGCTAGAGGGGAATTGCAATGTATCGGAGCCACAACACTTGATGAATATAGAAAATATATTGAAAAAGATGCAGCTTTGGAAAGACGCTTTCAGCCAATTCAGGTTGACGAGCCAACAATTGAGGAATCTATCCAAATACTTAAAGGCTTGCGCGATCGCTATGAGGCACATCACAGAGTATCAATCACAGATGAAGCAATCGATGCTGCAGTTAAGCTATCTGATCGGTATATCTCCGATCGGTTCCTACCAGATAAGGCAATTGACCTGATTGATGAATCAGGTTCCAAGGTAAGACTCCGTTCCTACACTACGCCGCCTAATTTAAAGGAACTTGAAGTTCGCCTGGAAGAGGCACGAAAAGAGAAGGATGCGGCTGTTCAAAGTCAGGAATTTGAAAAAGCGGCATCATTGCGTGATATCGAACAAAAATTACGTGAAGAACTTGAGAATACAAAACGTGAATGGAAAGAGAAACAAGGGAAAGAAAACAGCGAAGTTACTGTAGAAGATATTGCGCACGTTGTATCGAGCTGGACTGGTATACCGGTTACGAAGCTTGCACAAACTGAATCTGATAAGCTTCTGAATATGGAGGAGATTCTCCATAACCGTGTGATTGGTCAGGAAGAAGCAGTTATAGCTATTTCTAAAGCTGTGCGTAGAGCAAGAGCTGGACTGAAAGATCCTAAACGTCCAATCGGGTCATTTATCTTCCTTGGTCCTACAGGGGTTGGTAAAACAGAATTAGCTAGAGCACTGGCCGAATCAATGTTTGGCGATGAAGATGCAATGATTAGAATTGATATGTCTGAGTATATGGAAAAGCATTCAACATCCCGCCTTGTTGGGTCACCTCCAGGATATGTTGGGTATGAGGAAGGCGGACAATTAACAGAAAAGGTTCGTCGTAAACCATATTCCGTTGTGCTTCTTGACGAAATTGAAAAAGCGCATCCGGATGTCTTTAATATCCTGTTACAGGTATTAGAAGATGGACGTCTGACAGATTCAAAGGGTAGGACAGTTGATTTTCGTAACACAATTTTGATTATGACTTCCAATGTCGGAGCTCACAGTTTGAAAAAGAATCGTTATGTTGGGTTCAATATGCAGGATCAAGGCCAGGATTATAAAGATATGAAAGGCCAGGTTATGGAAGAATTAAAACGTGCTTTCCGTCCAGAATTCCTAAACAGAATTGATGAGATTATTGTGTTCCACTCTCTGGAAAAAGAGCATTTGAAATCGATTGTTACGTTGCTGGGTGACCAGCTGATTAAACGCTTGGCTGAGCAGGATATTAATCTTGAATTGACGGAAGCGGCAAAAGGAAAAATTGTAGAAGAAGGCTATGATCCTGATTATGGAGCACGTCCTTTGAGAAGATCTATCCAAAAACATGTTGAAGACTTCTTATCAGAACAACTGTTGAAAGGAAAGATTGAAAAAGGTAAAAAAATTACTATCGATGTGGTTGATGGTGAGTTTACTGCCAAAACAGGGGATGAAGTAATAGCTGCTAAGTAAGAAATATTGGTTTGAGGGCACTGCCATAGGGTTGTGCCCTTTCCTTACAGATAGCTATAAATACTTTATAATGACAAATAATAAGAATAAGAATAGCGATATAATCCGTAAAATAAAAAGAGAAGCACATAATTAGTTAATTTATTCCCCGGAGAGGATTAAAGAAATATGGCAAAAAAGAAAACGAAATTTATCTGCCAAAGTTGTGGATATGAATCAGCAAAATGGATGGGGAAATGCCCTGGCTGTAATGAATGGAATACCATGACAGAGGAAATTGAAATAACAGCTAATAAAAATCAGAGACGTACAGCTTTTACCCATTCGGATCAGGCAATGGCGAAACCTACATCGATTACTTCCATAGGTACGGAGCAGGAACCTCGCGTATTGACAGATTCAAATGAACTCAATCGTGTTCTTGGAGGAGGAATTGTACCTGGGTCCTTATTATTGATAGGTGGAGATCCAGGAATTGGAAAATCTACTTTATTACTGCAGGTTTCATCCCAGCTAGCGAATAATAATTACGATGTTTTGTACATATCTGGCGAAGAATCAGTGAAGCAAACAAAACTGAGGGCTGTTAGACTGGGGGTATCTTCAGACCATCTCTATGTTTATTCTGAAACAGATATGGGGATGATTGAACAAGCTATCAATGAAATGAACCCTAATTTTGTCATAATCGACTCTATTCAAACAGTATTCCATCCTGATGTAACATCTGCTCCAGGCAGTGTATCACAGGTTCGTGAATGTACAGCTGAATTAATGAGACTGGCTAAGACAAAGGGAATTGCAATATTTATTGTTGGCCATGTTACAAAAGAGGGTAATATTGCCGGACCGAGACTATTGGAACATATGGTGGATACCGTGCTCTATTTTGAAGGGGAACGTCATCATACTTATCGTATTTTAAGGGCAGTCAAGAACAGATTTGGTTCTACAAATGAAATGGGTATTTTTGAAATGAAGGAAGAAGGATTAGAGGAAGTTTTGAATCCTTCGGAGATATTCCTCGAAGAACGTTCTCAGGGCGCAGCGGGTTCAACTGTCGTAGCTTCGATGGAAGGAACACGGCCCATACTTGTAGAAATACAAGCCCTCATTTCTCCATCTATCTTCCCTAATCCAAGAAGGATGGCAACAGGAATTGACCATAATCGTGTCTCTTTGTTAATGGCTGTTCTGGAGAAAAGAGTTGGTCTCTTACTTCAAAACCAAGATGCATATTTAAAGGTCACCGGTGGAGTAAAGTTGGGTGAGCCTGCTGTAGATTTGGCTGTAATTGTCAGTATAGCTTCAGGCTTTAAAGACGTACCTACTAGAGCAACGGATTGTATTGTTGGTGAAGTTGGATTAACCGGTGAAGTTAGAAGGGTATCGCGGATAGAGCAAAGAGTAAAGGAAGCAGCGAAGCTTGGATTTGAGCGTATTATCGTGCCTGCCAATAATTTGGGTGGCTGGAAACCTCCGTCAGAAATCAAAGTGATTGGAGTCAATTCGGTAAGCGAAGCTTTAAAATATGCATTAGGGGGTTAAGGTAATGGATAAAAAGGCAGCAGAAAAAGCCAAGGCGCAAATCATTCAATTGGTATCCCCAGGCACACCCTTTAGAGAGGGCCTCGATAATGTTTTGCGTGCCAATACGGGTGGATTAATTGTGGTTGGATATAACGATAAAGTTAAAGCCCTTGTAGATGGAGGATTTAAAATCGGCTGCCCTTTTTCACCCAGTTATCTATATGAATTAGCTAAAATGGATGGAGCCATTATCCTTAATGAGAAAGTAGAGACCATTATGCTTGCGAATGCCCATCTTGTACCAGATAAAACGATACCTTCAATGGAAACCGGAATGAGACATCGAACAGCCGAGAGAATTGCTAAAGAGACGAAGGCATTGGTAATAGCCATTTCTCAACGAAGAAATATCATTACTCTTTATCAAGGAAACTTTCGATACGTGCTGAGGGAATTGTCTGTGATATTAACAAAGGCTAATCAAGCGATGCAAACACTTGAACGATATCGTTCTGTTTTGCAGGAAAGTATTCATAATTTAAGTAAGCTGGAATTTGAAGAGATGGTAACATATGCGGATATTCTATATGTAATGCAGAGGCTTATAATGGTTATGAGAATTAAAACCGAGCTTTTGATTTATATGAATGAATTAGGTGTTGAAGGAAGGCTGCTGCGTTTGCAATTACATGAAATGCTGCATGTGGTGGAACAGGAGGTAATGCTTGTCTTAAAGGATTACACAATTGATTCGGAGGGCCTTAAGCCAGAACAGGTTTTTCAGGCATTTGTTGATTTATCCTATTCAGAATCTGTTGAGGACACAGCTATTATGAAAACTCTTGGATATACAGGGTTTGTACCGATGGAACAGATCGTCTCACCCTGTGGGTATCGGGCCCTTCATAAGATACCAAGGCTGCCCTTTAGTATCATCCATAATCTCGTAAAGAGGTTTGGCAAGCTATCTAATTTGTTGAATGCAAGCGTAGCGGATTTGGATGACGTAGAGGGTATAGGAGAAGTAAGAGCTAAAAAAATCCACCATGGGCTGAGACATATAAAAACAGAAATTGGGCAGCACAGCTTATAAGATAAGATAAAATATGGAAGTTCTGACATCTGTCTGACGTATAATCAGGTTATAATAATAGATAATGCATAAAAAGGCTGATATATGCTTTTTGTTACAGTGTAATTACATCTTCTTTACAGCAAGTTAATTAATGGGTAAAAACTATTAAAGCAGGAAAGTCCTCGTTTATAATTATTAATGGGAGGTGAAGGAATGTTAAAAAGAATTATACAACTGTGTTTCTTAATCGTAGGAGGAGCTATAGGAATCATCGTATTGCCAGATTTATTTTCATTAATTACTGATAATTCATTTATTACTAATCCTATTTTTACTGGTTTCGCAGGTGCAATTATTTTTTATATCATTACTTTCTGGATGGTTGATCATGTAGTACATTTCATTAAATGGGTGGAAGAACAATTAATTATTGCTCCCATCACGGATATTATATTTGGAAGTATGGGGCTTTTACTTGGCCTTCTATTGGCCTTCCTTATTGGTCTTCCGCTGAATTCAATTCAGTTACCGATCATCAACACAGTCGCTCCAATTCTCTTGACTTTAATATTTGGTTATTTAGGCTTCCAGGTGGGCTTTAAAAAACGGGATGAGCTAACCAACCTTGTGACTAACTCGGTTAAAACAAGGAAAAAAGGTACAGAGCAAGATGGCGATACAGAAGCTGCTCCATCCAATATAAAAAGGAAAGTTCTCGATACAAGTGTAATTATCGACGGACGTATTGCAGATATTTGTAAAACTGGCTTTTTGGAGGGACCTATCGTTATTCCGCAATTTGTGCTTGGTGAATTGCAGCATATTGCTGATTCTTCTGATGCATTGAAAAGAACAAGGGGAAGAAGAGGGCTCGATATTCTGAATAAAATCCAAAAAGAGCTTCCAATTGAAGTCGAGATGTATGAAGGTGACTTTGAAGACGTACAGGAAGTAGATAGTAAGTTGGTCAAATTAGCCAAGGTATTGGACGGTATTGTTGTAACAAATGACTTCAATTTGAATAAAGTCTGTGAGTTCCAAAATGTCCAGGTATTAAATATTAATGATTTAGCAAATGCAGTTAAACCGGTGGTTATTCCTGGTGAAGAAATGCTCGTCCAAGTTATCAAGGATGGGAAAGAGCAAAATCAGGGTGTAGCGTATCTGGATGACGGAACGATGATTGTGGTTGAAGAAGGCCGAAATTATATCGGTAAGAAGATTGAGGTCATTGTTACATCCGTTTTACAGACTTCGGCTGGACGTATGATATTTGCGAAACCAAAATTATTGGAAAAAGCATTATAAGAGAAATAGCTATCGATGATATAGGAGTAGAAGATGGATTATGAAGTGATTATCCCTGCAGCTGGGCAAGGGAAAAGAATGAAGGCAAGTAAAAATAAGCTTTGGATTGAACTGAAAAATAGCCCGATTATCGCACATACCTTGTCTGTGTTTGGCACGGATAAGCATTGTAAACAAATTATTTTGCCAATCAATCCTGCTGAAAAAGAAGAATTTAATAGGCTGATCAAAACATTGTCACTACCGACTCCTATTGTATTGATAAATGGCGGCAGCGAGCGGCAATATAGTGTCAGTAATGGGTTGAAAGCCTTAAGTGACGAGGCAGAAATCATCCTCGTGCATGATGGAGCAAGACCGTTTATTAATCATTCTATGTTAAGAAACTTAATTGCTGATGCAAAAGAGTTCGGTGCAAGTGTGTTAGCTGTACCTGTTAAGGATACGATTAAACAAGTCAGAGATACCATGGTAGAGAAAACAATCGATCGATCAAGCTTGTGGGCAATTCAAACCCCGCAAGCTTTTCGTGTGTCTCTGTTAAAAGAGGCACATGAGGCAGCGGTTAGCGCAAATTACCTTGGAACAGATGATGCGAGTTTGGTTGAGCAGATTGGGAAGAGAGTAGCCATAACAGAAGGAAATTACGATAATATTAAAATTACCACACCAGAGGATCTATATTTTGCTGAAGCGATTCTGAAGAAAAACTTAAAAGGAGACCGTCATGTTTAGAATAGGACAAGGTTTTGATGTACATCAATTAGTAGAAGGGCGACCATTGATTATTGGGGGTATTACTATTCCTAATGATAAAGGATTGCTTGGGCATTCTGATGCGGATGTTCTGCTCCATACTGTAGCAGATGCATGTCTGGGTGCTGTCGCAGAGGGAGATATCGGCAAGCATTTTCCGGATACTGACCCGGCTTTTAAAGATGCCGATTCTAAAAAGCTTTTAACTCATGTATGGAAACTTGTAAAGCAAAAGGGATATAAGCTAGGCAATATTGATTGCACAATCATTGCAGAGCGGCCGAAAATGCGCCCTTATATCGATCAAATGCGTGAAGTGATAGCCGGTCTACTTGAAGGTGACATGGAACAAGTAAACGTAAAAGCTACTACAACTGAAAAGCTTGGATTTCCAGGCAGAGGTGAGGGCATAGCGGCTCAAGCTACGGTTCTTTTAATAAAAGAATAGAACTGGTGGTTTTAAACCAGATTAAAATAGTGGTAAAATGAATCCTACTTAGGTACTTTATCATTTGGGAGGAAATATTAATGACTAGCAGTATACGTGTTCGGTACGCTCCAAGTCCAACTGGACATCTTCATATCGGTAATGCCAGAACAGCTTTATTTAACTATTTATTTGCACGCAGCCAGGGTGGCAGCTTTGTTATAAGGATTGAAGATACAGACCAAAAAAGAAATATTGCCGGTGGAGAAGAAAGCCAATTAAAGTATTTGAAATGGCTGGGCATGGATTGGGACGAAAGTGTCGATGTACCTGGTGCATATGGACCTTATCGCCAATCAGAACGTACTCATATTTATGAGGAATATTATCGTGATCTTATTAAAAGAGATATGGCTTATAAATGCTATTGCACAGAAGAAGAACTAGAACAAGAACGTGCGGAACAGATGGAACGTAATGAAACTCCGGCTTATTCGGGTAAATGTCGCCATCTGACAGAAGAAGACCATGCAAGGCTCGAAGCGGAAGGCAGAAAGCCAAGCATTCGCTTTGTTGTTCCAAAAGGTAAAGTATACACATTCAATGATATGGTTAAAGGTGATGTATCGTTTGAATCTGATGGCATTGGAGACTTTGTCATTATTAAAAAAGATGGAATTCCTACGTATAACTTTGCAGTAGCAATTGATGATCATTTAATGGAAATATCTCATGTACTTCGCGGAGATGACCATATCACCAATACGCCTAAGCAATTGATGGTTTATGAAGCCTTTGAATGGGATCCTCCTGTTTTTGGCCATATGACATTGATTGTCAATGAGAGCCGTAAAAAATTAAGTAAGCGTGATGAATCCATTATTCAGTTTATCGAGCAATATGAAGAACTTGGCTATTTGCCTGAGGCTCTGTTTAATTTTATTGCGCTTTTAGGATGGTCTCCAAGCGGTGAGGAAGAAATCTTCTCGAAGGAAGAATTTATCTCAATCTTTGATGCTGACCGATTATCTAAATCACCAGCTTTGTTTGATAAACAAAAGCTTACGTGGATGAATAATCAATACATGAAAAAGGTTGATACGGAACGAGTGCTTGAATTGGCGTTGCCTCATTTACAGCAAGCAGGTCTTGTACCAACTGAAATGTCTGAGGAAGAACATCATTGGGTACAAAAGCTTATAGCTTTATATCAGGATCAAATGAGCTACGGAGCAGAAATCGTGGACCTATCAAGCATCTTCTTTAAGAAAGAGATTGTTTATAATGATGAAGCGAAGGAAATACTGGGAGAAGAACAGGTTCCTGAGGTATTGAAGGCCTTCCTTGATGAAGTAAAGAGTATGCCTGAATTTGTTGACAGTGAGATTAAGGCAGCAATTAAACGAGTGCAAAAAGAAACAGGCCATAAAGGCAAAAAATTATTTATGCCTATCCGTGTAGCGGTAACCGGACAAGCTCACGGTCCTGATCTGCCAAAAGCAATCGAGCTTTTCGGCCGCAATCGAGTGATTTCTCAATTAGAAGAACTTTTACGTTAACATTTTAACCGTAATATAATATAGTATAATTAAACATTCATACTTAAAGTGATGAATGGGGATAAGTAGGATTAAAGAAGATGTTTATTAGAGAATAACCATCATTGGCTGGAAATGGTTATAACCTCTCTTAATCTGAATGCACCCCTGAGCCCTTCTTTGAACGCCTGGTAATTTAGGTCAGTAGAGGAAGGCGGCATACCCACTGTCGTTAAAAAGGGGAAAGTTGGAGCTCGATACTTAAGCTCAAACAGAGTGGAACCGCGCCTATAAGCGTCTCTGTCTTTTGGACAGGGCGCTTTTTTTATGCAGAAAAATGGCCGATGATGGGAGAAACAGGATGTTTATTATACGATCTTTAGGAAGGATAAGTTACCGTGTTTCCATCTTTCGTAAAGTACATCTCTAGAGAAGAGAAAAGTACTGCTTGTTTTTGCTTTTATGCGTTTAAGGAGGGGTAACATCATGTGGAAACGGTTAAAAGAAGATATAGACGTTATATTTGAACAGGATCCTGCAGCAAGATCGACAATTGAAATCATCCTGACGTATTCAGGTTTACATGCTATCTGGAATCATCGAATTGCACATTTTTTTTATAAGAGAAATTTCAAATTTATTGCCAAGGTCATCTCCCAGTTTAGCCGATTTTTAACCGGTATAGAGATACATCCGGGAGCGACAATCGGCAGGCGCTTTTTTATTGATCATGGCATGGGTGTCGTTATTGGAGAAACTTGCGAGATTGGTGATAATGTGACTGTATACCAGGGGGTTACACTTGGAGGTACAGGTAAAGAGTCAGGCAAACGTCATCCAACAGTTGAGGATAATGTATTGATTGCAACGGGGGCTAAAGTGCTCGGCTCCATCGTCATAGGGGAAAACTCGAAGGTTGGAGCGGGTTCAGTGGTTTTAAAAAATGTCCCTGCCAACTCAACGGTAGTCGGCATTCCCGGTAAGGTAGTTATCAAAGATGGCGTACGATTAAAACAAGATTTAAATCATCGGGACCTTCCTGACCCTGTAGAAGATCATTGCAATCGAATGGAACAGGAAATTGATATATTAAAGAAAGAGATAATGGATTTGCGAAAGGAGTTAAATAAACGTGAGCGTTCAAATTTATAATACACTGACAAGAAAAAAGGAAACCTTTCAGCCGATTGAAGAGGGAAAGGTTAAGATGTATGTGTGCGGTCCGACTGTATACAACTATATTCATATAGGGAATGCGAGACCGGCGATTGTATTTGATACGGTCCGCAATTACTTACAATATAAAGGCTATGATGTAAAGTTTGTTTCTAATTTTACAGATGTTGATGACAAGTTAATCAAAGCAGCTCGTGAACTGGGAGAAGATGTACCGGCTACAGCTGACCGGTTCATTAAAGCTTATTTTGAGGATGTTGGAGCACTTGGATGCAAAAAAGCTGATGTGCATCCAAGGGTAATGGAAAATATGGACTTAATCATTGAATTTATTCAGGCCCTAATAGATAAAGGAATGGCTTATGAATCCAGTGGGGATGTGTACTACCGTACAAGAGATTTTAAAGATTATGGAAAGCTTTCGCACCAGTCCATTGATGAGCTGCGGGTAGGCGCGAGAATAGAAGTAGATGAGCGGAAACAGGATGCACTTGATTTCACTTTGTGGAAAGCGGCTAAAGATGGTGAAATTTCTTGGGATAGCCCATGGGGCAAAGGAAGACCGGGTTGGCATATAGAATGTTCTGCGATGGCTAAAGAATACTTAGGTGATACGATTGATATTCATGCTGGAGGACAGGACTTAGCATTCCCTCACCATGAAAATGAAATTGCACAGACAGAAGCTTTAACCGAAAAGCCATTCGCAAATTATTGGATGCATAATGGCTATATTAATATTGATAATGAAAAAATGTCTAAATCTCTCGGTAATTTTGTAATGGTACATGATATTATTAAGCATCATGATCCGGCAGTATTAAGATTCTTTATCCTGTCCGTTCATTACAGAAATCCAATTAATTACAGTGAAGAGTTATTAGAGTCAACGAAGATTTCATTGGACCGCTTGCGAACTACTTACGAAAACTTAAAACACCGCCAAACGGCAAGCACCAATATTACTCATAACGATGCGGAATGGTTCGAGAAAATCGGAGAATTACATGCAATGTTTGAAGAAGCAATGGATGATGATTTCAATACCGCAAATGCTATTTCGGTATTGTTTGAACTATCAAGGCAAGGAAATTATTATCTGTTAGAAAAAGTGACCTCCGATGCAGTTATTGAAGCATTTTTAAATGAGTTTCGTATTTTATTTGATGTACTCGGTATTAAGCTTGAGGTTGAACAATCGCTTGATGCTATGGTAGAAAAATTAATTGAAGAACGTAATCGGGCAAGAAAAGAACGTAATTTTACTCGCTCTGACGAGATTAGAGATGAGCTAAAAGCAATGAATATTATTTTGGAAGATACTGCCCAAGGTACACGCTGGAAACGGGGATAAAAAGAATGCTTGAGGACTTAAAGGAATTAGATGTAACGGCTTTGGGAAGTCTGGCTCTGGCCTATATTGGAGATGCGGTATATGAAGTATATATTCGCCATCATCTGCTATCTATTGGACAAGTAAAACCAAACAGGCTTCATAAAGAAGCAACGAAGTATGTATCTGCTAAATCACAGAGTGCAGTCGTACATTATTTATTAAATGAGCATCTTCTAACTGAAGAGGAAGAAGCTGTTATCCGCAGAGGGAGGAATGCTAAGTCAGGCACAATCCCAAAAAATACAGATGTGCAAACATATAGATACAGCACAGCTTTTGAAGCATTAATTGGTTATCTATATGGGAGCAAGAAACAGGAACGTCTTGATGAAATTATAGAGTTGGCGATTCAATTTAAAGAGAGGAGTGAAGTGCAGAGATGAGCGATGATTTAATTATGGGACGTAATACCGTCTTAGAGGCATTGCGATCGAAACGCGATATTCATAAGATTTGGATTGCAGAAGGAGCTACGAAAGGGCAGATTCAGCAGGTAATCGCGGTTGCAAAAGAAAATAAAATTATGATACAAACAGCACCAAAGAAAAAACTGGATCAAATGATTGAGGGGAATCACCAGGGAGTTATTGCTCAGGTGGCGGCCTATCAATATGCAGAAATTGACGACATGTTTAAGCTGGCGGAATCCAGACAGGAAGACCCATTCATTCTGTTGCTTGATGAATTGGAGGATCCGCACAATTTGGGTTCTATCTTAAGGACAGCTGATGCATCCGGTGTTCATGGTATCATTATTCCCAAGCGGAGAGCGGTTGGGTTAACAGCTACAGTTGCTAAATCATCGACCGGGGCAATTGAGCATATCCCGGTTGCACGCGTAACGAATTTATCACGCACGATAGAAGATTTAAAGGAACGCGGTGTATGGATTGCTGGTACAGATGCGAAGGGAAGCCAGGATTATCGGTTGATGGATGGAACGATGCCTCTTGGGATTGTAATTGGTAGTGAAGGGAAAGGAATCAGCCGGGTAATCAAGGAAAAATGCGATTTCTTATATCACTTGCCAATGGTGGGGCATGTTACCTCTCTCAATGCAAGTGTGGCAGCCAGCTTGCTAATGTATGAAGTATATCGAAAGCGATATCCGTTAGAGGGATAAAGATGGAAACCATACTGGTGGTAGATGGCTATAATATCATAGGTGCATGGCCTGATTTGCGCAAGCTGCGCGATCAGGACCTTGCTGCCGCTAGAGACCGTTTAATTGAAATGATGGCTGAATTTCAAGGTTTTTCCGGACACCGGGTTATAATTGTATTTGATGCTTACTTCGTACAGGGAATGGAGAAAAAGTATAGAAATTCAAAAGTTGATGTTATTTTTACAAAGGAAAATGAAACAGCTGATGAATGTATCGAAAGGCTGGCTTCTAAATTAATAAAAATAAATACTCGTGTGTATGTTGCGACATCAGATTACACGGAGCAGCGAACCATCTTTGCGCAGGGGGCTTATCGGAAATCTGCCCGTGAACTGTTGCAGGAGATGGAATATGTAGAAAAAGAGATTGAAAAAAAGGTCGTGCAAACAAAGGATGAACAGCCTGTATCAAGGATCCCGTTGAGTCGAGAAGTGTCGGAAATGTTCGAAAAATGGAGGAGAGGAAATCTGTGAGGGCATTGACGCTATAAAAGCGCTTACTGTATAATATTGCTATCTTTGGTATCTTACGGAGGGATCGGTGTGGCAATTTCTATCGGGGTAATGCTGGATGATGATTATGGTCATATGGAAGATGAACTGTTAGTCGACCGGGTTCATCAAGGGGACAGCGGGGCCCTGGATTTTTTGATCCACAAATACAGAAACTTTGTAAGGGCTAAAGCGAGAACCTATTTTTTAATAGGTGCAGATAAAGAAGATATTGTTCAGGAAGGTATGATTGGTTTATTCAAGGCCATCCGAGATTATAAGGAGGACAAGCTTACATCCTTTAAAGCGTTTGCTGAGCTCTGTATTACCAGGCAAATTATTACTGCTATTAAAACTGCGACAAGGCAGAAACATATACCGCTCAATTCCTATGTCTCTTTGGATAAGCCTATCTATGATGAAGAGTCAGATCGCACATTGATGGATGTTATAACAGGTGTTAAAGTTATGGATCCAGAGGAATTAATTATTAATCAAGAAGAATTTGATTATATTGAGCTTAAAATGAGCGAGCTGCTAAGTGATCTGGAACGAAAAGTCCTGTCTCTGTATTTAGATGGACAATCCTATCAAGAGATATCAGAGGAATTGGATAGACATGTTAAATCAATTGATAATGCATTGCAAAGAGTAAAGCGTAAATTGGAACGGTATCTAGAAGTTCGCTAGTTTAGTATATTCATAGGGTTATATCTTTAACCCGCTTATTGACAGACAATTTCCTACATGATAAATTTGTATTGGACTTGTTAATTAAAATAAAGGTGCATTTTTATGAATAAAAAAGTTATCATCGCATGTACAAAATGCGGTTCAAGGAACTATTCAACGAATCATAACCAGTCTAACCAAGAAAAGGTGCGACTGGAGCTAAATAAATTTTGTAAAACTTGTAATACGCACACACCTCATAAACAAACAATCTAATGATTTGGATTGTAAAACTGTATTGGCTGGAGGTTTCAAATTAATGCGACGCATTCTAGAATTCTTCCGAGGCGTTTCTCGAGAAATGAAAAAGGTAAGCTGGCCTAAGAAAAAAGAGCTTACAACCTATACGATAACTGTTTTATCAACAGTCATCATTATGGCAGTGTTTTTTGCGGTTATTGATCTAGGGTTATCCGAACTTATTCGTGTCATTCTTAAATAGTGAATAAACAGCACAAAACATGGTATAATGAAAACTAGCATAAGAAAAGACTTGAAAGCCCGGAAACGGGTTTTTTAATTTGTCTAAAAAATAGATTCGATACTTAGCAGGAATCTGCTGGATTTAAAATTTGCGCAAAAATTAAAAAATAACAGCTGACAAGATATATTTGAATATCACTGTTTGCAAGGAGGGAAGGACGTTTAGTCCTAATAGAATATGGAGAAAAATTGGTATGTTGTTCATACGTATTCCGGATATGAAAATAAAGTTAAAGCGAACTTGGAAAAACGTGTAGAGTCAATGGGTATGCAAGATAAGATCTTCCGTGTCATTGTTCCGGAAGAAGAAGAAACTGATTTCAAAAATGGTAAGAAGAAAGTAGTTAAGAAAAAGGTATTCCCAGGATATGTACTCGTGGAAATTGTTATGACAGACGATTCTTGGTATGTTGTCCGCAATACACCAGGTGTAACTGGGTTTGTAGGTTCGACTGGATCAGGTTCTAAGCCGGTTGCGTTAATGCCTGAAGAAGCAGCAGTGATTCTGAAAAGAATGGGTATGGACGAAAAAAGAATTGAAATCGATTTGTTTATTGGCGATTCAGTTAAAGTTAAGGAAGGTCCTTTCGCTGAATTTGCTGGTACAATAGAAGAGTTGGACAAGGCTAAGGGTAAACTGAAAGTTCTTGTTAATATGTTTGGCCGCGATACCCCGGTTGAATTGGATTTTGACCAGGTGGAAAAATTATAATCCTGAAAAACTTGCCTTTCATATTAAAAAGTGATAATATTTCTAGGGTCAGTATGTCTCAAGACAGAGACCTGAACTAATGGTAAATTCTTTATGAGTGAAATAAAGAATGATTGTATATTTGAGTGGGAGGGCAAAGCCCAATTACCACATCACGGACGATAAGGAGGTGTGTCTCGTGGCTAAAAAAGTAATTAAAATCGTGAAATTGCAGATTCCTGCAGCTAAAGCTAATCCAGCTCCACCGGTTGGTCCAGCATTGGGTCAAGCAGGTGTTAACATCATGGGTTTCTGTAAAGAGTTTAATGCTCGTACAGCAGAACAAGCAGGTCTAATCATTCCTGTTGAAATCACAGTATTTGAAGACCGTTCTTTCACTTTTATTACAAAAACTCCTCCAGCGGCTGTTCTTCTTAAGAAAGCAGCAGGAATTGAGTCTGGTTCTGGTGAACCAAACCGTAATAAAGTGGCAACAGTTAAGCGTGACAAAGTACGTGAAATCGCTGAATCCAAAATGCCTGACTTAAATGCAGCAAGTGTTGAATCAGCTATGCGTATGGTAGAAGGTACTGCACGCAGTATGGGAATTGTCATCGAAGACTAATTGTTGTATGGAGGTTGCGAATGTACGGTACATCGCAACCTTTTTCGTGGGAGGTCAATTCCGTTAAAACCACAATATTAGGAGGATATAATAATGGCTAAGAAAACTAAAAAATACGCTGAAGCTATTCAGCTTATCGATCGTACAAAAGCTTATTCCGTAACAGAAGCAATTGAATTAGCGAAGAAAACAAGCTTCACTAAATTTGATGCAACTGTAGAAGTAGCATTCCGTCTTGGAGTTGATCCTAAGAAAGCTGATCAACAAATCCGTGGAGCGGTTGTACTTCCAAACGGTACTGGTAAAACACAACGTGTATTAGTATTTGCTAAAGGTGAAAAGCTTAAAGAAGCTGAAGCTGCAGGTGCTGATTATGTTGGAGATACTGACTACATCAACAAAATCCAACAAGGTTGGTTTGACTTTGATGTTATCGTAGCAACACCTGATATGATGGGTGAAGTTGGTAAATTAGGTCGTGTATTAGGACCTAAAGGTTTAATGCCAAACCCTAAAACAGGAACTGTTACATTTGATGTTGAAAAAGCAATCAATGAAATTAAAGCTGGTAAAGTAGAATACCGTGTTGATAAAGCAGGTAACATTCATGTTCCTATCGGAAAAGTTTCCTTCGAAGATAGCAAGCTAGTTGAAAACTTCACTACAATTTTTGAAACTCTTCAAAAAGCGAAGCCAGCAGCAGCTAAAGGAACTTATATGAAGAATGTAGCTGTTACTACAACTATGGGACCTGGAATCAAGGTAGATCCATCTTCTTTCTAAGCTAAAAAATAAAATTTGACAACAGGGTAGTTATTTAATATAATTACAAATGTTGTTATAAATAATTTAACATTTATGCCATAGACAGCAGGTGCGGTTAAAGCTTAATTTCCTGCCGAGGTATTCGATCATAATAGAACTATTTTGTTCGGACTATCATCGTACCTCCATGTCTGTCATGATATGGAGGTTTTTTTACGGGTGTGAATGGTAACATTCTACAGGAGGTGTTAATATGAGCAATGCGAATAATGTTAATGCAAAGAAACAAATTGTTGATGAAATCGCTGGTAAACTGAAAGACAGTGTATCCACAGTTGTTGTTGACTACCGTGGTTTAAACGTTGCTGAAGTTACAGAACTTCGTAAACAATTACGCGAAGCTGGCATCGAGTTCAAAGTTTACAAAAACTCCATGACTCGCCGTGCTGCTGATCAAGTTGAACTTTCTGACCTTAACGAAGCTCTTACTGGACCAAATGCGATTGCATTCAGTACTGAGGACGTTGTAGCTCCGGCTAAAATCTTGAACGACTTCGCTAAAAAACACGAAGCTCTAGAAATTAAAGCAGGTGTAATCGAAGGAAACGTTGCAACTGTTGAAGAAGTTAAAGCTCTTGCAGAACTTCCATCTCGCGAAGGTTTGCTTTCTATGTTGCTCAGCGTGCTTCAAGCACCTATCCGCAACTTGGCACTTGCTACAAAAGCAGTGGCAGAACAAAAAGAAGAACAAGGAGCTTAATTGCTTCTTGATTAGAAATACGTATACAACGATTTATTAAAAACTAAGGAGGAACTTATAATGACTAAAGAACAAATCATTGAAGCAGTTAAAAATATGACTGTTTTGGAACTTAACGATCTTGTAAAAGCAATTGAAGAAGAATTTGGCGTAACTGCAGCTGCTCCTGTAGCTATGGTTGGTGCTGCTGGCGGAGAAGCTGCAGCTGAAAAAACTGAATTTGATGTTGTTCTAGCTAGCGCTGGAGATCAAAAAATCAAAGTTATCAAAGTAGTACGTGAAATCACTGGCCTTGGTCTTAAAGAAGCTAAAGAAGTTGTTGATAACACTCCTAAAGCTATCAAAGAAGGCGTTTCTAAAGACGAAGCTGAAGAAATCAAAGCTAAACTTGAAGAAGTTGGCGCTGGTGTAGAAGTTAAGTAATTTTACACACATCATATGAAAAGGCTCGCTGCAAATACAGCGGGCTTTTTCTGACTTTAGAAATAAAAGTTGGAATTTAGGTTTTCGTTAAAACGATCCGAAATGCAATTGGTCAGGAGGGATCTGGGTTGTCAGATCATTATTATTCCCGCAATCCTCAGGTTGATAGTAATCCTGATGAATGGAGCTATACTTTAAGAGGGAAGACATTTCGTTTTAAAACAGATGCTGGTGTTTTTTCTAAACGTGAGGTTGATTTTGGTTCAAGATTGTTAATCGAGGCCTTCGTGGAACCTGAGGCTTCCGGCAAACAGCCAATCATTGATGTCGGCTGTGGATATGGCCCGATAGGTTTATCTTTGGCTGATTCTTTTTCTGACAGAACAATTCATATGGTAGATGTGAATGAAAGAGCTCTCCATTTGTCAGGGGAAAATGCTCGAATCAATGAGATCAAAAATGTTAAGATTTATGAGAGTTCTGTTTATCAAAATGTTACGGAAACTGAGTTTGCAGCGGTTGTTTCGAATCCGCCCATCAGAGCCGGAAAAAAAGTAGTTCATGAAATACTTGAAAGAAGTAAGAGTGTTTTACAGGATGGCGGCGAGTTGTGGATTGTCATTCAAAAGAAACAGGGAGCTCCATCCGCAATGGCTAAAATGGAAGATGTTTTTGGAAACGTGGAGGTCATTATAAAGAAAAAAGGGTACTATATTTTGAAGTCTAAAAAAGTTTGACTTGACAATATGCCTATGTTAATATTAAAAAATGCATATATATAATTTGGGACACCCTGCACATTTTGGTAAAGAAATAAATAAATGTGTATATGTTCTGGAAAATATGGAAAAAATAAACCAATACTATGCGTTTTTGAAATTGAGGTTTTCAGATTGAAACCCTTTTTCTTTTTTGTTCTATCAGCTTGTATAGGGCTGTTGGAATATAAATTCTATCATAAACGCTTTATTTGAGGGGTGAATCAGTTGACAGGTCAACTTGTTCAGTATGGACGACATCGCCAACGCCGGAGCTATGCGCGCATTAGCGAAGTGCTCGAATTACCGAATTTAATTGAAATTCAAACCTCTTCCTATCAATGGTTTCTTGATGAGGGCTTAAGAGAAATGTTCCAGGACATTTCCCCTATCGAGGATTTTACAGGAAATCTGTCTCTTGAGTTTATCGATTATAGCCTCGGAGACCCGAAATATCCTGTGGAAGAATCTAAGGAGCGGGATGTAACCTACTCCGCCCCATTACGGGTTAAAGTAAGACTTGTAAACAAAGAGACGGGAGAAGTTAAAGACCAAGATGTCTTTATGGGTGATTTCCCTCTCATGACGGAAACGGGAACGTTTGTTATAAACGGTGCCGAACGTGTTATCGTATCCCAATTAGTACGATCCCCGAGTGTATACTACAGCGGGAAGGTTGATAAAAACGGAAAGCGTGGATTCACAGCTACCGTAATTCCAAACCGCGGAGCATGGTTGGAATATGAAACTGACGCGAAAGATGTAGTTTACGTAAGAATCGATCGTACAAGGAAGTTGCCGGTAACGGTTCTTTTGCGTGCTCTTGGATTCGGCTCTGATCAAGAAATCATCGATCTAATCGGTGATAACGAGTACATCCGTAACACATTGGAAAAAGATAATACTGAAAGTACAGAAAAAGCTTTGCTTGAAATCTATGAGCGTCTTCGCCCAGGTGAACCACCTACGGTCGAAAATGCGAAAAGTTTGCTTGTATCACGTTTCTTTGATCCGAAGAGATATGATTTGGCAAATGTAGGACGCTATAAAATTAACAAGAAACTTCATATAAAAAATCGTCTTTTCAACCAAAAAGTAGCTGAAACTTTGGTGGACCCTGAAACAGGAGAAATCTTAGTTGAAAAAGATACTTTGTTGGATCGCCGTACTCTCGATAAAATCATCCCTTACTTAGAAAATGGGATTGGCTTCAAAACGTACAACCCTGTTGGGGGAGTCGTGGAAGAAGATGTACTGGTTCAAAATGTAAAAATCTATGCACCGAGCGATGCTGAAGGTGAAAAAGTAATTAATGTTATCGGCAATGCTTATGTAGAAAAGAAAGTTAAAAACATTACACCTGCTGATATTGTATCTACTATCAGTTACTTCTTTAACTTACTGCATGGTGTTGGCGACACAGATGATATCGATCATTTAGGTAACCGACGTCTGCGTTCAGTTGGTGAGCTATTGCAAAACCAATTCAGAATTGGTTTATCCCGTATGGAGCGTGTGGTTCGTGAGAGAATGTCCATCCAGGATACAAACACAATTACACCGCAGCAGCTTATTAACATTCGCCCGGTTATAGCTTCTATTAAAGAATTCTTTGGAAGCTCCCAGTTGTCTCAGTTTATGGATCAAACAAATCCACTTGCTGAATTGACACATAAACGGAGATTGTCTGCACTTGGACCTGGTGGTTTAACAAGGGAACGTGCCGGAATGGAAGTTCGTGACGTTCACTATTCCCACTATGGACGTATGTGCCCAATTGAAACACCTGAGGGACCAAACATTGGTTTGATTAACTCACTATCTACATTCGCAAAAGTAAACCCATACGGTTTCATTGAAACGCCATATAGAAGGGTAGACCCTGCGACAGGCAAAGTAACTGATCGAATGGATTACTTGACTGCTGATGAAGAGGATCTTTATGTAGTGGCACAGGCAAATGCCCCGCTAACTGAAGATGGTGGATTTATGAACGAGGAAGTTGTAGCTCGTTTCCGTGGTGAAAATACAGTTGTTAAACGTGATCGCGTTGACTATATGGACGTATCACCTAAACAGGTTGTATCAGCTGCAACAGCTTGTATCCCGTTCCTTGAAAACGATGACTCCAACCGTGCCCTTATGGGAGCGAACATGCAACGTCAAGCGGTTCCGCTTATTCGTCCGCAGGCTCCAATTGTTGGTACAGGTATGGAATATGTATCCGGTAAAGATTCCGGTGCTGCTGTAATTTGTAAGCACGATGGAATCGTAGAACACGTGGAAGCCAGAGAAATCTGGGTAAGACGTGTTAGTGAAGTAGATGGTGAAGAGGTAAAAGGTAATCTTGATAAATACCGTACCCTTAAATTCATCCGTTCTAACCAAGGAACATGTTATAACCAACGTCCGATCGTTAAATCGGGTGACCGTGTTGTTAAAGGAGAAATTCTTGCAGATGGTCCGTCCATGGAGCTTGGCGAATTGGCATTAGGCCAAAACGTACTTGTTGCCTTCATGACATGGGATGGTTATAACTATGAGGATGCCATCATTATGAGTGAACGTCTTGTTAAAGACGATGTATATACTTCTATTCATATCGAAGAATATGAATCTGAAGCTCGTGATACTAAACTTGGACCGGAAGAAATTACACGTGACATTCCAAACGTTGGGGAAGATGCCCTGCGCAACTTGGATGACCGTGGAATCATTCGCATCGGTGCCGAAGTTAAAGACGGTGACCTTCTAGTTGGTAAGGTAACTCCTAAAGGGGTTACGGAGCTGACTGCAGAAGAAAGATTGTTACATGCAATCTTTGGTGAGAAGGCTCGTGAAGTTCGTGACACATCTCTCCGTGTACCGCATGGCGGTGGAGGAATTGTCCATGATGTTAAAGTCTTTACACGTGAAGACGGTGATGAACTGCCACCAGGTGTGAACCAGTTGGTACGTGTATACATCGTTCAGAAACGTAAGATCCATGAAGGAGATAAAATGGCCGGTCGTCACGGTAACAAAGGGGTTATCTCCCGAATTTTACCTGAAGAAGATATGCCTTTCCTTCCGGATGGAACACCTGTCGATATCATGTTGAACCCATTAGGGGTACCATCACGTATGAATATCGGTCAGGTATTGGAATTGCACTTAGGTATGGCTGCAAGACAGCTTGGAATCCATGTGGCAACTCCTGTATTTGACGGTGCGCGTGAAGAAGATGTTTGGGATACAATCGAAGAGGCTGGTATGTCTCGCGATGCGAAAACAATTCTTTATGACGGCAGAACTGGAGAACCATTTGATAACCGTGTTTCCGTTGGTGTCATGTATATGATCAAACTGGCACACATGGTTGATGATAAACTTCATGCCCGTTCAACAGGACCTTACTCACTTGTTACGCAACAACCATTGGGTGGTAAAGCTCAATTCGGTGGTCAGCGTTTTGGTGAGATGGAGGTATGGGCACTTGAAGCATATGGTGCTGCATACACACTTCAAGAAATCCTTACAGTTAAATCTGATGATGTTGTTGGTCGTGTGAAAACTTATGAAGCAATTGTAAAAGGTGACAATGTACCTGAACCGGGCGTTCCGGAATCTTTCAAGGTTTTAATCAAGGAACTTCAAAGTTTAGGTATGGATGTTAAGATTCTTTCTGGTGATGATAAAGAAATTGAAATGCGTGATCTGGAAGATGATGACGATATTCACCAAGCAGATACATTAACCATAGATCCTGATGTGAAAAGTCCCGAATCAGAAACAGTTGGTACAATCGAGTAACCTTAGTGATATTGGGATACGGAAAGGGAGGTAGGCCCCTTGTTGGATGTAAACAATTTTGAATATATGAAAATAGGCCTTGCTTCACCGGATAAGATTCGCTCTTGGTCTTTCGGAGAAGTGAAAAAGCCAGAAACTATAAACTACCGTACACTTAAACCTGAAAAAGATGGGTTGTTCTGTGAGCGCATTTTCGGTCCTACAAAGGACTGGGAATGCCACTGCGGTAAATATAAAAGAGTACGCTACAAAGGTGTAGTTTGTGACCGTTGTGGTGTTGAAGTAACTAGAGCTAAAGTGAGACGTGAGCGTATGGGCCATATTGAATTGGCTGCTCCGGTTTCTCATATTTGGTACTTTAAAGGAATTCCAAGCCGTATGGGTCTTTTGCTTGACATGTCTCCGCGTGCCTTGGAAGAAGTAATTTATTTTGCTTCTTACGTTGTTACAGAAGCAGGAGATACTGCTTTAGAGAGAAAGCAGCTTCTATCTGAAAAAGAATACCGTGCATACCGTGATAAATACGGCAACAAGTTCCAAGCTGGGATGGGTGCAGAATCCATTAAAAAGCTTCTTCAGGATATCGATCTTAACAAAGAGGTAGAATCCTTGAAAGAAGAGCTTAAAACAGCTCAGGGACAACGCCGTACACGTGCGATTAAACGTCTTGAAGTATTGGAAGCATTCCGTCATTCAGGTAACGAACCTTCTTGGATGATTCTGGATGTACTTCCGGTTATTCCTCCTGAGCTTCGTCCAATGGTTCAATTGGATGGCGGCCGTTTTGCAACATCTGACTTGAATGACCTGTATCGCAGAGTAATCAACCGTAACAATCGTTTGAAACGTCTGCTTGATTTAGGTGCTCCAAGCATCATTGTTCAAAATGAAAAGCGTATGCTTCAGGAAGCAGTTGACGCATTGATTGATAACGGTAGACGTGGCCGTCCTGTAACAGGACCTGGTAACCGTCCGCTTAAGTCTTTGTCTCATATGCTTAAAGGTAAACAAGGTCGTTTCCGTCAAAACTTACTCGGTAAACGTGTTGACTATTCTGGTCGTTCCGTTATCGTTGTAGGACCAAACTTGAAAATGTACCAATGTGGTTTGCCGAAGGAAATGGCAATCGAACTATTCAAGCCTTTCGTAATGAAAGAACTTGTTGAAAAAGGATTGGCTCATAACATCAAATCAGCTAAGAGAAAGATCGAAAGACATTCTCCTGATATTTGGGATGTGCTTGAAGAAGTAATTAAGGAGCATCCGGTTCTATTAAACCGTGCCCCGACACTTCACCGTCTAGGAATCCAGGCGTTCGAACCAACATTAGTTGAAGGTAGAGCTATTCGACTTCACCCGTTAGTATGTACAGCGTATAACGCTGACTTTGACGGTGACCAAATGGCTGTTCACGTACCTTTATCTGCAGAAGCACAAGCGGAAGCCCGTCTATTGATGCTAGCTGCGCAAAACATCCTTAACCCTAAGGATGGTAAACCGGTTGTAACTCCATCCCAGGATATGGTTCTTGGTAACTATTATCTGACAATGGAAAGACCGGGTGCGGTTGGAGAAGGTATGATCTTCAACGACACTAATGAAGCAGTACTTGCCTATCAAAACGGATATGTTCACTTACACACTCGTGTAGCTGTACATGCTAGTTCTTTAAATAACGAAACGTTTACGGAAGAACAGAATAAGCAATTATTGCTTACTACTGTTGGTAAATTGATATTCAATGAAATTCTTCCTGAAACTTTCCCTTATATTAACGAACCAACAAGATCCAATCTGGAAGAAAAAACACCAGAGAAATATTTTGTTGAAAAGGGAGCAAATGTGAAGGAGATCTTGGCGAATCGCGAGAGAATCCAACCATTTAAGAAGAAAATTCTTGGTAACATTATTGCTGAAGTCTTTAAACGTTTTAAAATAACAGAGACATCCAAAATGCTTGACCGCATGAAGGATCTAGGATTTAAATATTCGACTCGTGCAGGTATTACTGTAGGGGTTGCAGATATCGTCGTTTTACCTGAAAAACAAGAAATTCTTGAAAAAGCTCAAGGTAAAGTAGACAGTGTCATGAAACAATTTAGACGTGGTTTGATCACAGAAGAAGAACGTTATGACCGTGTTATCTCAATCTGGAGTGAAGCGAAGGATGATATCCAAAGCAAACTGATGGCATCCTTACATCACTTGAATCCAATCTTTATGATGAGTGATTCCGGAGCCCGTGGTAACGCATCTAACTTTACGCAGCTTGCGGGTATGCGTGGATTGATGGCCAACCCGGCTGGTCGTATTATTGAGCTCCCAATCAAATCAAGTTTCCGTGAAGGCTTAACAGTATTGGAGTACTTCATCTCCACTCACGGTGCGCGTAAAGGTCTTGCCGATACAGCATTGAAAACAGCCGATTCCGGTTACTTAACAAGACGTCTGGTCGATGTTGCACAGGATGTTATCGTTAGAGAAGACGACTGTGGAACAGATCGCGGCTTAGAAGTAAGAGCTTTGAAAGATGGTACAGAAACAATTGAAAGCCTTGAAGAACGTCTTGTAGGACGTTATGCAAGGAAGAAAGTTAAACATCCTGAAACAGGCGAAGTTCTGATTAATGAGAACGAAATCTTCACTGAAGATCTTGCTCAAAAAATCGAAGAACTTGGTATTGAAGAAGTGACAATTCGCTCTGCGTTTACATGTAACACTCGCCATGGTGTATGTAAAAAATGTTACGGACGTAACCTTGCAACTGGTCAAGAGGTTGAAGTTGGTGAAGCAGTCGGTATCATCGCGGCTCAATCCATCGGTGAACCTGGTACACAGTTGACAATGCGTACTTTCCATACAGGTGGGGTTGCCGGAGACGACATTACACAAGGTCTTCCGCGTATTCAGGAGTTGTTTGAAGCACGTAACCCTAAAGGGCAGGCAGTTATTGCTGAAATCGAAGGTACGGTTACAGCGATTAACGAAGTCCGTGACAAACAACAGGAAATCACAATTCAAGGTGCAGTGGAAAGCCGCTCTTATACAGCTCCGTACTCTGCGCGCTTGAAAGTGAATGTAAATGACACAGTTGTTCCTGGTCAGGAACTTACAGAAGGTTCTATTGATCCAAAAGAACTTCTTAAAGTTACAAATGTACGTTCTGTACAGGAATACCTGTTAAAAGAAGTGCAAAAAGTATACCGCATGCAAGGGGTAGAAATTGGCGATAAACACGTAGAGGTTATGGTTCGTCAAATGCTTAAGAAAATTCGTGTTATCGATGCCGGAGAAACCGATGTATTGCCAGGAACATTACTGGATATTCATCAGTTCACAAAAGCAAACCATGAGGCGTTGCTTCAAGGTAAAAATCCTGCTACGGGACGCCCGCTATTGCTTGGTATTACAAAAGCATCTCTTGAAACGGATTCCTTCCTGTCCGCCGCATCCTTCCAGGAAACTACTCGTGTCCTTACAGATGCAGCGATTAAAGGAAAACGTGATGAATTGCTTGGACTTAAAGAGAACGTTATTATCGGTAAGTTAATACCTGCTGGTACAGGTATGCATCGTTACCGTAAAGCTGTTCCGGTTCTAACTGAACAAAAGGAAGAAACGGTTCCAGCTGAGTAACCAATCTACATCAGAAGAGGTAGCCGGATGATCAATCCGGCTAATCTTCTGTATATATAAAGTAAATAAGGGTAACAAATTAATTTTTTTCGTGCGATTGTTGACATTTATGTTTTATAAATGGTACTATAGCAAAGGTGCTCCTATTAACCTGTTACTTTGGAGGATATTAATGATGTCTTATGAAAAAGTATCTCAGGCAAAGAACCTGATAATAGGGACGAAACAAACAGTGAAAGCTCTCCGAACAGGAAATGCCGAAACAGTTATTATTGCTCTTGATGCTGATTCAACAATCACATCAAAAGTAATTGATGCTGCTAAAGAGTATTCCGTTCCAATCGATTATGTAGACTCGATGAGGTTGCTCGGAAAAGCATGCAAAATAGATGTTGGAGCAGCAGCTGTTGTCATCATGAAATAGAAAACTGTTTTTGCAGTTGATGCAAAAACTTTGTTTTTACCCTTTTATGAACCACCTGGATGTGTGGGACTAGGGGAACCAATTTTGAAGGGAGGAAACATCATGCCAACTATTAACCAATTGGTACGTAAGCCACGTAAATCTAAAGAAGAAAAATCAAAGTCTCCAGCTTTGAATAAAGGTTACAATAGCTTCAAGAAATCCCAAACAAACGTATCATCTCCACAAAAACGTGGGGTATGTACTCGTGTTGGTACAATGACTCCAAAGAAACCAAACTCCGCGTTACGTAAATATGCGCGTGTACGTTTGACTAATGGAATCGAGGTTACTGCTTACATTCCTGGTATCGGCCACAACTTGCAAGAGCACAGTGTTGTATTAATCCGTGGAGGACGTGTAAAAGACCTTCCAGGGGTACGTTACCACATCGTGCGTGGCGCTCTTGATACTGCAGGCGTTAACAACCGTATGCAAGGTCGTTCTAAATACGGTACGAAAAAACCTAAAGCAGCTAAAAAATAATTTTAAAACCAAAATAATTACTTCTTTGAAAGGAGGAACAAAATATGCCTCGTAAAGGACCTGTTTCAAAAAGAGATGTATTACCTGATCCGATATATAATTCCAAGCTTGTAACAAAATTGATCAACAAAATGATGATCGATGGAAAAAGAGGGACTTCCCAAAAAATCCTTTATGCTTCTTTCGATATCGTAAGAGAGCGTACTGGTAACGATCCAATGGAAGTTTTCGATCAAGCTTTAAAAAATATCATGCCAGTTCTAGAAGTTAGAGCACGCCGTGTAGGTGGAGCTAACTACCAAGTACCAGTTGAGGTTCGCCCTGACAGACGTACTACTCTAGGACTTCGTTGGTTAGTAAACTATGCTCGTCTTCGTGGTGAAAAAACTATGGAAGAGCGCTTAGCTAACGAAATCATGGATGCAGCTAATAACACTGGCGCTTCTGTTAAGAAACGCGAAGATACACATAAAATGGCTGAAGCTAACAAAGCTTTCGCTCACTATCGTTGGTAAAATCAAAACTACTAAAAATCTATATCCACAAGGAAGGAGAAAGACCCAATGGCTAGAGAGTTCTCCTTAGAAAAAACTCGTAATATTGGTATCATGGCTCATATCGATGCTGGTAAAACGACGACTACTGAGCGCGTTCTTTACTACACAGGTCGTATCCACAAAATTGGAGAAACTCATGAAGGTGCATCACAAATGGACTGGATGGAGCAAGAACAAGAGCGTGGAATCACGATCACATCTGCTGCAACAACAGCAGCTTGGAAAGAACACCGTGTAAATATCATCGACACACCAGGACACGTAGACTTCACAGTTGAAGTTGAACGTTCCCTTCGTGTACTTGATGGTGCGGTAGCAGTACTAGATGCACAATCCGGTGTTGAACCACAAACTGAAACAGTTTGGCGCCAAGCTACAACTTACGGAGTACCACGTGTTGTTTTTGTTAACAAAATGGACAAAATCGGTGCGGATTTCTTATACTCCGTAAAAACTTTACATGAACGCCTTCAAGCGAATGCACACCCAATTCAGATACCAATCGGTGCTGAAGATGACTTCGAAGCAATCATTGACCTAGTGGAAATGAACGCAGTATTCTATGGTAACGACCTTGGTACTGATATCGAAGTTCGTGAAATTCCTGAAGAGCACATGGCAATAGCAGAAGAATACCGTGAGAAGTTAATAGAAGCAGTAGCAGAACTTGACGAAGAATTAATGGAAAAATACCTTGGCGGTGAAGAAATCACTAAAGAGGAATTGAAAGCAGCTATCCGTAAAGGTACTGTAAACGTTGAATTCTACCCAGTTATCTGTGGTTCTGCATTCAAAAACAAAGGTGTTCAGTTAATGCTAGATGCTGTAATCGACTACCTTCCATCTCCATTAGATGTACCTGCAATCAAAGGTATTCTACCGGATACAGATGAGGAAGTTGAACGTCATGCTGATGACAGCGAGCCATTCTCTGCGCTTGCTTTCAAAGTTATGACTGACCCTTATGTTGGTAAATTAACATTCTTCCGTGTATACTCTGGTACTTTGAGCTCCGGTTCATACGTACAAAACTCTACTAAAGGAAAACGCGAGCGTGTAGGACGTATCCTGCAAATGCATGCGAACTCCCGTCAAGAGATCTCAGAAGTACACGCTGGGGATATCGCCGCTGCTGTAGGTCTAAAAGATACTACAACTGGAGATACTCTATGTGAAGAAAAGAACCTGGTTATCTTGGAATCCATGGAATTCCCTGAGCCAGTTATCTCTCTTTCAATTGAACCTAAATCTAAAGCAGACCAAGACAAAATGTCTACTGCTCTTCAAAAGCTTCAAGAGGAAGATCCAACTTTCCGCGCTCATACTGACCAAGAAACTGGTCAAACTATCATCGAAGGTATGGGTGAGCTTCACTTAGATATTCTTGTTGACCGTATGCGTCGTGAGTTTAAAGTAGAAGCTAATGTTGGTGCACCTCAGGTTGCTTACCGTGAGACTTTCCGTACACCTGCACAGGTTGAAGGTAAGTTTGCTCGTCAATCCGGTGGACGTGGACAATACGGTCACGTTTGGATCGAGTTCTCACCTAATGAAGAAGGTAAAGGCTTCGAATTTGAAAATGCTATCGTTGGTGGTGTAGTACCACGTGAATACGTTCCTGCTGTACAAGCTGGTCTAGAAGACGCTCTTGACCGCGGTGTACTTGCTGGCTACCCATTAATCGATATTAAAGCAAAACTATTTGATGGTTCTTACCATGACGTTGACTCCTCTGAGATGGCATTTAAAGTAGCAGCATCTTTAGCACTTAAAAATGCAGCGAAAAAATGTAATCCAGTTATCCTTGAGCCAATGATGAGCGTTGAAGTTGTTATCCCTGAAGAGTACATGGGTGACATCATGGGTAATATCACAGCTCGTCGTGGACGTGTAGAAGGTATGGAAGCACGCGGTAACGCACAAGTTGTACGTGCTATGGTACCTCTATCTGAAATGTTCGGTTACGCAACAACATTGCGTTCCAACACTCAAGGACGTGGCGTGTTCTCTATGACTTTCGATCACTACGAAGAAGTTCCTAAGAGCATCGCTGAAGAGATTATCAAAAAAAATAAAGGTGAATAATTGATTTTCATTCTTTATTAAAGTATAACTACTTATGTAAGCCAAGATAGAAGACATTGTCAACTGTCTTGGCACATAGTATAAAATAACAATTTTCTTATATTAAAGGAGGAAATTCCTAAAATGGCAAAAGCTAAATTTGATCGTTCTAAACCACATGTTAATATCGGAACAATCGGTCACGTTGACCATGGTAAAACAACTTTAACAGCTGCAATCACTTCTGTACTTGCAAAAGTAGGTGGAGCTGAAGCTCGCGCTTACGACCAAATCGATGGTGCTCCAGAAGAAAGAGAACGTGGTATCACAATCTCTACTGCACACGTTGAGTATGAAACTGAAACTCGTCACTATGCACACGTAGACTGCCCAGGACACGCTGACTATGTTAAAAACATGATCACTGGTGCAGCACAAATGGACGGCGGTATCTTAGTAGTATCTGCTGCTGACGGCCCAATGCCACAAACTCGTGAGCACATCCTTCTTTCTCGTCAAGTAGGTGTACCTTACCTTGTTGTATTCATGAACAAATGTGACATGGTTGATGACGAAGAACTTCTTGAACTAGTTGAAATGGAAATTCGTGACCTTCTTTCTGAATACGAATTCCCTGGCGATGATATCCCAGTAATCAAAGGTTCTGCTCTTAAAGCTCTTGAAGGAGAAGCTGAGTGGGAAGAAAAAATCAACGAGCTTATGGCTGCTGTTGACGAATACATCCCAACTCCAACTCGTGACACTGACAAACCATTCATGATGCCAGTAGAGGACGTTTTCTCTATCACTGGTCGTGGAACAGTTGCTACTGGCCGTGTTGAACGTGGTCAAGTTAAAGTTGGTGACGTTATCGAAATCATCGGTCTTGCTGAAGAACCAAAATCTACAACTGTAACAGGTGTAGAAATGTTCCGTAAGCTTCTTGATTACGCTGAAGCTGGTGACAACATCGGAGCTCTTCTTCGTGGTGTAGCACGTGAAGAAATCCAACGTGGACAAGTACTTGCTAAACCAGGTACTATCAACCCACACACAAAATTCAAAGCAGAAGTTTACGTATTGTCTAAAGAAGAAGGCGGACGTCACACTCCATTCTTCTCTAACTACCGTCCACAATTCTACTTCCGTACAACTGACGTAACTGGTGTTGTAAACCTTCCAGAAGGAACTGAAATGGTTATGCCTGGAGACAACATCGAAATGTCTGTTGAACTAATTGCTCCAGTTGCGATCGAAGAAGGAACTAAGTTCTCTATTCGTGAAGGCGGACGTACAGTAGGCGCAGGCGTAGTTGCTAGCATTACTGAATAATTCTTACTTATTAAAACAGGCGGGTGTACAACCGCCTGTTTTTTTGTTTTGTTTTTTCCTGCGAAATGTGGGAAGTTGGATACGTTAATTTGTTCATATTAGGATTCATTCCCCAGCAAATATCTACCCTTATCTATTAATACAACCTCATATACACAATTCTCCACGCTATTTACAAAAAATTGAAATTATTTAACACCCATAAACTTCCTACGATGTAAAAAATCAGATACAATAGATATATGCAAATTTTTAGTGGGGGACAAAGGATGATAGGAACGTTAAAATCTATGCTTCACCCTCGAGAAACAAACATCGAGATGAGAAGCGTAATGACAAAAACTCATTACATACTTTGGTTTGGTGGATTACTTCTATTTAGTACGATTTTATTTGGGGTCTATGGATATCTAGGGTTGGGCAGCGAAAACTTGTCAGTATATATGGAGACTGTAAAAGAAAACAGATGGGAAATGACCAAGGTTTTATACTTCATTGGCAAACTAGCTGCTGGTCTCTTATATCCGTTATTATTCACACTATATTTTACAGTACTATTTTGGATCGTATTTGAGGACCTCTCATTTCGAGGAGTGTGGAAGCTTCAGCTTATTCCTTTAATAGTGATGCTCATAGCGAAAACAATAGAACTAATATTTATGCTGTTACTCAGGGTACCTGAACACTCATCACCATTTAGTCTAGGGATCATGACGCAAATGCTAACACCACAGATCTTTTGGGTAGAATTAGCTGCAAATATTACTATATTTGTACTGTTGGCAGGCTATCTTCAATATCGAATTTTCCACAAGTCACTTGATTATAGTAAAAAGAGAGTGATTATAACTGTATCATTATCCTGGATAATATATATATTGCTGGATGGTGCAACGGATACATTATTTAGAATCATGAAGGTGATTATATGAATTTTAGCATTAGGGAGAAAAAATGGTCTCTTGTATCCTTAGCTGTATTTTTATTTATACTTACAAATACCATTATTATTTACAAAATAGATAAAATTGATCGTACAGTCCTTATTACAGACCCTTATATCACGAAAAAAGGTACATTAAAGGAAACGCTTCAAACGGAAGGGAAGGCTGAGCCTTCTGAGATATATAAGATTTATTATGAAGAACCTAGAGGGATGCTCGATGAGATCCTGGTGGAAGAGGGAGAGGATGTCCAAGTAGGAACGCCATTGCTAACCTACATTATAGATAACGATAGCAGCGATGTTATAAAACAATTAGAAAATGCTAACAAACGTCTCTCTATGAAAATAGATAAATTAAATGAAGATATATCCGTGCTCCAGTCAGAAGTCCAAGAGTATGAAAGCTTGCAGACTGTTGAAGAAGAGGAGAAAGAACCGGATTTAGATAACACACGAATATTGGAGTATGAGATAAAAAACATAGAATATGAAATTAAGATGATCGAGCTGCAAATAGAGGAAAATCAAACACAGATAGATATGGCCAACAGTGCTGAAGATCAAATTACAATAGAAAGTAAAATTGATGGAACTATTGTGCATAGGAATGATTTTAGCAGAACAGCAGATAATCCGTTATTGACTATTATGAATCAAGCCTCTTTAGTAGTGGACGTTTTGGTTGGGGAAGATGACATCCAGCGAATAAAACTGGATCAGGAGGTCATCATTAAACCAAAGCATTTGGATTCAAAATTGATTACTGGCAAGGTAATAAAAATAAGTGATGTTCCGTTTAGTGAGGATCATAAGAAAGATAAAAGCTTCTATAATATATCGATTCAACCAGAAAATCTAAGTGAATCATCAGAAGAAAGTACAGAGAGTCAGATTTTAATCGGATCACATGTGGCTGCTGATATCACATTGAAGGAACTTAACAATGTAGTAGTTCTTCCAAAGAAAACTTTGGCAGGAAATCATGTGGTGCTTCTTGAAAAGGGAAAGCTGAAACAAAAAAAGATTACGGCAGGATTAGAATTCGATGAAAAGGTAGCCGTAACCAAAGGGCTTAAAGAAAAACAATGTATACTTCCTGCAGCTGATGCGAGCATTAAGGGTGATACAAGGTACATAAAATTCGTGGACTTTGATCACATAAATAAGAAGGCTTATAAACAATTTAATAATGAAGAGAGATTGTGGTTACTGGCACGAGGTCTCATACAATAATCAGTTGGTGAGTGGTGAGAGAGGAACAAGCTTCCCTCTCTTTTGTTATTTACATGTAAGAGAAAGCTAGTATATTTATGGAAAGAAGAACGATAACTTGAAAAAGTAGAAGTGAGATTGTATACTAATATTCGTGTGATAGAAGAAATTATTTTTAACTGTTGCATACCCAGAAAGTATAATGTATAATAGACAATGTTGGTCTTTTCATTGCGATGATGTGGAAGGTTGCTGACACACCCGGCCGCTTTGCCATGGCGCGTGTGTAAGGAGATTTCCACGGAGAATGTCTATTACAAAATAGGCGATAAAGGAGGGAAAATAATGGCAAAACAAAAGATTCGCATTCGTTTAAAAGCATATGATCACAGAATTCTTGATCAATCTGCTGAGAAAATTGTAGAAACTGCAAAACGTTCTGGTGCAGCTGTTTCCGGTCCGATTCCACTTCCGACTGAGAAAAACGTGTACACGATCCTACGTGCGGTTCATAAATACAAAGATTCTCGTGAGCAATTCGAAATGCGCACACACAAACGTCTAATCGACATTGTAAATCCTACACCACAAACTGTAGATTCACTAATGCGTTTAGATTTGCCGTCTGGCGTAGATATCGAAATCAAATTATAATCGTTCTATAAAAATAAAAAAGAAAACACTAGGAGGTGTGACTCATGACCAAAGGAATCTTAGGTAGAAAAATCGGTATGACTCAAGTATTCGCTGAGAACGGTGAACTTATCCCGGTAACAGTTGTTGAAGCAGTACCAAACGTTGTTCTTCAAAAGAAATCTGTTGAAAATGATGGCTACGAAGCTATCCAACTAGGTTACGAAGATCTTCGCGAAATGCTTTACAACAAACCACAACAAGGACACGCTGCTAAAGCGAACACTGCTCCTAAGCGCTTCGCTCGCGAAATTCGCGATGCAGATCTCAATAACTATGAGGTAGGTCAAGAAGTCAAGGTAGATCTTTTCGCTGAAGGCGAAATCGTTGATGTAACAGGAATCTCAAAAGGTAAAGGTTTCCAAGGACCAATTAAGCGTCACAACCAATCTCGTGGCCCAATGTCTCACGGATCACGTTACCATCGTCGTCCTGGTTCAATGGGACCAGTTGCTCCAAACCGCGTATTCAAAGGCAAAAAACTTGCTGGACGTATGGGTGGAACTCAAATCACTGTACAAAACCTTGAAATCGTTAAGGTTGATGCAGAACGTAACGTAATCCTTATCAAAGGTAACGTTCCTGGACCTAAAAAAGCTTTACTTAAAATCAAAAGCGCGGTTAAAGCGAACTAATCTATCGAGAAAGGAGGAAAATCGCAATGCCGAAAATTGCTCTTTTAAACCAAGCTGGTTCTCAAGTAGGCGATATCGAGCTTAACGAATCAGTATTTGGTATTGAACCAAATGAGAGTGTTGTAACTGAAGCAATCCTTATGCAAAGAGCGTCTTTGCGCCAAGGAACTCATAAAGTTAAAAATCGTTCTGAAGTAAGTGGCGGTGGCCGTAAACCATGGCGTCAAAAAGGAACTGGACGTGCTCGTCAAGGTTCTATCCGTTCCCCACAATGGCGTGGTGGTGGTGTGGTATTCGGACCAACACCAAGAAGCTACTCTTACAAACTTCCTAAGAAAGTACGTCGTTTAGCTATTAAATCTGTACTTTCCGCTAAAGTGAACGAAGAAAACGTAATCGTTCTTGATGCTTTAACTTTTGAAGCACCAAAAACTAAAGAATTCACAGCTGTATTAAAAGGCTTGAATACTGAAAACAAAAAAGCGTTGATCGTAACTGCGGATGTAGACGAAAACGTTGCACTTTCCGGTCGTAACATTCCGGGAGTAACAATCGTTGAAGCTAACGCTATTAACGTATTGGATGTTGTAGGGCATGAGAAGTTAATCATGACTAAAACAGCTGTTGAAAAAATAGAGGAGGTGCTTGGATAATGGAAGCACGTGATATTATTAAGCGCCCCGTCATTACTGAAAGCTCAGCTGACATCATGGCCGATAAAAAATACACTTTTGAAGTTGACGTAAGAGCTAATAAAACTCAAATCAAAGATGCTGTTGAAGAAATCTTTGAAGTTAAAGTTGAAAAAGTTAACGTTATGAACTACAAAGGTAAATTCAAACGCATGGGTAAACATGCTGGATATACAAACAAACGCCGTAAAGCGATTGTTAAACTAACTGCTGATAGCAAAGAAATCGAATTCTTTGAAGCATAATTTCTAAAGAAAAGGAGGGACACAACATGGCGATTAAAAAGTATAAACCTACCAGTAATGGTCGTCGCGGAATGACTGTTTCCGATTTCGCTGAAATTACAACGGATCAACCGGAAAAATCATTATTAGCACCTTTACACAGAAAAGGTGGCCGTAACAACCAAGGTAAGTTAACTGTTCGTCATCAAGGTGGCGGTCACAAGCGCCAATACCGTATCATTGATTTCAAACGTGATAAAGATGGCATTCCAGGACGCGTTGCTACTATCGAGTACGATCCAAACCGTTCTGCTAACATTGCACTAATCAATTATGTTGATGGGGAAAAACGTTACATTCTTGCTCCGAAAAACTTGGTGGTAGGCATGGAAATCATGTCTGGACCAGAAGCGGATATCAAAGTAGGTAATGCTCTTCCATTAATTAATATCCCAGTGGGTACTGTTATCCACAATATCGAGTTGAAACCTGGCAAGGGAGGACAATTAGTTCGTTCCGCAGGTACTTCTGCTCAAGTTCTAGGTAAAGAAGGACGCTACGTACTAGTACGTCTTAATTCCGGAGAGGTTCGTATGATTCTTGCTACTTGCCGTGCAACAATCGGTCAAGTTGGTAACGAGCAACACGAACTTATCAACATCGGTAAAGCGGGACGTTCTCGTTGGTTAGGTAAACGCCCTACTGTACGTGGTTCTGTAATGAACCCAGTAGATCACCCACACGGTGGTGGTGAAGGTAGAGCACCTATCGGACGTAAATCTCCAATGACTCCATGGGGCAAACCAGCTCTTGGATTCAAGACTCGTAAAAAGAAAAACAAATCAGACAAATTTATTGTTCGTCGTCGTAAAAAATAACGCGGTTGTACTACGGTTCGCGTGTAGAACCGTAGAGCAATCACGAAGGGAGGCACAAACATGGGTCGCAGCCTAAAAAAAGGACCATTTGTTGACGATCATCTCATCAAGAAGGTTGAAGCATTGAATGAAGCTGACAAGAAACAAGTTATCAAAACTTGGTCAAGACGTTCTACAATCTTCCCACAATTCATCGGACACACAGTTGCTGTATACGATGGACGCAAACACGTACCAGTTTATGTAACGGAAGACATGGTAGGCCACAAGTTCGGTGAATTCGCACCAACTCGCGCTTACAAAGGTCATGCCGGAGACGATAAGAAAACAAGACGTTAATCAGAGAGGAGGGCATAAATATGCAAGCAAAAGCTGTTGCTAGAACAGTTCGTATTGCTCCTCGTAAAGCTCGTTTAGTATTAGATCTAATCCGAGGTAAGCAAGTAGGCGAAGCAGTTGCTATTCTTAACTTAACTCCGAAAGCAGCTTCCCCTGTTATCGAAAAAGTATTAAAATCTGCTGTTGCAAACGCAGAACACAACTACGATATGGACGTTAACTCGCTTGTCATTTCTGAAGCCTATGCTAACGAAGGACCAACACTTAAACGTTTCCGTCCACGTGCAATGGGTCGTGCAAGCGCGATTAACAAACGCACAAGCCACATCACAATCGTTGTATCAGAAAAGAAGGAGGGATAATCCGTGGGTCAAAAGGTAAATCCGGTCGGTATGCGTATCGGGATCATCCGTGATTGGGAATCCAAATGGTTCGCAGAAAAGGACTACGCTAAACTTTTGCACGAAGACATTAAAGTACGTGAGTACATTATGAAACGTCTTCACGATGCATCTGTTTCTAAAATCGAAATCGAACGTGCTGCAAACCGCGTGAACATTTCTATCCACACTGCAAAACCTGGTATGGTTATCGGTAAAGGTGGTACAGAAGTTGAAGCGCTTCGTAAAGCACTTAATCAATTAACTGAAAAACGTGTTCACATCAACATCATTGAAATCAAGAGAGCTGATTTGGACGCTAAATTAGTAGCGGAAAATATCGCGCGTCAATTAGAAAACCGTGTATCTTTCCGTCGTGCACAAAAACAAACTATCCAACGTGCAATGCGCGCTGGTGCAAAAGGTATCAAAACTCAAGTATCTGGACGTTTAGGTGGAGCTGATATCGCTCGTGCTGAACACTACAGTGAAGGAACTGTTCCACTTCATACTCTTCGCGCTGACATCGACTATGCTACAGCAGAAGCGGACACTACTTACGGAAAGCTTGGAGTAAAAGTATGGATCTATCGTGGAGAAGTCCTTCCTACCAAGAAGAAGTCTGTGGAAGGAGGAAAATAATATGTTATTGCCTAAACGCGTAAAACATCGCCGTGAACACCGCGGAAAGATGAGAGGCCGTGCAAAAGGCGGTACAGAAGTAGCATTCGGTGAATACGGTCTACAAGCTCTTGAGGCTTCTTGGATCACAAACCGTCAAATCGAAGCAGCTCGTATCGCAATGACTCGTTATATGAAACGTGGCGGTAAAGTTTGGATTAAAATTTTCCCTCACAAACCATACACTGCAAAACCTTTAGAAGTACGTATGGGTTCCGGTAAAGGGGCACCTGAAGGTTGGGTAGCAGTAGTAAAACCTGGTAAAATTATGTTCGAAATCGCTGGAGTATCTGAAGAGGTAGCACGTGAAGCCCTTCGTCTTGCAGCTCACAAACTTCCAGTAAAATGCAAGTTTGTAAAACGTGAAGAAATTGGTGGTGAAGCAAATGAAATCTAATGAGATCCGTGATTTAACCACTGCCGAAATAGAACAAAAACTTAAAGCACTTAAAGAAGAGCTTTTTAACCTTCGCTTCCAGCTTGCTACAGGACAATTAGAAAATCCTGCACGTATTCGTGAAGTTCGCAAAGCGATTGCACGTATGAAAACAGTTGTACGTGAAAGAGAGCTCAACGTAAACAATTGATAATGAGAGGAGGTTCACACAATGAGTGAACGCAACCAGCGCAAAGTATACACTGGCCGTGTTGTTTCTGACAAAATGGATAAAACAATCTCTGTTGTCGTTGAAACAAAGAAAACACATCCTTTGTATGGCAAACGCGTGAAATACTCCAAAAAATATAAAGCTCATGATGAAATGAATGAAGCAAAAGTTGGCGATATCGTTAAGATTATGGAAACTCGCCCATTATCCGCAACTAAACGCTTCCGTTTAGTAGAAGTTGTAGAAAAAGCGGTTATCATTTAATATAAATGTTTCGGATTTAGTAATTCCGAAGGGAGGTTACGCAGATGATTCAACAGGAATCTCGTTTGAAAGTAGCTGACAACTCTGGTGCTCGTGAAGTACTTACAATCAAAGTTCTTGGCGGTTCCGGTAGAAAAACAGCTAATATTGGTGATGTAATCGTATGTACGGTCAAACAAGCAACACCAGGAGGCGTTGTTAAAAAAGGTGACGTTGTGAAGGCAGTTGTTGTTCGTACTAAACGCGGCGTTCGTCGTACAGATGGTTCATACATTCGATTCGACGAAAATGCATGCGTGATTATTCGTGATGACAAGAGCCCTCGTGGAACACGTATTTTTGGACCTGTTGCTCGTGAACTTCGCGACAGCAACTTCATGAAAATCGTTTCACTAGCTCCTGAAGTTCTTTAATAAACAGTGATATAGACTTTTCAAGGAGGTGCGAATCTCGTGCATGTAAAAAAAGGTGATAAAGTAGTAGTCATCTCCGGCAAGGATAAAGGGAAACAAGGCGTAGTTCTTGAAGCATTCCCTAAGAAAGATCGTGTTCTTGTTGAAGGTGTAAATATTGTAAAGAAACACGCTAAGCCTTCTCAAGCGAACCCACAAGGTGGTATTTTCGAACAAGAAGCAGCGATTCATGTTTCTAACGTTATGATTATTGATCCTAAGACTGGTAACCCTACTCGTGTAGGCTATCAAACAGTCGACGGCAAAAAAGTACGTGTAGCAAAAAAATCAGGTGAATCTTTAGATAAATAAGTCATAAACGAAGGGAGGTACAACAAGTGAACCGCCTTAAGGAAAAATATCAAAAAGAAATTACTCCTGCTCTAATGAGCAAGTTTGAATACAATTCAGTAATGCAAGTTCCTAAACTTGAAAAAATCGTTGTGAACATGGGTGTCGGCGATGCCGTTTCAAACGCGAAAGCATTGGACACTGCTGTAGAAGAATTAGCAACTATCACTGGTCAAAAACCAGTTGTAACTAAAGCTAAGAAATCTATCGCTGGTTTCCGTCTTCGTGAAGGCATGGCAATCGGTTGTAAAGTAACTCTACGCGGAGAGCGTATGTATGAGTTCCTTGATAAATTGATTGCAGTTTCCCTACCACGTGTACGTGACTTCCGTGGAATCTCCAAAAAAGCATTCGACGGTCGTGGTAACTACACATTAGGTGTTAAGGAACAGTTGATTTTCCCTGAAATCGACTACGATAAAGTAAACAAAGTCCGCGGCATGGACATTGTTATCGTAACGACAGCTAATACTGATGAAGAAGCTCGTGAGCTTCTAACTCAATTCGGAATGCCATTCCAAAAGTAATCGCTAAATAAGGGAGGCGAAAAAGTGGCTAAGAAATCAATGATCGTGAAACAACAACGTACACCAAAGTTTAAAGTACAAGAGTACACACGTTGCGAACGCTGCGGCCGTCCGCATTCTGTATACCGCAAATTTAAACTTTGCCGTATTTGTTTCCGTGAACTAGCATATAAAGGACAAATTCCAGGCGTTAAAAAAGCTAGCTGGTAAAACCCGAAAACGGGAAGGAGGTTATCATTGTGGTAATGACAGATCCAATTGCAGATTTGCTAACTCGCATTCGTAATGCGAACATGGTTCGTCACGATAAATTGGAAGTTCCAGCTTCCAAAATGAAAAAGGATGTAGCTGATATCTTGAAACGTGAAGGTTTCATCCGTGACGTAGAATTTATTGAAGATAATAAACAAGGTATCTTGCGTATCTTCTTAAAATATGGTGCTAACAACGAGCGCGTAATTACTGGTATCAAACGTATCAGTAAACCAGGTCTTCGTGTATACGCAAAAGCAGGAGATGTTCCTCGCGTATTAAACGGTCTTGGAATCGCAATCGTATCTACTTCTCAAGGTGTTATCTCTGATAAAGAAGCACGCGCTAAGAAAATTGGCGGAGAAGTAATCGCGTACGTATGGTAATAAACATTTCACTGATGAATGGAGGTGCACGAAATGTCCCGCGTAGGTAAAAAACCTGTAGAAATTCCAGCTGGAGTTACAGTTACTTTGAACGGAAATACAGTAACTGTTAAAGGACCAAAAGGTGAATTGACTCGTACTTTTCACTCTGATATCGAAATCAAAGTTGAAGATAATATCGTAAATGTATCCCGTCCAACTGATGAAAAACTTCATCGTTCATTGCACGGTACTACACGCGCTATCATCGCTAACATGGTTGAAGGTGTCTCCCAAGGCTTCGAAAGAAATCTTGAGTTAATCGGGGTTGGTTATCGTGCTCAAAAACAAGGTAAGAAACTTGTATTGAATGTAGGATACTCTCACCCAGTTGAGATCGAACCAGAAGAAGGAATTGAAATTGAAGTTCCTGCTAACACAAAAATCACAATCAAGGGTACTGACAAGGAGCGCGTTGGAGCTTTAGCTGCTAACATCCGCGATGTACGTCCTCCTGAACCTTACAAAGGTAAAGGTATCCGTTATGCTGGCGAACAAGTTCGTCGTAAAGAAGGTAAAACTGGTAAGTAAAGGCCCTAAAGCTTAGGAAAGGAGTGTCGTAAATGATCACGAAGGCTAACAAAAACGCTACTCGTAAGAAAAGACATGCACGTGTCCGCGCTAAATTAGCGGGTACACCGTCTCGTCCGCGTTTAAATGTTTTCCGATCCAATAAGCACATTTATGCACAGCTTATTGATGATGCTAATGGTGTTACTTTAGCTAGTGCATCAACACTTGATAAAGAAATTAGCCTTGAGTCCACTAGTAACGTGGATGCAGCTAAAAAAGTTGGCGAAGTAATCGCTAAACGTGCTGTAGAAAAAGGTGTTTCCGAAGTTGTTTTTGACCGTGGAGGATACTTATATCACGGACGTATACAAGCACTTGCAGATGCTGCACGTGAAAACGGATTACAATTCTAATAGACAAAGGAGGGACATATTAGATGCGTCGCATTGATCCAAATAAATTAGAACTTGAAGAACGCGTAGTTACAGTCAACCGCGTAGCGAAAGTTGTTAAAGGCGGACGTCGTTTCCGTTTCACAGCGCTAGTGGTTGTCGGAGATAAAAATGGGCATGTAGGATTCGGTACTGGTAAAGCACAAGAGGTGCCAGATGCAATCCGTAAAGCTGTTGAGGATGCGAAGAAGAACCTGGTTACTGTACCAATGGTTGGAGTTACAATTCCTCATGAAGTAATCGGACGTTTCGGATCTGGTGAAATCTTAATGAAGCCAGCTTCTGAAGGTACTGGAGTTATCGCTGGTGGACCAGTTCGTGCCGTGCTTGAATTAGCAGGTATCGCTGATATCCTTTCCAAATCTCTAGGCTCTAACACACCTATCAATATGGTACGTGCTACTATTGATGGCATTAAACAAATGAAAAGTGCGGAAGAAGTTGCAAAATTGCGCGGTAAATCTGTAGAGGAACTGTTAGGATAAGGAGGGAAATCAAATGGCTAACAAATTAGAAATTACCCTCACGCGTAGCTTAATCGGTCGTCCTGAAGATCAACGCGTAACAGTAAATACTCTTGGTCTTAAAAAAATGCACCAAACTGTAGTGCATAACGACAATGACGCTATTCGCGGTATGATTAACAAGGTATCTCACCTTGTTACTGTTAAAGAAATCTAAGCTTACTAACGTTTATATAAGGAGGTGCCAGCATGAAACTTCATGAATTAAAACCTGCAGAAGGTTCTCGTAAAGAACGCAAACGCGTAGGCCGCGGTATTGGTTCAGGTCATGGTAAAACTGCCACTAAAGGACACAAAGGTCAAAACGCCCGTTCCGGCGGTGGAGTAAGACCAGGATTTGAAGGGGGTCAAACTCCTTTATTCAGACGTTTACCTAAACGCGGATTTACAAACATTCATCGTAAAGAATACGCAGCAGTTAACCTTGAAAAATTAAATCGCTTTGAAGATGGTACTGAAGTAACACCTGAATTGTTAATCGAAACAGGTGTTGTGAAAAGCGAAAAAGCAGGAATCAAAATTCTTGCAAAGGGTAATGTAGAGAAAAAATTAACAGTTAAAGCACACAAATTCTCTGCAGCTGCTAAAGAAGCGATTGAAGCCGCAGGCGGTAAAACTGAGGTGATTTAATGTTCCGTACATTGCGTAATTTCATGCGAGTGAAAGATATCAGGAATAAAATTCTCTTTACTCTTGCAATGCTGGTTATCTATCGCATCGGGTGCTTTATACCTGTTCCCGGTGTGAATGCAGACATTCTTGCAATGAACGATGAGTTAAGTGTATTTGGAGTTTTGAACTTCTTCGGTGGTGGAGCTTTAAGTAACTTCTCTATCCTTGCAATGGGGATCATGCCATATATTACGGCTTCGATCATCATCCAGCTATTGCAAATGGATGTAGTTCCTAAATTTGCAGAATGGGCAAAGCAAGGTGAAGTTGGAAGGCGTAAATTAGCTCAGTTTACCCGCTATGGAACCATAGTTCTTGGATTTATTCAAGCACTTGGAATGTCATATGGTTTTAATAACATGGCTAATGGAGCTTTGATTGATAATCCAGGAATTACGACATATCTGTTAATAGCTACTGTATTAACAGCCGGTACCGCATTTCTATTGTGGCTCGGTGAACAAATCACTTCTAAGGGAGTAGGAAACGGAATTTCGATCCTTATCTTCGCGGGTATCGTATCGGCAATTCCTTCTACGCTCAACCAGGTTTATGCATCCATGTTCGAAGATGCTGGAGATGCATTATTCCTTAATATAGCAATTGCTGTATTGATTGTACTTGCAATCATCGCTGTAGTTGTTGGTGTAATATTTATTCAACAGGCAAACAGAAAAGTACCTATTCAATACGCTAAGCAGGTTTCAGGTAAAAGTCCAGTCGGTGGACACAACACACATTTACCTTTAAAAGTAAACTCTGCTGGTGTTATTCCGGTTATCTTTGCAGTTTCCTTTATTATTACTCCGCCAACAATTGCATCATTTTTCGGTGAGAATAGTGTAACAACATGGATTACTAAAACATTTGATTACACACAACCCGTTGGAATGATCCTTTACGTTGCTTTGATTATTGCATTCTCCTATTTCTATGCTTTTATTCAGGTTAATCCGGAGCAATTGTCCGAAAATCTGAAGAAGCAAGGTGGATATGTACCAGGAATACGTCCAGGCAAAGCCACTCAGGAATACTTCACGAGAGTATTATACCGATTGACTTTTGTTGGGGCTCTATTCCTTTCATTCATCGCAGTGCTTCCTGTAATATTTATCAAGCTAGGCAATCTTCCATCATCTGCCCAAATAGGTGGAACGAGTCTCTTGATTATAGTTGGGGTAGCCTTGGATACAATGAAGCAATTAGAATCGCAACTTGTAAAAAGACATTACAAAGGTTTTATTAAATAAAAGGTTTCGGGGACTATTATGCTCCCCAAGCCTATTATTGTTTAGGGGGAAAAAGTGTGAATCTTGTATTAATGGGACTGCCAGGAGCCGGTAAAGGTACTCAGGCAGAAAGAATAGTAGAAGAATACAACATCCCTCATATCTCTACTGGAGATATGTTTCGGGCAGCTATGAAAGAGGAAACACCACTTGGTTTAGAAGCTAAATCATATATGGATAAAGGTGAACTGGTACCGGATGCAGTTACAATCGGTATCGTACGTGAACGTTTAGCTAAAGATGATTGCCAAAAAGGCTTTTTGCTAGATGGATTTCCACGCACAGTTGCTCAGGCTGAAGCACTTGAACAGCTTTTAGCTGAAATGGATCGTCAATTAGACTATGTCATTAATATACAAGTCAATAAAGATAGCTTGTTAGAACGATTGACAGGCCGCCGCATCTGTAAAGATTGCGGAGCTACCTACCACCTAGTATTTAATCCTCCTGCCAAAGAAGGCGTGTGCGACCGCTGTGGTGGAGAGTTGTACCAAAGAGCTGATGATAACATCGATACGGTGCAAACCCGTCTCGAAGTAAACATTCAACAGTCGCAGCCACTGATTACCTTCTATGAAGGAAAAGGATATTTACGAAATCTTGACGGACAACAACCGATTGATAAAGTCTTCGCGGATATAGAAGAGCTTCTCGGGAGCTTGTCTCGATGATCATTTGTAAAACCCAACGCGAGATTGAAATCATGCGTGAAGCTGGGCGTATTGTTGCTCTGACACATCAGGAACTGCAAAAATACATTAAACCCGGTGTTTCAACAAAGGAACTGGATGCTATTGCGGAAAAGTTTATACGCAAACATAATGCAATTCCGTCCTTTAAAGGGTATAATGGTTTTCGTGGCAGTGTTTGTACATCCGTTAACAACGAACTTGTACATGGCATTCCTGGGGATAAGACATTAAAAAACGGCGACATTATCAGCATTGATATTGGTGCACAACTTAATGGCTATCACGGCGATTCAGCATGGACCTATCCAGTTGGAGACATTGATGATGAAACCAGGAGACTGCTTCAAGTAACAGAAACATCCCTCTATAAGGGGATTTCGGAAATAAAGCCAGGCCAACGTCTCTCTAATATCTCACATGCTATTCAAACATATGTCGAGGAAAACGGCTTTTCTATAGTAAGAGAGTATGTCGGACACGGTATCGGTCAAGACTTACATGAAGCACCGCAATTGCCTCACTTTGGTCCGCCGAATAAAGGCCCAAGATTGAAGCCGGGAATGGTGCTGTGTGTTGAGCCAATGGTGAATGCAGGAAGCCGCTATGTTCAAACATTAGCCGACAACTGGACAGTTGTTACAGTTGATGGGAAGAACTGTGCTCATTTTGAGCATACCATTGCGATTACCGAAGAAGGCTATGAAATCTTAACATTAGTTTAAATGTAGGTGATCTTGATTGGTCCAAAAGGATAGATCTCCCCGGTTGGGACAATTTGTTCGGGTCACTCAAGGCAGGGATACCGATCAATATGCCATAATTGTAAAAATTTTAGATGAAAAGTTTGTTTGTATTGCTGACGGAGACAAGCGTAAGTTTGATTCTGCCAAGCGTAAAAACATACTTCATCTTCATTTGTACGAAGACTGGTCTCAGGAAGTGGAGAGCAGTTTAGGGGAAACAGGTCGCGTAACGAACGGAAAGCTCCGTTTCGCTTTGACTTATTTTATGAAAAGCCAAGAGAAGAAGGGAGAAGAACTGTAATGGCAAAAGATGATGTTATTGAAGTTGAGGGTACAGTTACTGAGACTTTACCAAACGCTATGTTTAAAGTTGAATTAGAGAATGGCCATACTGTCCTTGCCCATGTATCAGGCAAAATCAGAATGCATTTCATTCGTATTCTGCCAGGTGATAAAGTGACGGTAGAGCTATCTCCTTATGACTTGACCCGCGGAAGAATTACGTATCGTTTTAAATAATCTCGGTTGCACTCCGCATTTTATAAGGAGGGAAAACAATGAAAGTCAGACCATCAGTAAAACCAATCTGCGAAAAATGTAAAGTTATCCGTAGAAACGGTAAAGTAATGGTTATTTGTGAAAACCCAAAACATAAGCAAAAACAAGGGTAATATTTGAAGGAGGTGCACATAAATGGCACGTATTGCAGGTGTAGATATTCCTCGTGAAAAACGAGTTGTTATTTCTTTAACTTATATTTTCGGTATTGGTAGACCAACTGCTGAAAAAGTACTTGCAGAAGCTGGAGTTTCTCAAGATACTCGCGTACGCGATCTTACTGAAGATGAATTGAACAAAATCCGTGATATTATCGATGGATACAAAGTAGAAGGTGACCTTCGACGTGAAGTTTCCTTAAACATCAAACGTTTAATGGAAATCGGTTGCTACCGTGGATTACGCCACAGAAGAGGACTTCCTGTTCGTGGACAAAACACTAAAAACAACGCACGTACTCGTAAAGGCCCACGTAAAACTGTTGCTAACAAGAAAAAATAATAAGTAAGGAGGTTTTGTCGATATGGCACGCAAAACGAACACACGCAAACGCCGCGTGAAAAAGAATGTAGAGTCAGGTATTGCTCACATTCGTTCTACTTTCAACAACACAATTGTTACAATTACTGATGCACACGGAAATGCTATTTCTTGGTCAAGTGCTGGTGCACTTGGTTTCAGAGGTTCCCGTAAATCTACACCATTTGCAGCGCAAATGGCAGCAGAAACTGCAGCTAAAACTTCTATGGAACATGGTATGAAAACTTTAGAAGTTACTGTTAAAGGCCCAGGATCTGGTCGTGAAGCAGCTATTCGTGCATTACAAGCAGCTGGTCTTGAAGTTACTGCAATTAAAGACGTAACTCCAGTACCTCATAATGGTTGCCGCCCGCCTAAACGCCGTCGTGTATAATATTGTTTGAATAGAATTTATTTCCCTGTCTATAATGGGGTAATATAGTGATTTTTCTTTTCTCAAGGAAATCACAAATATGTTGCGCACATTGGGAGTATATATTGGGGAATTTCGGTTAGATGCAAACCACTACCTTCTTCTAGCCGGGGTTTCGACGTTACGAAGGAGGGTATTGTTGAATGATCGAGATAGAAAAACCAAAAATTGAAACGGTTCAAATCAGCGAAGACGGAAAATATGGTAAGTTCATCGTTGAACCACTTGAGCGTGGATATGGAACAACTTTGGGTAACTCCTTACGTCGTATCCTACTATCCTCATTGCCTGGTGCTGCCGTTACATCTATTCAAATAGATGGTGTGCTCCATGAGTTCTCTACTATTGAGGGTGTAGAAGAAGATGTAACTGCTATTATCCTAAATATTAAGAAACTCGCATTAAAGATTTATTCTGATGAAGAAAAGACTCTTGAAATTGATGTTCAGGGGGAAGGGGCAGTAACGGCTGCAGATATTACACATGATAGCGATGTGGAAATCCTAAACCCGGATTTACTGATAGCTCACCTTTCTAAAAAAGCTCACTTGCGTATGCGCTTGGTAGCTAGAAGAGGAAGAGGCTACACGCCAGCTGATCAAAACAAACGTGATGATCAACCAATCGGTGTAATCCCTATTGATTCCATTTACACACCAGTATCTCGGATGACATATCAAGTTGAAAACACTCGTGTAGGTCAACTGACAAACTATGATAAACTTACAATCGATGTATGGACTGATGGAAGCACTGGTCCAAAAGAAGCTATAGCTTTAGGTGCGAAGATTGTAACAGAACATCTGAATATCTTTGTTGGTTTAACAGACGAAGCTCAAAATGCTGAAATTATGGTTGAAAAAGAAGAAGACCAAAAAGAAAAAGTTTTGGAAATGACAATTGAAGAGCTTGATCTTTCTGTTCGTTCTTACAACTGTTTAAAGCGTGCTGGTATTAATACAGTACAAGAGCTTGCTAATAAGACTGAAGAAGATATGATGAAAGTTCGTAATCTTGGCCGTAAATCACTTGAAGAAGTGAAAGCTAAGCTAGAAGAACTAGGTCTTTCCCTACGTAAAGACGATTAATGAATGAATAGATAGAATCAGTTATTTCAACAAAGGAGGGAAACTTTCATGGCATACAGAAAGTTAGGACGTACAAGCGCACAGCGTAAAGCAATGCTTCGCGATTTGGCTACTGATTTAATTATCAACGAGCGTATCGAAACGACTGAAACTCGTGCGAAAGAATTACGTTCCGTAGTCGAAAAAATGATTACTTTAGGTAAACGCGGAGATTTACATGCACGCCGTCAAGCTGCTGCATACATCCGTCACGAAGTAGCAAACGCTGAAACTGGGCAAGATGCAGTTCAAAAATTATTTGCTGATATCGCGCCTCGTTACGAAGAGCGTCAAGGTGGATACACTAGAATCATGAAAATTGGTCCACGTCGTGGAGACGCAGCACCAATGGTAATTATCGAGTTAGTTTAATGATGTAAGGGTAGGGGTGGACAGAGTATCTGACACCCATATCCTATATTAAATACCTTAATCCAATGATTCTGGTATAAGCTAACTAAAGCATCATGCGTTTACGCATGTGCTTTACTCTTATTTTACTGAATAATCCAAAAAACGATAGAGCGTTACGATAGGCATGAATTGGGTGACGATCCAATTGATGTTTGTCTAGCTCTCGCACCCCTTGTACAGACAAAACGTACGTTGTCTGACATTAAGATAAGTGAATGCTGCTCTTAATTCAGGAAATCCATTGGGATAATCCGGAAGGGGTGCAGCGTTTTTTTATATCCAAAAATAGTTGAGCTAAGCAGAGAATAGAGCAGCACAGGGAGGAAGCTATGAGTAAACCGTTGGCTGAAGTTAGTAATATATCCTTTCAATATGAAGCGAAGACGAATAAAGCTCTGGATAATGTATCGTTTAAAGTCCAGGAAGGTGAATGGCTCGCTATTGTTGGGCATAATGGTTCCGGCAAATCAACATTGGCCAAGCTATTAATAGGGCTCTATTTTGCTAATGAAGGAACGATCATGGTCAATGATATGGTCATGAGCGAAGGCACTGTTTGGGATATCCGACAGCATATTGGAATGGTCTTTCAAAATCCTGATAATCAGTTTGTAGGTACAACTGTGCAGGATGATGTGGCTTTTGGTTTAGAAAACGCCGGCATTGAGAGAGAGGATATGATAAACCGTGTCCAGGATGCATTAAGGAAAGTTCGCATGGATGAGTTTCTCGATCAAGAGCCGCACCATTTATCAGGTGGACAAAAGCAACGTGTTGCAATAGCAGGTGTACTGGCCTTGCGCCCATCTATTATTATTCTGGATGAAGCCACCTCCATGCTTGATCCTTTGGGTAGATCAGAAGTACTTGGCATTATTAGAGAATTGAAGGAAGACAAACAATTGACAGTAATATCGATCACTCATGACTTGGAGGAAGCTGCCCGAGCTGACCGGATGATTGTATTGAATCAGGGGAAAATATTTGCGGAAGGCAGTCCGGCTGAGATATTTAAGTTAGAGGAAGAACTTGTGAAATTAGGACTTGATATCCCGTTTTCTATAAAACTTTCTAAATCATTAAGAGAAAATGGTATCCAGGTTTCTGATCAAATCACCGAAGAAGGGCTGGTGAATGAACTATGCAAATATCACTTGAAGAAGTAGAGCATACCTATCAACTGGGGACGCCATTTGAGCATCGCGCTTTATATGATATTAATGTTCGTTTTCCAACTAATTCTTTTATAGGTGTAATTGGTCATACTGGCTCAGGCAAATCTACTCTCTTACAGCATTTAAATGCCTTGTTAAAGCCAACAAAAGGGAAAGTCACCATTGGAGAAAGAGTTATCTCCGCAGATAAGAAAGAAAAGAATTTGAAAGCCATCCGTCAAAAAGTAGGAATTGTCTTTCAGTTCCCTGAACACCAGCTTTTTGAGGAAACCGTATTAAAAGATATCTGCTTTGGACCCATGAATTTTGGTGTGAGTGAGGAAGATGCCAAAAAACGTGCGTATGCAGCGATCAAATTAGTGGGTCTGGACGATTCGATTATGGAGTCTTCTCCATTCGATTTATCCGGCGGTCAAATGCGAAGAGTAGCTATAGCAGGAGTACTGGCCATGGAACCGGAAGTTATTGTTCTGGATGAACCTACAGCCGGGTTGGATCCAAGAGGGCGAAAAGAAATTATGGATATGTTTCATGCCCTTCATAAGGAAAAGGCTCTTACAACCATATTGGTTACACATAGCATGGAAGATGCAGCAAGATACGCAGACGAACTGATTATCATGCATAGAGGAACGATTGTCAAAAAAGCCTCTCCAAATGAAGTATTCTCTGATCCAGAGGCGTTAATGGATTTAGGACTGGCAGTGCCTGATACCATTCGATTCCAGATGGAATTTGAACAAAAGAGCGGTTTAGTCCTCTCCAAGAAGCATCTGTCATTGGATGATTTGATTAGCGAGATATCAAATCTCCTGGGAGGTGGACAACAATGATGGATAAATTTATAATGGGGCGCTATGTTCCAACTGATTCAGTTGTCCACAGAATGGACCCAAGGGCAAAATTATTATTAGTCTTTTTCTATGTATGCATCGTATTCCTGGCTAATAACTGGATATCGTACGCCATTTTAATTACTTTTACCTTAGTATTGCTAGGATTAACAAAAATTAAACCGCTATTCCTATTACAGGGATTAAAGCCGGTAATCTTTTTAATCATTCTAACATTGCTTATACAACTGTTTTTCACAAAAAGAGGAGAGGTTGTCTTCTCGCTCGCCGGTATTGATATTTATGATGAAGGAATTAAGATGGGGATCTTTATATCCTTGCGTTTTACATTATTAATCTTAGTTACTTCTATCCTGACGCTTACGACAACGCCGATTGAGATAACGGATGGAATGGAATATCTATTGAACCCTTTAAGGAAAATTAAATTCCCGGTTCATGAGCTTGCATTAATGATTTCTATCTCATTACGCTTTATTCCAACGTTGATTGAAGAGACGGATAAAATTATGAAGGCACAAACCTCAAGAGGCGTCGATTTTTCATCGGGCCCGCTGAAGGAAAGATTGAGTGCAGTCGTCCCGCTCCTTGTTCCATTATTTGTAGGTTCTTTTAAACGTGCTGAGGAGCTGGCTACAGCGATGGAAGCAAGGGGATACAGGGGCGGAGAAGGCAGGACCAAATATCGTGCTCTTAAGTGGGAATTTTCTGACATGATCTTAATCATCTCTCTCATCCTCTTATCAATCGCTCTTATCCTCACTAGAAACTAATAGGGAGAGTACTGGAATGATACGTTACAAATGTACAATAGCTTATGATGGGACAAATTTTGCCGGCTACCAAATTCAGCCTGACAAGCGTACGGTTCAATTGGAATTGGAAAAGGTCCTAATGACCATGCATAAGGGAAGAGAGGTCAAGGTGGCTGCTTCAGGCCGTACAGATGCCGGTGTTCATGCCAAAGGGCAAGTCATTCACTTTGACTCTCCACTTGAGCTGCCTGCGGAAAGATGGAAAAAAGCACTGGGAACTATGCTGCCTGCAGATATAGCCATCGTAGATATCGAGAAGGCAGATCCTGAATTTCATGCCAGGTTTAATGCGGTTGGTAAAGAATACCGTTATAGTATTTCGTTGGCTGAAGTAAAAGATCCCTTTATACGAAATTATGCCTATCACTATCCTTATAAACTCGATTTAGCTATGATGGAGAGAGCGACAGAGTATTTAACCGGGACCCACGATTTTACCAGTTTTTGCTCCGCTAAAACAGAAGTGGTGGATAAAGTAAGAACGGTCAAGTCAATTAATTTTCTTAAAGATGATCAACAATTGGTCATACGTTTTGTTGGAGATGGCTTTCTGTATAATATGGTACGGATTATGGTAGGTACTTTATTGGACGTTGGAATTGGTAAACGTCGTCCGGAGGATATGAAGGATATCATAGCTGCCCAAGATCGCACGAAAGCGGGGAGAACCGCACCAGGACACGGGCTATATTTATGGAAAGTAGATTATAAATAAAATCTAAATTCCATGACAACTAATCCAGGTGTAACATTTTCTTGACAATGGCCGAAAAACGGTATATCATATCCTTTGGTATGTTAAAACCACGAGAATAGCCCCGGAAACTATTTCGTGTTTAGATAGAGCCACAAATTTTATCAAAAAAATGAAACAATGAACTATTTTTAGGAGGGTAAATCAATGCGTACGACGTATATGGCGAAAGCTAGTGATGTAGAACGTAAATGGTACGTTGTAGATGCCGAAGGTCAAACTTTAGGTCGTCTAGCATCACAAGTAGCCTCAATTCTTAGAGGTAAACACAAACCAACTTATACTCCACATGTTGACACTGGTGACCATGTGATTATTATCAATGCATCTAAAATCGAACTGACTGGTAAGAAATTAACTGATAAAATTTACTACCGTCACTCCATGCACCCAGGTGGTTTGAAAACAAGAACTGCTCTTGAAATGAGAACTAACTACCCAGAGAAAATGTTGGAGCAAGCTATCAAAGGTATGCTTCCAAAAGGATCTCTTGGTCGTCAAATGGGTAAAAAATTAAACGTATATGCTGGAGCTGAGCATCCACATCAAGCACAAAAACCTGAAGTTCTTGAGCTTCGCGGTTAATATTAAAGGAGGATATAACATTGGCACAAGTACAATATTACGGTACTGGTCGACGTAAGAGCTCCGTTGCTCGTGTGCGTTTGATTCCAGGTGAAGGCCGCATCATTATCAATGATCGTCAAATCGATGACTACATTCCATTCGCAGCACTTCGTGAAGTAGTAAGACAACCTCTAGTTGTTACTGAAACAACAAACAGCTATGACATTTTAGTAAACGTTAAAGGTGGAGGCTACACAGGTCAAGCAGGCGCTATCCGTCACGGTATCGCTCGTGCATTACTTGAAGTAGATCCAGAATACCGTCCAGGACTAAAACGTGCAGGATTGTTAACTCGTGACCCACGTATGAAAGAGCGTAAAAAATACGGTCTTAAAGGCGCGCGTCGTGCACCTCAGTTCTCAAAACGTTAATTTTACAATTGCGTTCAAAAGACTCTCAGACATTTGTCTGGGGGTCTTTTTTTGTTATGTTTGGACATATTGACCAACAGACGGCTTAGTTGTGTAAGCGAAGTTTGGTTTGGCTGGAGTGATCCAGATTAGCTCGGTTACGTATGATTAATATTCGGGATGGATTGGCTGGATTATGAGCTAATTCGGCTGGATTAATAATCCGTTTGGCCGGATCAAATAGAAAGTGGCTGGATTCATTAGATATTTGGCAGAATTAAATAAGAAGACGAGTATATTCTAAACAAAGTGGCTCGAAAAGAGACCCTGATATCACATATCGATCCGATTAACACCTCCTTATATACGATATTTTATAACTTCTCCTTACATTTCCCATTTATCCCATGGCATGAGTCTATGCCATCCATCAAACAATAGAGTATATCTTAACTAAGTTCTATTGATGATTATATTTTGATTTAGAGGTGGTTTAATGAATACAGTTGTAAATCTTGCTGCTTTTCGTAAAGAAAAGCGGTTGAAATATGAGCGTGAGATACTGAAGGATTTTTCGCTTGAACTTTTAGGGAGGCAATATCGCCATCTTGCTAAAGGGTTAAAATGCTTTCCGGGATACTCGATTGAGCCTGCTGAAGAGCATTGCTATGATATTGCAGTGGAGGGATTCCTTCTAGGTGGATATTATAGTAAGTTTAATCGGTATGGAGAGTCGCCAGAGCGGATAAAAGAGAGAGCAAAAAAAGAAATTGATATGCTCTCACAGCAATTGTTTTACTACCTTTATCAATCGGAGGAAAATGGCTCTCCCTTTATACAAGAAACATTGCGCGGTTTGACGGATGAATATGTAACGGCATGGTGGATGGAAGGATACGCAAAAGGAATTAATCGCTATAAAATGAGGATGAAATAGATCTAGCTTGTTCTATCTAAACTCCTTGTCCCATAAGATATAGTAATAGTGGATTATGGGGTAAAGGGGATAAGATATGAATGTTCATAAGAAGGTTCTCACGACCTGTTTTGTGGTTGGGGTAGTTCTTCTGTTTTTAATGATGTCATACAGGATGAACCAGCGTGTATCATTTCAGCAGTGGAATCTGCCCTTGGCTGGAAAAGTTATTGTCATTGACCCGGGACATGGAGGGATAGATGGCGGGGCGACCTTTAATGGTGTAATCGAGAAAAATGTAACATTGCCAATTTCGTTAAGACTAAGGGATTACCTGCAGGAACAAGGTGCCCTTGTTTTAATGACAAGAGAAAAAGATGTAGATCTTGCTGGTTCTGACTCCAGGAGTATACGGGAAAGGAAGCGGACGGATTTAATTACACGAACTAAATTTATAAACAATTCTGAGGCGGATTTGTATATTAGCGTGCATGCCAATGCCTTTCCACAGGTAAATTCGAAGGGAGCCCAAACATTTTATTCACCTAAGTTTTCTGAAAATAAGCAAGCAGCTAAATTGGTCCAAGCGGAGTTTATTCGTAATTTAAAAAATACGAAAAGGCATGCCAAACCAATGGAAAGTGTATATTTAGTCAAGCATGCGAATAAACCGGGAGTTCTGGTAGAAGTAGGCTTTCTTTCAAATGATGAAGAAAGACGCAATTTACAAAACAAAGTGTATCAGGATGATATCGCACTCTCAATCTATACGGGAGTGATTAGATATTTTTTAAAGGAACATGAAGAAGATTGAAAATACAGAATCAATTTAGCAAATGATACCTATTGAATATGTTATACTAATAGCGGTTACAAATACATACAAGGTAGGTGTCGTTCGTGCTTACAGAAGCAAAGGTACGGGAATTACTTGAAGAATTAAAAGATCCATTTTTAAATAAAACCCTTAAAGAAACAAACGGTATTATAGAGATAAAGATTAAAGAGGAAAAGCGGCATGTGAGCGTGAAAATTGCCATTGCTAAAACAGGTACGGCTGAACAGCTGCAAATCCAACAAATGGTTGTAAATACATTAAAGGAGGCTGGGGCGGATACAGTTGGCATTCGTTTTGCTGACTTGCCAGAGGATGCCTTGGCTAAATTCCGTGAGTCTTTGCCGAAAGAAGAAAAAGGATTACTCGATAGTGACACTACCTTTATTGCAATTGCGAGTGGAAAAGGGGGAGTCGGCAAATCTACAGTCTCTGTAAATCTGGCAGTGGCTTTGGCGCGCCTTGGTAAAAAGGTTGGCCTGGTGGATGCTGATATTTATGGTTTTAGTGTTCCGGATATGATGGGGATTGATAAGCGTCCAACTGTTAAAGAGGAACGTATATACCCAGTTGATCGTTTCGGTGTAAAAGTGATCTCTATGGGGATGTTCGTTGAGGATAATGCACCAATTATATGGAGAGGTCCGATGCTTGGAAAGATGCTGAATAACTTTTTCCAGGAAGTAGAGTGGGGAGATTTGGATTATTTGTTGCTTGACCTTCCTCCTGGAACTGGAGATGTAGCCTTGGATGTTCATTCCATGCTGCCAACCTGTAAAGAAATCATCGTTACCACTCCGCACCCTACAGCTGCGTTTGTTGCTGCTAGAGCGGGTGCTATGGCAATTCGCACAGAGCATGAGGTAATTGGTGTTGTTGAAAACATGTCTTACTTTGAGAGTAAAACAACCGGCGAAAGAGAATACGTCTTCGGTAAAGGTGGCGGAGAAAAGCTAGCGGAAGAGCTTAATACAGAATTATTAGGCAAACTTCCTCTTGGACAGCCTGATTGGAATGATGAGGAGTTTGCGCCATCAATCTACGCAGAAGATCACCCGACCGGAAGGATGTTTACAGATATAGCTGAGAAAGTAACTGAAATGGTTAATAAATGATAAGTAAACGCCTCCGTTGAATGGAGGCGTTTTATTTATGTTTGATTTTCTTTCTTATTGTTTGAACTATTCTCTTTAGATTTTTCATCAGCCGCTTTTAGTAGGATATCTTCTATCTTTGCCTTATAGAGCGGGCTATCAATGACCTCTGTTAAGACGGATTGAAGCTCTTTGCGATAGTCCTTACCTTGCATAATTTCTGTGAATTCTTTTCTCATATCCGAATCCTTTAGGACATTTGTTAATAATGCCATATATTCCGGATCAGTCATTAAATCTTTAAGAATCTGTTTATGAGAGGATTCCAGTCCATTTGCAAGAGATTTTACAAACTTCGGATCCTTGAATGCATTCTCCCAGAACTTTTTTTCTTTGTCAGAAGTTAATACTGTCTCAATGGTATTTGAAATATCCTCCTGATTCATAATTAATTCGGTTTTAACTGATTCATCTTGAAGGATATCCTCTATTGCTTTCTTTCCTTCATCTGATTTTAAGACATCTACAATGATTTTTTTAGTTTCACTATAGTTTTCTTCGCTTGATTCTGTATTCGTTTCACTGCAGCTGGTTAAAGTGAACAGGCATAAGATAAGACCAAGAGCACACTTGAATATAGTAGTCATCTATTGAATCCTCCTCTAATAAATCTACATTGATAATATGAATCGAGAATAAAAAAATATACGTGTTTAAATGAATTAATAGATTTTCATGACAACGGTTGGTACAATTTAGTAGAACATACATAGAGGGTGGGGAAAAATGAGCAGTCGATATTGGGTGAAGCTATTTATGAATACCTTGCTGATAGGTGGTGTTACAGCGGGGGTCGTTGGTTTATTTGCAAAATGGAATGAGTTTTCACTTAAGACACCAGTTGAATTACTAGTTGGCTTCTTGTGGATGGCTGGAGTTGGGTTAATATTCAGTGTTATTAGCCAGATGTGTTTTTTTGCGTATTTAACCGTTCATAGACTGGGAATGGAAATGTTTAGATCTGTTTTTGTCTGGCATGCCATTCAATTGGTGCTTACTGTATTTGTATTAGTTGACCTAGCTTATTTACGGTTTGTGTTTTTTGGAAATAAAACAGAAGGTGCCTTTTCATATATATGGTACCCTATCTTAATTTTAGTAGTAGCGTTAATAGTAGGTGTGCTGAAAGTTAAACAAACAAATAAAAGTGCCTTTATACCTACCTTGTTTTTTATGGTTGTAGTAACAGTAATAGAATGGTTCCCGGTGCTTAGGGTAAATGATGAAAGTTATATGTATTTCATGTTAATCCCTTTGCTTATCTGTAACACTTATCAGCTGTTGATTTTGCCAAAATACCATGAGAAATCAAAAGAAGCTGCGAAGGAACGTATGAAACGCACGCAGCAAAAAGCCGCACACTCGTAAAGGAGTGCGGCTTTTTTAGTTTAATTGAAGAGTCTCCTTAATCATTAAATGACTACTGTTTACCATATAGGGTATCCTGCTAATTTCGTGGCTGGTTGATTTAGAGTTGGATATCATTTCAGAGACAGAGAGTAGTTTCAGATTTTTATTAGTCAATTCCTCTTTAATGAGGGGGATCGCTTTAGCGGTTTGTATGGCGGCATCAGAAGCGTGAAGTAAGATGATATCCCCTTTTTTGGCCTGAGCGACATTCTGGGCAATAATCTTTGTCCCTGGGTTTTTCCAATCCATAGAATTGACACTCCAATGAACCATTGTAAGGTTCGACTTCTCGGCAATTTTTAATACTCGTCTATCTACATCCCCAGTAGGAGTCCGTAATAGGAGCGGCTTTTCGATTCCAGCTTTTCGGAAGGCTTCAAGCCCTTTAGATATATCATTTTGGATGCCAGGCTCTTCAAGCTCCGTGTAATCGATATAGGAATATCCTAGAAGGCCAATCTCGTAGCCCTGTTCTTTAATCATCTTAACAATATGGGGATGCCGTTCAACCCAAGAGCCTGCTAAGAAAAACGTGGCAGCATGAATTTTTTCCTGTTTTAAAGCTTTTAGAATATCTTCAGCCTTTTCATCGCCCCAGCCGATATTAAAGGTCAAAGCTACTCCTTTTTCTCCTTTGTATATAATCTTGGGTTTCCCATTGATTGAGAAAGAGGGTGAGACTGCGAGGAATTCCACATAAAAAAATAGGGCTGTGAAGAATGTAATAATTAGTAATAATATTAGCTGCTTTCCTCTGCGTGCATTTGTTACATAAAAAAAGGGCATGTTATTCACCTCATCTAATTAATCAGCTTTTAATGTAATGTATTTGCTGGGTGGGACAAATATTACAGTTAAAAAAATAGCTTGTATAAAATTTAAAGGAATGATGTAACATATCCCTGTTGATCATTAGGTAGGAGGGATATCGTGCTGGGGGTTTTACTGACGGAAAAAGAAGGTATGGAATTAGAGTTTTTAATTAAGAGAGAAATGGATGAAATTCGTACGGATGAAAGAATAAAAATCCATCATCCAATTGTTCAAAGAGCAATTGAAGAAAGATATAAGCTTTTGTTAAAACTCCTAATTAGAATTGCTCCGAAAAGCGAGTATTTAAGGTATTTGAATACACCTATAAAAACAGAAAATAATTTTGATAAAAAGTGTTGACTTGGAATTTAAATGCTGATATATTTATATACGTTGTCACGAACGAAGTCGAAACGAAAGAAATCGACTAAAAAAACTTTTAAAAAAAGTTGTTGACAACAAAAAGCGAATTTGATAATATATAAAAGTCGCTGAAACAAGCAACACAGATTGTTCTTTGAAAACTAAACAAAACGAAACGCCAAGCAAGTCTAAAAACAAGAGATTTTTAAAATCTCGTCAATTTGCTTTAAAATTTAGCTAGATCAAACATCTTTCGGAGAGTTTGATCCTGGCTCAGGACGAACGCTGGCGGCGTGCCTAATACATGCAAGTCGAGCGAATCTGAGGGAGCTTGCTCCCAACGATTAGCGGCGGACGGGTGAGTAACACGTGGGCAACCTGCCCCTAAGATTGGGATAACTCCGGGAAACCGGTGCTAATACCGAATAGTTTCTCTTTTCACATGAGGA
>NZ_MAYV01000003.1:0-80605 GCF_001685035.1 Bacillus sp. FJAT-27986 | reverse complement strand
AGAGAACGAAAAAAAGATAAAATTTCTTTAAAATTTCTCTTGAAAAATGTCAGAAATACGATATAATAATAAATGTCGCTGACAAAATCGTCTGGTGACGATGGCGAAGAGGCCACACCCGTTCCCATTCCGAACACGGAAGTTAAGCTCTTCAGCGCCGATGGTAGTTGGGACGCGAGTCCCTGTGAGAGTAGGACGTCGCCAGGCATTATAATTATTCCGCAGTAGCTCAGTGGTAGAGCATTCGGCTGTTAACCGAACGGTCGTAGGTTCGAATCCTACCTGCGGAGCCATAAATGGAGAGCTGTCCGAGAGGTCGAAGGAGCACGATTGGAAATCGTGTAGACGGTCAACGCTGTCTCAAGGGTTCGAATCCCTTGCTCTCCGCCATAATAACTCACAATAATTGGCCCCTTGGTCAAGCGGTTAAGACACCGCCCTTTCACGGCGGTAACACGGGTTCGAATCCCGTAGGGGTCACCATTTAATGTGGAGGATTAGCTCAGCTGGGAGAGCATCTGCCTTACAAGCAGAGGGTCGGCGGTTCGATCCCGTCATCCTCCACCATAAAAACTAGTATCACACTCACATTGGCGCGGGGTGGAGCAGTCTGGTAGCTCGTCGGGCTCATAACCCGAAGGTCGCAGGTTCAAATCCTGTCCCCGCAATAAATGGTCCGGTAGTTCAGTTGGTTAGAATGCCTGCCTGTCACGCAGGAGGTCGCGGGTTCGAGTCCCGTCCGGACCGCCATTTACATAATGAAGTTGGCTCAGTAGCTCAGTCGGTAGAGCAAAGGACTGAAAATCCTTGTGTCGGCGGTTCGATTCCGTCCTGAGCCACCATTATTAATTAAAATTTAACAGATAATGATTTTTCCTAAATATTATGCCGGTGTAGCTCAATTGGTAGAGCAACTGACTTGTAATCAGTAGGTTGGGGGTTCAAGTCCTCTTGCCGGCACTCTTAATATCGGAGGGGTAGCGAAGTGGCTAAACGCGGCGGACTGTAAATCCGCTCCTTCGGGTTCGGCAGTTCGAATCTGCCCCCCTCCACCATTCATTATAGGGGCATAGTTTAAAGGTAGAACAGAGGTCTCCAAAACCTCCAGTGTGGGTTCAATTCCTACTGCCCCTGCCAATAAATATGGCGATTGTGGCGAAGTGGTTAACGCATCGGATTGTGGTTCCGACATTCGTGGGTTCGATTCCCATCAGTCGCCCCATTTTTAGATTAAACTCGAATAATAGCTTATACTAACTAATAAATTTAATTGTTGGGCTATAGCCAAGTGGTAAGGCAACGGACTTTGACTCCGTCATTCGTAGGTTCGAATCCTGCTAGCCCAGCCAACTTAATGCGGAAGTAGTTCAGTGGTAGAACATCACCTTGCCAAGGTGAGGGTCGCGGGTTCGAGCCCCGTCTTCCGCTCCAACAAATTTGGCGGCATAGCCAAGTGGTAAGGCAGAGGTCTGCAAAACCTTTATCACCGGTTCAAATCCGGTTGCCGCCTCCAAAATCTTGCCGGTGTGGCGGAATTGGCAGACGCGCACGACTCAAAATCGTGTTCCGTGAGGAGTGTCGGTTCGACCCCGACCACCGGTATCATCAGATTAATTCTTGCCAAGATTAATCATTAAAAAGACTCCCAAATGTTGAATTAAAACATTTGGGAGTCTTTTTTTGTATAAGAGTAGCAAATCGAAATAGATACCGGAATCTTTATACATTCCCTTCAAATCCCTCCATCTATTACCATTGGACTATCTGAGATAATCTGTTAATATAGATTTAATTTAAATTAAGAACCTTTAAGAGCAGTCCAGAGAGGCTGACAAGGTGGGCGATACTTTGTTTGGAGAACGTATTTATACACATAATATATTATTGTGTGAATAATACGGTTATTTCTGACACCTTCCACTTGTCACTTTATGGCAAGTGGTTTTTTTTGCTCACCAAGACTAATAACTTGGGAGGAAACAAAATGCAATTAAAAGACAAAGATTTTTCATTTCAATCAGTACCTGAAGCAAAACGTAACAGCTTTCTGAAAATGCTTGTTGTTATGCTTGGCTTCACATTCTATTCAGCAAGTATGTGGGCTGGTGGATCATTAGGTGAAGGATTAACATTTATGCAGTTGATTGGTGTCATCTTATTAGGAAACCTTATATTAGGAGCATTTACCGGTGCATTAAGTTATATTGCAGCAAAAACAGGATTATCGACTCACTTACTGGCACAATATAGTTTTGGTGAAAAAGGAGCATATATCTCTTCATTCATGTTATCTGCAACCCAAGTCGGATGGTTTGGTGTAGGGCTAGGAATGTTTGCCTATCCGGTTTCTAAATTAACTGGCCTCCCACTGGTACCGATTGTCATCATTACAGGGATTTTAATGACAGCAACTGCTTATTTCGGTATGAAAGCTTTAACAATCTTAAGTTTTATCGCTGTACCGGCTATTGTGATTTTTGGATCAACGAGTGCAGGAATGGCCATTTCAGATATGGGAGGAATGGAAGCGCTCATTGCTTATAAACCTGAAACTTCATTAACATTAGCAGCAGCTTTAACGATTACAATCGGTTCATTCATTAGTGGTGGTACATTAACACCCGACTTTGCACGCTATGCAAAATCAGGAAAACATGCTGTAACAACAACTGTCATTGCCTTTTTCTTAGGAAATACATTAATGTTCCTATTTGGTGCGATTGGTGTAATAGCAACCGGTCACAATGATATTTCAGATGTAATGATTTCACAAGGCTTACTATTGCCGGCTGTTTTAGTGCTCGGATTAAACATTTGGACAACAAACGATAACTCCCTGTACGCATCTGGACTTGGTTTTGCAACCATGTTCAAGAAGCCAAAGGTATTTATGGTTATGATGAACGGTACGATTGGTACGGTATTTGCCATCGTACTTTATAACAATTTCACAAGCTGGCTGACATTCCTAGGATCCACTCTGCCGGCTATTGGATCAATTATTATTGTGGATTTCTTCTTTATCCAAAAAAGACAATATATTCAGTATGAGCAGGCAAACATTGCAAAAGTACATGTTCCAGCCATCATTGCATGGGCTGTTGGTGTCATCTCGGGGTTAACATTGCCGGGAATCGCTTCACTAAACACATTATTGATTACAGGAATTGTTTATGTAGTTGCTGTTAAGCTAATGAAAACAACAGTTGTTACGGTAAGGGAAGAGGAGGTAGGATGCTATTATGAAAAAGTGGGCTAATGCTGCAATCTTCGGAAGAGAAGGCCTTTGGGATTTACTAATAGAAAATGGTTCATTTTTAAAGATTGTTGAGGCAGGTACAGGTGAATTTGACAGCTGTGAAACAATTGATCTAAGTGGAAAGCTGGTTTGTGCGCCATTTATTGAACCTCATATTCATCTAGATACTACTTTAACGGCAGGCCAACCACGTTGGAATGAAAGTGGGACTTTATTTGAAGGTATTCAATGTTGGTCTGAACGCAAAGATTCCTTAATAAAAGAGGATGTAAAAGAGCGTGCAAAGAAAGCCCTTAGCTGGCAAATTGCTAACGGAATAGGTGCTGTGCGTACACATGTCGATACAACGGATCCTTCTTTAATAGCATTAGAAGCTATGCTTGAAGTGAAATCAGAAATGAAAGACTTTGTTGATTTACAAATTGTCGCTTTCCCGCAGGAAGGTCTAATATCTTATCCAAATGGGCTGGAACTGGTAGAGGAAGCCTTAAAAATGGGTGCTGATATTGTTGGGGGCATCCCTCACTTTGAATTTACGCGTGAAGACGGAGTTCAATCGGTTCGCGAGATTTTTAAATTGGCCATGAAATATGACAAGCCGATTGATATTCATTGTGATGAAATTGATGATGAGCAGTCTCGCCATGTGGAAGTTGTAGCACGTGAAACGATTATGAATGAGTACCAAGGTCGTGTTACAGCAAGTCATACGACGGCAATGGGCTCTTATAATGATACTTACACATATAAATTAATGCGTGTACTAGGACTTGCCGAATTGAACTTCGTAGCCAATCCATTAGTGAATATTCATCTGCAGGGGCGCTTTGATACGTATCCAAAACGCCGTGGCTTAACACGCGTAAAAGAGCTTGATCAAAATGGATTAAATGTTTGCTTCGGTCATGATGATATTATGGACCCTTGGTATCCAATCGGAAACGGGAATATGCTCCAAGTATTGCATATGGGCTTACATGCTTCACAGTTAATGGGCTATAGTGATATTGCAAACAGTTTACGTTTTGTGACTGGTAATAGTGCTAAAGCATTGAACCTTAAAAATTACGGTATTGCAGAAGGAAATCCAGCAAACTTCGTTGTGCTGAATGCGGAAGATGGTTACCATGCCCTTCGCCTGCAAGCAGAGGTTCTATACTCTGTTCGAAACGGTAAAGTGATTGCTGAAACGAAGCCCCGTGAGACGAATGTTTTTCTGCAAGGTCAAAAGAACATTACCTTTATGTAAGGAAAAGTGAAGACTATCATCAGTTAATGAACTGCCCCTGAAACGGTAGACACGGATTTACCTCTTCAGGGGATTTTTTGAGTGAATGTATATGATGAACAACGTATTGAAGCGGTTAAAAGATACATAAATGGCTCTGAAACATAAGAGAAAGTTCGAAAATGAAATTAAACACGGGAGTTATCAAAAAAAGAAATTTATATATGAAACGTAGTGCCATCTTCCGGATTGTGGAAAATCCTTGAAGAAGGTAGGTTAATCTTTATGTAATATAAAAAAGCCAAGGACAAATTCTTAGTCTATCCGAATATTGAGTGGGATGGATGGCTGAATTCTTTTTTGATTTGTATGATGGCTTTAGTTTTTTCTCCTTTTGTTACCTCAGATGATAAAGAACCAGGGCCTCCACTACGTTCATAAAAGACTTTCCCATCAACTTCTCTCTTTTTCTGACTATCCTCAAAATATATTTCAAATTTAACCTCATCATTTTCTGGTAATGTATTTTCATAATAGTAAATATATAATTCTTTCCTGCTTAGTTCGCTTTCAATTTTTATAAAAGCAACTACAGTGGGATATCCACCACTTCCTGTAGGTCCATAGGGGAAAAAGACTCCATAATCAAAATTCTTATCGATGATCTTAGAAATTTTCTTTCTAATTGAGATTGATTCATAGAAGTTATGTTTTTCATATCTTCCTTAATGAACGATTTTATAATTATATTTTATCAAAATGAAGGATTCTCTCGCATTAGAAAATGGAAAATAATAGTTTTAATGATGTTCGTAACTGAATTCAGATTAATTGACGATGAGTAAGGTATATGAATGTTGGACATTTACTCACTATCCGCATGATTAGTAGTAATCGAATGGAACGTTATTTACCGAGTTGTTTTTTTAATATTCAAAATATTAAAAAAGTAAGTTGACTTGTACAAACGAGTGGAATATGATGGTAAAAAATGAATACGCTTACAATAATAGAGCTTGTTTTAAAAGAGTAAAAGACTAAAGGAGGTTATAAATAACTTGTAATTTAAAGGATTGACTAGGTTCAAATGAGTATAAACCATAAAAATTGAGGTGTATAGAATGAGCGTGTTAAGTGCTGGTAAACGTAAGATAATGACTCTTGTTTTGGCATTAATACTGGTTTTGTCCTTTTCATTGGCTGGCTGTAGTTCAGGTGACTCCCCTTCTGATGCTAAAACAAAAGATGGAAAAGCTCAATATACCATGTGGACATTTGTACAAGTACATGCTGATTATTGGAAAGATGCAGCTGAAACCTGGAATAAAAATCATCCTGATGAACAAATTAATTTAAAAATAAATGTTCTTCCTTTTGATCAGATGAATCAAAAGTTACAGGTAGCATTAAATTCTGGTAATGGTGCTCCAGATATCGCGGACGTCGAGATTGGACAATTCGCTAAATATACGAAAACAAACAAGCCTCCATTTGAAGATATTACAAATGAAGTAGAACCATATAATGAAAACTTAGTAAAAGGACGCACAGATAATTATACGGTAGATGGCAAAGTCTATGGTCTGGATTATCATGTAGGGACAACTCTTGTTTATTACAATATGGATATCATGAAAAAAGCGGGGGTAGATCCATCCACTATTAAAACTTGGGATGACTATGTGGAAGCAGGGAAAGTGGTTAAAGAAAAGACGGGTATATATATGACTTCTGTAGAAACAAGTTCCCAATTTGTATATACGGCAATGGTTGCTCAACAGAAAGCAGATATGGTAAGAGATGATAAGTCTATTTTATCCGAGGAAGCCAGTGTAACTGCTGTACAAACTCTTCAAGATATGGTCTACAAACATAAAATTGCTAAAACGGCAGAAGGCGGCCATCAAGATGTTGAAGAATATTATGCAGCCTTTAATAAAGGTAAGTATGCTTCAGTGGTCATGCCAGCGTGGTATATGAGTCGTATGGTAAGCTTTATGCCTAAATTAAGCGGAAAAATAAAAATCCAGGGTTTACCAATATTTAAAGAGGGAGATCTCCGTTCGGCGGGACTTGGAGGAACAGCTACAGTTGTCACAAATCAAGCGCATGATAAAGATTTACTTAAGAAATTTGTAGTTGAATCCAAGGCCAGTGAAGAAGGATCTATTAAGACTTGGACAATACTTGGTTTTGATCCAATTCGATCAGATGTATGGCTGAGTCCTGAAATGGAAAAACCGAACAAATACACAGATTATTTCGGAACTGATATTTTTAAACAAATGGCAGTATTGAAGGATGAGGTAGGAACATTAAGTTTTACCCATAATAGTTATCCGATTATTATTGATGAGTTACTCACGAATGGTATGCCAAAAATGATGACTAAACAGGCGGACGTACAAAAAACTTTGGATGCTGTTGATAAATCTGCCAATAAACGAATTAAAGCAGGTAAATAATGTTTGTAATCTAACAAATTAAGGAGGGAACATTCTCTTCTTAATTTGTTGGATAACATTTTTGTATGAAGAGGGATAAGGGGGAATGAAGATGACGAACGATATTACGGCACAAATAAGTCCAAAGAGCAAAAATCCATTAAAAAGAGAAAAAAAGAAAATAAATATGCAGAAGGTAGCTCCATATCTATTTGTTTCCCCGTTTATTATTGTATTTTTAGTGTTTTCTTTATACCCTTTTATAAATTCGATTATTATGAGTTTCCAAAGAATCTCAGGTTTCGATGAAACGACATTTATAGGTTTAGAGAATTATAAGCGGTTGTTTACAGACCCTGTATTCTACAAAGCTTTATGGAACGTTACCAGGTATACATTTTGGACTATTTTAATTTTAATTCCATTACCACTCTTGCTGGCTATAGTGATGAATAATAAAAATACTAAATATAAATATTTTTTTAGATCAATCTTCTTTATACCAGTATTAACATCTACGGTAATTGTAGGGCTGGTATTTAAATTTGCTTTCAGCAAAGAACCTACTGGAGTATTCAACAGTTGGCTTAGTTACCTTAACATAGGTCCGATTGATTGGCTTAATAATTCAGGGACAGCTATGTTTGCACTTGTAATAGTATGTGTGTGGAGATGGCTTGGTGTAAATATGATTTATTTTTTATCTGGGTTACAAAATATCCCACGGGAGTTGTATGAATGCGCTGAAATTGATGGCGCAAGTAAATGGGATAAATTTAAAAGTATAACATTGCCAATGATTAAACCAATTACTACTTATGTTTTAACTATATCTATACTCGCAGGCTTTTCATTATTTAATGAAACTTATGTGTATTGGGGAGCACAGTCTCCAGATAATATTGGAACAACTTTCTTAACATATATTTACAAAACAGCCTTTAGCGATGGGGATTTCGGGTATGCATGTACGCTTGGAGTAATAATGTTTGTGATTGTGGTTGCAATAAATTTGATTCAAGTTTCAGTAAGAGGCTTATTTAAGGAGGATTAATGATGAAGGCCAAAAAAAGAGTATCAACCTTGATCACAACCCTAATACTTAGTGTTATCGGATTTATTATACTGATTCCTTTTTGGTTTATGTTAGTCTCCTCCTTTAAAGAATCCTCAGATATTTTTGCACAGGGTTTAAATATACATATAGATTTATCCAGTATCAACTTTAGTAACTATGGAAAATTGTTTACTAATAATAATGGTATATTTCTATCCTGGTTTAAAAATAGTGCACTAATAACAATTATACAAACAGTTTTAGTACTGATTTTTTGTTCAATGGTAGGTTATGGTTTGGCGCAATATCGTTTTAGAGGCCGAAATTTTATTTTTATGCTTGTCTTGATTATGTTGATGGTTCCGGGTGATATTTTATTAATTCCGTTATATAAGCTAGTTACAAATTTAGGCTTAATGGATACTTACGCAGGGGTGATATTACCAGGAATAGTTCCGCCTGCTACAGTGTTTTTCTTTAGGCAATATGCAATTGGGATTCCAAATGATTATGCTGAGGCCGCTAGAATAGATGGGGCGGGAGAATTTCGTATTTTCTCGCAAATATATGTACCGATGATGAAACCGGCTTTTGGAGCAATGACTATTATGACTTCCATGGGAGCTTGGAATAATTTTCTTTGGCCATTGATTGTTATGAGGTCAGATGAGAATTTGGTTATACCTGCAGGGTTATTAACTGCAATGACACCATATGGTAATAACTATGATATCGTCTTTTCGGGCTCGATCATGTCTATTATTCCTATACTTATATTATTCTTATTCAATCAAAAATCTTTTATATCAGGAATGACTGTTGGTGGGGTAAAAGGTTGATAGTGTCAGTAAATGAGGTGTTTTTTGATGGCAAATAAAAGCTTTTTAATCAAAACTACAAATATTGTCTGGAGTTTATTTGTGGTAGGTATTTGTGCTTTGTTAACGAGTGGTATTCTGATTTTTTTATTGCTATTTGTAAAATTCCACTTAATTACACTTCCCTTATATTTAATTGCTTTTTTGTTAATTGGCCCAACAATGGGGGCGATATTCCAAACTATTTTTAAAATGCTTTTTGAAACTGAAATTAGGGTCGTGAGAAAATATTTCTATTACTATAAGAAAGATTTCAAAGATTCCTTAAAACTATGGATTCCATACAGTGTATTAATACTGATTTTGTGTGCAGATATTGATTTTCTGGCCTCCAACGAAAAAGGCGCATATTTGTTACCTATGTTATTTTTAATCCTTCTTTTATCAATGATTAGTTATGTCTATTCACTCATTCTATATAGCCGCTTCATTATCAGGATGAGAGACATTATAAAATACTCCCTTTATTTAGTCATCAATCGCCCGGTACAATCTTTATCTATTGTTATATTAATCTTTATCCTGTATCAATCGTTTAAATATTTTGGCAACTTTGCGATATTTTGGGGAGTCCCGATGTTTGCAGCGTGTACTGTCTTGTTAGTGAGAAATGTGTTACTACAGATTGAAATGAAATATGTTCAATAAATAGATTGAAGAATACTATCATGCATATTACAGAAATCTGTTGAAGAAATATGGCTCTTAGTGAGGGATTCGGCAATTTATGAATGTGAGTTAAAAGTGAAATGATCCGATCTATCGTTTAAAACCAGAAAGCATTTAGAAATTGGAGGAGGATTGAGCGAATACGAAAATTATCACAACTGACATTTCATGTCGATCGTTACGGTAGAGATTGAAAGAGGTGAAAGAATGAATAGGAGAAATATTTGAAAAGCTGTTCAGGAAGTATCAAAGTCAGTGAAGATCATATTCAATCTTTAATTAAGGAAGCAGATTTAAATAAGTTCAATATTGTATCCGATGAATTATATAAAGCAAGGGTAGAAATATGCAAACAATGTTCTTCTTTTCAATATGGGACAACCTGTTCTTACAGCCGGTCAATCATTCATTATCAAGCGAAATTTAAAAGTCAGACTTGTCCGTACCCAAGGGAATCAAAATGGGCAATGATAACGATCTGATTTGAACATATTGTACTTATATAAGTTAGGCTAGTACAAACAAAATGGAGGGATTGTAAATGGCAGCCAATAAAGCAAAAATGATTCTAGAGAAAGATTTTAAAATCGCTGAAATTGATAATCGTATATATGGTTCATTTATTGAACATTTAGGCAGAGCTGTATATGGAGGTATTTATGAGCCTACTCATCCTCAGGCAGATGAAAATGGCTTTAGAAAGGATGTTCTAGAATTAGTAAAAGAACTAAAAGTGCCGTTAGTCCGATATCCTGGAGGGAATTTTGTCTCCGGCTATAATTGGGAGGATGGTGTGGGTCCTAAAGAAAAACGCCCAAACCGCTTAGATCTTGCATGGAGTACTACAGAAACAAATGAAATGGGTACCAATGAATTTATGAAATGGGCTAAATTGGTGAATGCAGATGTAAATATGGCTGTTAATTTAGGTACGAGGGGAATTGATGCAGCTAGAAATTTAGTGGAATATTGCAATCATCCTGGAGGCTCTTATTATAGTGATTTGCGCATCTCGCATGGTGTAAAAGAACCCTATAATATAAAGACATGGTGTCTTGGCAATGAAATGGATGGTCCTTGGCAAATTGGACATAAGACCGCTGCTGAATATGGAAGAATAGCTCAGGAAGCAGCAAAGGTGATGAAGTGGGTAGATCCAAGCATCGAATTGGTAGCATGTGGAAGTTCGCATAGAGCGATGCCTACATTTGCTGATTGGGAAGCAACGGTATTAGATTATACATATGACCATGTTGATTTCATCTCTCTTCATCAGTATTATGGGAATCGAGACAATGACCTATCCAATTATTTAGCTTTATCTTTAGAAATGGATGATTTCATAAAATCAGTTGTCGCCATTGCTGATTATATTAAGGCGAAAAAACGTGGTAAGAAAACTATAAATCTATCTTTTGACGAATGGAACGTTTGGTATCACAGTAATGAGCAGGATAAACAGATTGAACCTTGGAGTATTGCTCCTCCTCAATTAGAGGATATATATACTTTTGAAGATGCGCTCTTAGTTGGATGCATGTTGATTACGTTGCTGAAGCATGCGGATCGAGTTAAAATTGCCTGTCTTGCGCAGTTAGTGAATGTCATTGCGCCGATTATGACAGAAAATAACGGACCTGCTTGGAAGCAAACTATATTCTATCCTTATATGCATACTTCCGTTTATGGACGGGGTATTTCGTTAAATCCGATTATTACTAGTGATAAATACGATAGTAAAGATTTTACGGACGTTCCATATTTAGAGTCTACAGCGGTTTATAATGATGAGGAAGATACATTAACTATTTTTGCGGTTAATCGTCATCTTGAAGAAGTTTTGGAGCTAGAGGTAGATATACGTAATTTTAATGAATATGAAGTAATCGAGCATATTGTTCTAGAAAATGAAAATATTAAACAAACCAATTCAGCACATAAAGAGACAGTAAAACCACATTCCAATGGGAATGCAAAATGTGAGAATGGTAAGGTAATAACCATTCTGCCGAACTTGTCATGGAACGTAATTCGTTTAGCAAAACAGAGATAATTATAAGTATGGCATATTTTTTTAATATAATAGAAAATATGCCTGCTTATCTAGTATTATTTGAAGCAAGTAAGTACTTTATAGCTGTTCACCAATTGAGTGAGAGTTGTGGATTTAAAACAAGATCGATAGAAGAAAGAAGTATTTCTACATTTTCTCAATTAGACAGCTAATTTTGTTGTATACTTTGTTTATCTATTAGACAAACAAAGTATAAAGTGCTACAATGCTAATTAATACAGGTTGCAGATTAAGAATTTAGAGACTCATATTTTGTAAGCATTTACATAAACGATCTGAAACCTAAAAAATTTGGGAGGCATGCCACAATGGCTTATTTCGAAACTGTTAATAAAATCCAATATGAAGGCGCTTCATCTAAAAATCCTTTAGCATTTAAGTATTATAATCCAGAAGAAATGATAAATGGAAAAACAATGGAAGATATTCTCCGATTCTCAGTTACCTATTGGCACACGTTCACAGCAGATGGAACAGATCCATTTGGTGTTGGTACAGCGATTCGCCCATGGAATAATCTCAAAGGTTTAGATTTAGCAAAAGCCCGTGTGGAAGCGGCATTTGAACTCTTTGAAAAATTAAATGTTCCTTATTTTGCTTTCCATGATGTAGATATCGCTCCAGAAGGAAGCACATTAAAAGAAACAAATGAAAATCAGGATATTATCGTAGCAATGATTCAGGAATACATGAAAACAAGTAAAACAAAGTTGCTTTGGAATACAGCAAATATGTTCACAAATCCTCGTTATGTACATGGTGCTGCCACTTCTCCAAATGCTGATGTATTTGCCTATTCAGCTGCGAAAGTAAAAAAAGGCTTAGAAGTAGCGAAGGAACTTGGCGCTGAAAACTATGTGTTTTGGGGCGGTCGTGAAGGCTACGAAACACTCCTAAATACGGACATGAAGCTTGAACAAGATAACTTGGCTCGCTTCTTCCATATGGCAGTTGACTATGCGAAAGAAATAGGTTTGAATGTTCCTTTCTTGATTGAGCCAAAACCTAAAGAACCTACAAAACACCAATATGATTTTGATGTGGCGACTAGTATGGCTTTCTTGCAAAAATATGATCTGACAGATTATTTCAAGTTCAATATTGAAGCTAACCATGCAACTCTTGCTGGCCATACATTTGAGCATGAGTTAAGAACAGCTCGTATCAATGGAATGCTTGGATCAGTGGATGCAAACCAGGGGGATACACTCCTTGGATGGGATACAGATGAATTTCCGACTGATCTTTATTCTAATACATTAGCAATGTATGAAATATTGAAAAATGGAGGTTTAGGCAAAGGTGGTTTAAACTTCGATGCAAAAGTACGACGGGGTTCATTTGAGCCAGAGGATCTTTTTCATGCCCACATCGCTGGTATGGATGCATTTGCTATTGGATTAAAAGTAGCAAACAGGCTTATTGAAGATAAAGCTTTAGATAGCTTTGTTGAAGAACGCTATAGCAGCTATCAAGAAGGGATTGGCTTAGATATCGTTGAGGGCAGAACCAACTTCCGTGAATTAGAAAAGTACGCTCTTCAATTAACTGAAATTAAGAACACATCTGGAAGAACAGAGCGCCTTAAAGCTATCATCAACCAATATTTATTAGAAACACTATCAAGTGTACACGTTTAATCTATTAATCATACAAAGTGCTGGAAGCCTTTCCTCCAGCACTTTTTTTAGAAAAGGATGATAAGGATGAAATATGTTATTGGTGTAGACCTCGGAACAAGTGCAGTGAAAATCTTACTAGTGAATCAGCATGGAGACGTATGTATGGAAGTAGCAAAGTCATATCCGCTTATTATTGAAAAATCTAGTTACAGTGAACAAAACCCAGAAGAATGGGTTGAAAAAACGACAGCAGGAATAGCGGAATTAATTCACCAGTTCGATGGGGATATAAATGATATAGAGGGGATCAGTTTCTCGGGTCAGATGCATGGTTTAGTTTTACTAGATGAAGATAATCAAGTCTTAAGAAATGCGATTTTATGGAATGACACGAGAACGACAAGGCAATGCCAGGAAATATGCGATGTTATGGGAAGTAAACGTTTATTAGAAGTAACGAAAAACCCTGCGTTAGAGGGCTTTACCTTGCCTAAAATCCTCTGGGTAAAAGAAAATGAACCAGATATTTTCAAGCGTGCAAGATTGTTTGTGCTCCCAAAGGATTATTTACGCTACCGCCTAACCGGAAACATTCATATGGACTACTCCGATGCTGCAGGAACGCTATTACTAAATGTGGCGGAACGGGAATGGAGCAAGGAAGTATTGGCGGCATTTGGTCTATCCTCTGATTTTTGCCCGCCATTAGTGGAATCACATGATTTTGTAGGTACAGTAACAGCTGAATTTGCCCAAAAAACAGGATTGACTGAAGCGGTAAAAGTGTTTGCAGGCGGAGCTGATAATGCATGCGGTGCGATTGGTTCCGGAATTTTAACACCAGGAAAAACGTTAGCAAGCATTGGTACCTCTGGTGTCGTACTATCTTATGAAGAAAGAAATGACCTAGATTTTAATGGGAAAGTTCATTATTTTAATCATGGTGAAGAAAATGCTTACTATACAATGGGTGTGACGCTTGCGGCTGGCTATAGCTTAAGCTGGTTTAAGGAAACGTTCGCGAAGCAAGAAGATTTTGATCAAGTTTTGGCTGGAGTGGAAGAAGTACCTGCAGGCAGCAATGGTCTATTATTTACCCCATATATTGTCGGTGAAAGAACACCACATGCAGATTCCACTATTCGCGGTAGCTTTATTGGCATTGATGCATCTCTTGATCGGAAATATTTTGCCCGCGCGGTTCTGGAAGGGATAACGTTCTCTCTAAACGAATCAATTGAAATTTTCAGGGAAAATGGTAAGACAATTAATTCAATAATCTCTATTGGCGGCGGTGCCAAAAATGACACATGGCTGCAGATGCAAGCGGATATTTTTAATACGAAAATTGAAAGACTGACAAGCGAGCAAGGTCCAGGAATGGGAGCGGCGATGCTTGCAGCGTATGGATGCGGTTGGTTTGCTTCATTAAACGAATGTGCCAATCATTTTATTCAAGTTGCAAAATCCTATGATCCGATTCAAGAAAATGTCGAGACGTATAAGCGATTATTTAAGGTATATCAACAGGTATATACTCAAACGAAGGGGCTTAATGAGCAACTTGAAGAATATAGAAAATAATTAATGGTAATGGTGTTATTTGGGTTTTGAAGTGCCAAAGGTGATGTTGTAATCCTTTTCTAACTGCTAGTAAAAAGTAAATAATATTCGTAAAATAAGTCGGACTATTAAATCTGACTTATTTTTTTGATTAATAGGTCAGATTTTTTTGTAATGAGAGAGAAAGTTCTAACCGTTACTAAATTTTTATAGGTCCCTCAATATTCTGTTAATGAGAGAAATAAATGAGTTCGATTATATTCCACGTGTACTTGTGGAATACTTTTTATATGGTTTTAGCAGTTTATTAGGAGGATCTTGATGGATGAACTAAAAAAGGAAAGTCATCAATTGGAGAAAATAAGTCCGTTTGAGTTAAAAGATAAGCTCATTGATCTTGCAAAAGGAAAAATGAGAATCACTAGAACTATGCTGGATGCAGGACGGGGGAATCCTAATTGGATTGCAGCGACACCTCGAGAAGCGTTTTTTGCTTTAGGGCAATTCGCTGTTACAGAATCGAGGCAAGTATGGGATGATGGCAATTTAGCGGGGATGCCAAGTCGGATAGGAATTGCAGAACGTTTTAATAAATATGTTGAGGCCAATCAGCAAGTTCCAGGAATTCATTTGCTGAAAGAAATTATTCAATACGGTATCAAAAATAAACAGTTTGAGCCAGATACATGGGTCTATGAATTAGTAGATGGAATTATTGGTGATAATTACCCGATTCCGGATCGAATGCTTGTTAGAACTGAACAGGTTGTACATGATTTTTTAATTAAAGAGCTATGTAATGGTGATTCGTCGGCTGGTCCGTTTGATTTATTTGCTGTTGAAGGAGCAACGGCAGCGATGTGTTATATATTTGATACGTTATTTAAAAATTATTTGCTGCCCAAAGGATCTAAAATTGCGGTGATGGTTCCAATTTTTCCGCCTTATATAGAGATTCCAGAGCTTCCTAACAATGATTACGAACTTGTGAAAATTGAAGCAACCGAATTAAACAATGAAGGACAGCATACATGGCAATACCCTGATGAAGAAATAGAAAAATTAAAAGATACGGACATTAAAGCACTTTTTTTAGTAAATCCGAGCAATCCGCCTTCAGTTTCTTTGGAAAAGAAATCCACAGAAAAAATCATACAAATCGTGAAACAAGATAATCCAAATCTTATGATAATTTCAGATGATGTATATGGTACTTTTGTTGAAGGGTTCCGTTCCTTAATGGTGGATTTACCATTCAATACAATTGGGGTCTATTCATTTTCTAAATATTTTGGTGTGACAGGCTGGCGATTAGGGACGATTTCCATAAATCGATCCAATGTCTTTGATAAATTAGTCGATGATTTACCAGAAGAAACGAAGGAGGTTCTACATAAAAGATACGCTTCGCTTACACGGAATCCAGAAAGTCTTACGTTTATCGATCGAATAGTTGCAGATAGCAGAGCCGTTGCGATGAATCACACAGCTGGATTATCGACACCGCAACAAGTACAAATGGCTTTATTTTCAATTTTTGCAATGCTCGATACCAATAATGAATACAAGAAAAAAACTATGGACATTTTACACCGGAGGATGAATTTATTATACAAAGGTCTCGGTTTACCTAAGAAACATTTGCCTAATGATGCAGATTATTATACAGAAATCGATTTGGAAATCTGGTGTAATCATCACTTTGATAAAGGGTTCACCGATTACCTGAAAAAGAATTATAACCCGGTTGATATTTTATATCGCCTAGCAGAAAACTCATCGATTGTATTATTAAGCGGCGAAGGATTTTCAGCACCAGTATGGTCCATTCGTGTATCTCTTGCTAATCTAAATGATGAAGACTACTTACAAATTGGCCAAGAACTAAAAAATGTACTAGAAAATTATGTGATGGAATGGAAAAAGAAAATGGGCCATATTTAAATTTAAGTGCCTAATTCCAGAGATTTTACTAATGCTATTTAGGTATCATCAGACGGAATATAATTATTCCTGTATAATAATGGTCGAGGCTTTGCTACGAAATTATGTAGCAAGGCTTTTTAAGTTATTTAATATTCTGTCATTTCATTGCTACTATTTATTATTGATAATAACCATATTTTACTCCTTTACCAGATTAAAATGTTGAAGTATAGTTGTACGTGTTATTTACAATGTTAAAAGATGACTATATAATTAGAAATTATTGTAGAATAACTAAAATGTTAGAATAGGAGAGTAGTAATGGAACTATTAGGGATCTTGATTATAATAATAGGATTTGCACTAAAGTTAGATACCATTGCAGTAGTTGTTGTAGCAGGTATTTCGACTGGACTTGTGGCAAACATGAATATCGTAGATATACTTAATACACTTGGAGAAGCATTTGTATCAAATAGAGTAACTTGTTTATTTTTGATTACCATTCCTGTTATAGGGTTGAGTGAAAGATACGGATTAAAAGCCAAGGCAGTTATGCTTATTAAAAAAGCAAGCAGTTTATCAGTAGGAAAATTACTGAGTGGTTATACGTTTATAAGAGAAGTAACGATTGGTATGGGCGTAACACTTGGTGGACACCCACAATTTGTTAGACCTTTAGTAAGCCCAATGGCAGAAGGTGCAGCCGTTGCTAAATACGGAGATAAGGTCGACGAAAAAGATATTGAAAAAATAAAATCATACTCAGCAGCATCTGATAATATCGGTAATTTCTTTGCGCAAAATGTATTCATCGCAAATTCTGGTGTACTTTTAATTGCATCTACACTGGAAGGGCTAGGCATGCAGGTAGATACACTTGAAGTAGCGAAAGTTTCAGTACCAGTTGCCGTTATTGCATTCATATTCTGGACTGCTCAAAATTTATTATTCGATAGAAAAATGACGCAAAAATATTCTAGTAAAAATGGAGAAGGACGAGGTGAACAATAATGGATATAACACAAATCTCTAATCTTTTATTAGAACTCTTTTATATTATAATCGGTTTATTCATGGGAGTTACCATGGTATTTACTTTAAAGGATAAAAACCACAAAACAAGAATCGGTACAGCTATGTTTTGGGGAATACTAGCCGTAATTTTCATACTTGGAAACTATATTCCAAGTACGATAGTAGGTATTTTAGTAGTTGTTATCGCTGTATTATCGGCAACTAAGCAAATAAATATTGGAACGTTAAAACAATTAGATGAGACATTCGCTAACTTAAAAGCAGAAAAATTAGGCTTGAAAATTTTCATCCCATCACTGTCTATCGCAGTTATAGCCATGCTTGTGGCTCAATTTACAAGTTTCCCTGGAACGGTAGCGATTGGCATAGCATCAACAATAGCATTAGTATTAACGTTTATATTAACTAAAGCTACTTCTAAAGAGCTATTAGAGGATACAAATAGAATGTATCAATCAATTGGAGCATTTGCGATTCTGCCTCAATTATTAGCTTCATTAGGCGTATTATTTACGACAGCGGGTGTAGGCGATAAGATTGCATCGATTATTTCGAATGTGATCCCAACAGGTAATGCATTGGTAGGTGTAGCAACTTATTGTGTAGGTATGGCTTTATTTACAGCTATCATGGGTAATGCATTTGCCGCATTTGCTGTAATAACGGCTGGAATCGGTGTTCCGTTTGTATTTGCTATAGGCGGAGACCCCCTTATCTGTGGAACTCTGGCATTAACAGCTGGATACTGTGGAACATTAATTACACCTATGGCTGCAAACTTCAATATGTTACCAGCTGCATTGCTTGAACTAAAAGATAAGAATTCAGTCATAAAGGCACAAGCTCCAATCGCTTTAACATTATTAGTTGTTCATATATTTATGATGTATATTTGGGGATTTTAAGATAAAAAACTTACAATAGGAGAATAAATTATGAAAGTATTAATAACTGGATTTGATGCATTCGGAGGAGAGCCAGTAAACCCAGCTGAAGAAGCTGTTAAAATGGTAAACAACAAAATCGCAGGAGCAGAGGTTATTAAGGTCATTATACCGACAGTTCAAAATAAATCTGTTGAAGCAATAGAGAATGCAATAGAACAGCACAAGCCGGATATTGTCATATCAGTAGGGCAGGCAGGAGGAAGATTTGATATAACTCCTGAAAGAGTTGCTATTAACCTGGATGATTATAGAATTAAAGATAACGAAGGTAATCAACCAATTGATGCAGTTATCCAACCGGATGGTCAACCTGCTTATTTCTCAAACTTACCAGTAAAAGCTATGGTTAAACATATGAGTGAAAATGGAATCCCGGCAACGTTATCAAATACAGCCGGAACATTTGTATGTAACCATGTAATGTACGGAATTCTTTACATGATTGATAAGAAGTATCCAAATATAAAAGGTGGATTTATTCACATCCCTTATATGACTTCTCAAGTGATGGATAAGAAAAATACTCCGTTTATGTCGTTAAATGATATTGTAAAGGGCTTGGAACTGGCTATTGAAGCTTGTGTTATCTATGACGAAGATATAAAAGCAATCGGCGGAGAGATTTGTTAATGAGTCGGATCAATCTTTTTGTTTATGGAAGCTTACGGGAAGGGTTTTTCAATTATAATAAGTATTTAGCTAATAAGGTCATTGAGAAAAAAGAAGCCAAATTAGAAAATATGAAATTATATCATATGCCGTATAAAGGTTATCCTGCTATTACATTTGGTGAAGATGTAGTATGGGGAGAAATCATGGTCATAAAAGAAGATTGTTACGAGGATACAATGAAGGCAATGGATGAGATGGAGGGATACATTAGTGAAAATAATCCCGAAAATGAATACCATAAAGTAGTGCTGGAAGTAGAAAATCTTCATACCCATCAAAAAGAAAAATGTTTTGTTTATTTCTATAACAAAGACAAAGATTCAATTTTTGAGAGTAGTACCATTTATATTCCGCATGGTGATTGGAAAGAATACATGATAAGTGGAAATTTACAAAAAGAGCTTTCTCCAAATAAGAATATTTTAATCGGGATGGCTAAAGAAGAAATGCGAGAAAGCTATGTTTATAGCTGAGCTTTCTAATGAAATCCGAGTATTAAACAGCTGTGTAAAAGCAGCTGTTTTTCTTTTTTTGTTTTTTGATCTGGAATTAAAGAATTTCACCTAACCCTATCTCTTGGTAAGGTGTTGAAAACTAGCATTTTTCATTAGGTCAGGAGGTATTATTGTCCTCCATAAATCCTTTATTTTTATGATATAAAATAACGGTGAGCAGGATAATACTGGCTGCTATCCAGATGGCTGTGTTCCCCATATGAATACTGGAATAGGTCCCAACTAATGCACCAAAAATAAAGGAGAGTATAATGGCGGAAAACCCTTTAAATTTTCTTTTTGATTCTGAATCACGATCTATAAAGGCGCCGTAAAAAGCTGAAGAGGCAGTTCGCAGATTTCCGGTTGTGATGGTTGAATTGTAGCTCCAATTTTCCAATTTGTTAAAGGTAGCGATTTGCAGGGAGGATACAAAGGCAATGCTCATAGTGACAATCATATTCGGTACACTTCCTGGTAACCAACCGACAATAAATAAAATGACACACTCCAGTATTAAAACTGCTCGTCTATGCATATCGTGTTTGTCTTTGATGTATTCGGCTGTTAACACGCCGGCAATAAAAGCTAAAAAAGGCGGTACATTCTGAATGGCTGCACCGTATTTTGTGCTGGCTGCTCTCACCGCAAATAAAACGGTATTTCCTGTTTGTGCAGTTGCAAAAACTCCGTCCCTTGTAACGTATGTATAAGCATCTAAAAACCCACCTACTAATGCCAGGATCATTCCCATAACTAAGGAATTAGCTGATAATGAAAGAAATTTTCTTATTCTATGTTCCATATATATCTCCTTACGACCAGCCCATTTTTAGCAAAAAGGAAGAGAACGTGGCTTTTATGAAAATGATTCCACATACCTACTTAGATTATTCAAAAAATCTTGAATGTCATTATCCGAAAAATAAGTGGATGAGGAAACGGATGCGATTTTTTTGCATTTTAGATGGACGGAGAAGCTAACTGCTACTAAAGAATGTAAATGATTTATTACGCACTATTAGACCGTTTGCTCGAGGAAGAGGGGAGATGAAATAGAGGGAGTTATCTTTGCAAAGAATGAAGAACCTCCATTAGTAACTAGAGGTTCTTCATTCTTTTTAGGCTTTAATTTTCTTTACATTCATTTCTTTTAGAGAAACAACTTTTGTTTTCTTACTATATTTATATCCAAACCACAAAATTAGAAATAGCGGAAGACTGATATAGGATACTAATAAACCGTACCAATCTATAGTACCGCCAAATAAGGCATCGGTATTTTGGCCAAGTATGATCAGGGTACATAGTGTGGCAGCAGCGAGCGGTGCGAACGGGAACCATTTTGCTTTATAAGGAAGATCATTTACATCATATCCCTGAGCCACATATGCTCTGCGAAAACGATAGTGGCTAATGGCGATGCCAAGCCAGGCAATAAACCCAGATAAACCGGCTGCATTAATGAGCCAGACATAAACCACACCATCTCCAAAAAGTGAACTTAAAAATGCCAGACAGCCAACCAGGCCAGTAGCAATTAAGGCATTGATGGGTACACCTTTTTTGCTTAATTTTCCAAGGAATTTTGGAGCATGTCCTCTTTCTGCTAAGTTCCATAGCATTCGGGCTGCTGCATACATTCCTGAGTTACCTGCTGAAAGAATGGCGGTCAGGATGATTGCGTTCATAACAGATGCAGCAAAGGCAATGCCAGCGCGCTCAAATAGAAGAGTGAAAGGACTTTTTACGACACTATCGGTAGCAGCAAGGTCCGGAGTAGTATAGGGAATCACTAAACCGATGATTAAGATAGAAAGAATAAAGAAAATTAAAATCCTCCAAAAAACTGAATTTACAGCTTTAGGAATAGTTTTTGCTGGTTCCTTACTTTCTCCGGCCGTAATCCCAATAAGCTCTGTCCCTTGAAATGAAAAACCAACGACCATAAAGACTCCTAATATAGCCATGATTCCTCCATTAAAAGGTGCATCATCAACTGTGAAATTCTTGAATCCAATGGCTTCTCCGCCCATAATTCCAAATATCATCAAGACACCTGTACCGATAAAAACAATAATGGCAATTACTTTTATTAATGAGAACCAATATTCTGACTCTCCGAAGCTTTTAACAGAGAGAGCGTTTAGTAGAAAAATAATGAGAAGAAATAATCCACTCCATAATGCTGAAGGGCTATCAGGAAACCAAAACTTCATTATTAACACAATCGCTGATAGCTCTGCTGCAATCGTGACTGCCCAACTATACCAGTAATTCCAGCCAAGTGCGAAGCCAAAGGCAGGATCGACGAACTTTTCTCCATAGATACTGAATGATCCCGCAACGGGCATATGTGCGGCCATCTCTCCCAGACTTGTCATTAAAAAATATACCATTATACCAACAATTGCGAAGGCAACAAGGGCACCGCCAGGACCGGCAGCATGAACTGTATTTCCACTAGCCAGAAATAATCCCGTACCAATCGTTCCGCCGAGAGAAATCATTGTTAAATGCCTGGTTTTTAAATCTCTTTTTAATTTTCTTTTCTTTTTACGTTTATATATAGGTGATGTTTCTTTAATGGCAGGTTCCATTATTATGCCTCTTTCCTTCTTTATGTCATTTATTAATTAGTAGTGTTATATACCAATTTAGCAAGTAAGCTTAAACATTTTTGTTAACAATCTAATATTTTAGAAAAAACAGTAAATTTATAATTTGGGAATAATAAAAATAGCGTGGGCAATGAGAAAAGAGCCTCTCTTCTTTACAGAGAAAGGCTCTTTAAAACAGAGGGTAAGCTATTTATTTATGAGATTCGAGGTTTAGCGTTCCATCAATAATTTTATAAACTTTATCACAATAATCTATTAGTCTTGTATCATGTGTGACCACAATGGTTGTTTTACCATGATTGGTAGTAGCATTTTTCAACATTTCCATTACCTCAAAGGCGCGGTCAGAATCGAGGGAGGCGGTTGGTTCATCAGCAAGAATGATACTAGGATCTGTATATAATGCTTTTGCTAATGCAACACGTTGGCGCTCACCACCCGATAAATCTGATGGGAAACTGGTAAGCAAATCCTCAATTCCAAGTGCCCTGTAAAGGCTTTGAATTTGAGTATTATCCATATTATCCTTCTTTACTTTATCCAGTAAATGCATTTGCTGATTTACTGTAAGAAAGGGTACAAGGTTAGAGGCTTGCAAAACAAAGCCTATTTCTTTTAAACGAATGGATGCTCGTTCTTTTTCCTTTAGGTTAGTCAGGTTTTGATCATTTACAATCACTTCACCGTTGCTTGGTGCTTGAAGACCGCCCGCAATGGTTAGAAAAGTACTTTTTCCAGAACCGGAAGGACCGATAACGGCAATTAATTCTCCTGAATCTGCCGAAAAGTTAGTAGTTTTTAATGCTTCGATTTCTGTACGGCCGGACATGAAAACTTTGTTGACCTCTTTTAATTCAAGTAATGCCATTATGTTAACCTCCTATCGCGTCTAAAGGATCGATTTTGACAATAGTCTGTACAGAGAATAGCGCTCCAAGTATAGATACAATAACCAGGACAGCAGCGTATATCAGCATATCCATATAGTTAAAGGCAACAGGAACAGCTGCTGGTAAGAAATATCCGGTTATAAGAGTTAGGGTGAAACCAACAATAACTCCTGCTAAGGATAGGATAAATGTTTGGGCAATCACTGATTTGGACAAATAGCTGTTGGAAATTCCCTGTGCTTTCATAACTCCGAAAATACTGATTTTTTGAATGGTTAATACATAAAGGAATATCGCCAGGATGACGGCAGATATGATAAATAGAAAATAGATCATAAAGGTTAATGTCAAGTTTTGTTCGGAATATCCGGGCATGTTTTCAATAAATGTTTGTGTTGAAACCACACTAAGTGAATCGTCGACAGTGACGCTTTCTAAGTTATCTGTACGAATGACATAACCATTAATTTGATCATCTTTTTGCTCTGCTGCATCACCAAAACGAACTTCCTGTATCGTTTCCAGTGATCCATACAATACTGGTGCAGCATTAAATTTTGCATCCTCAGTGAATCCGGTAATCGTAAGAGTGATGTCCGTAGAAGAAAGGCTCAATTCATCGCCAATTTTAAACCCTTCATCTTTGAGAGAATCATCGGCTATTACTTCACCCATTTTACTAAAAGCCTTCCCTTCACTTACATCAGGCATAATAAATTCATCTTCATTGATACCGAAAAGTGAGACATTTGTTTTTATATCATCTGTTTTTGCGATGGAGTTTACTTGAGACAAAATGGCGTATTCATCTGTACCGTCCCCCTCAAAATCGCCGATTGCCAAAGTTGATTGCGGGAGATTTATATCTGATTCATCCGTCAGTATGACTCCATCTGCCTCCCATTTATCAACGGCTTCTTTATTTAGGTTTTCAAGCCCATTAGCTAATCCGGATAAAAAGAATACTAGGTAGGAAACGAGTGTTAAAACACCGACAATTAATAAAAAGCGAAGTTTATTATTCTTTATTTCATTCCAGGCTAAAAACATGTATCCCATCCTCACATTATTTGTATTTAAAATATAATTAATATATAGATAATGTATAAGAAAAATATAATAATAGCAAATAATTGAATTTGAGGTAACTTTAATTATGAAAAGAAAAATGCCCCAACAGGAATTGGGGCATGAAGTAAGTATTTAATTTTTATAATCATTAATCTGACTCATGATGTTCAGCCAGTCTTTGTCAAACGGAGATACATCCCAGCGAGGCTCTTGTTTTTTGCTTTCTTTAATTCCTAAACCGCCGATGATGAATTTTAACTTTGGATTTTGCTTATAAAGAATATCTATATATTTTTGGGCCTTCAGTTCGTGTTCATCACTGGAGATAGAAATGGCCACTATCTCAATATCTTTTTCCTTAATCAACTCATCCAACCCATCAAGTGGTGTATCGGCGCCTATATAATAGACTGGATAATGCTGCTCTTTTAAAAAGAGAGTAAAGAGGATTAATCCAAGCTGATGATGCTCCCCTTCCGGACAAATGGCAATCACTTTGGGTAGAACCGGGGATGAATGAAAAATCGTAAAAAAATTAATGGCGCGCTGAAGCACAATATTACTGATCATATGCTCTTTAATAACAGACAACTCTCCCTTTTCCCAAGCATCTCCAACCTTATACATAAGTGGGACGACAATTGAATAAAAGACCGTTTTATAATGAAATTGAGAAAAATATAAATCAAAGAGCTGATTACATCTCTCAGAATCAAAATGTAGCGTAGCATCAAATAATTCATTAATTTGCGCCTCAAATGAATGATTGATCGTGTTGTCGATTAATTGCTCCTTTTCAATTTCACCTTTGTGGATTTTTAGAAGCTGAACTGCCTGGCTGACGCTCATCTTATGATCCTGAACCTGTTTTTTGAGCCATTTTAAATCATTTACATTTTCTTCTGTATATACTCTATGACCTGATTCAGTACGTTTCGGAGTAATAGCGTGATAACGGGTTTCCCATGATCGAATGGTAACAGTTGGCATATCTAACAATTTAGAAACAGCATTAATCTTATACATAAAATAACCTTTCTTTTACAAGTACTATAAATTCTCTATATTTTAACTGTATATTAAGTTCATAAAAGAATGCAATTCCTGGGTTGCTATTTAGTTTTGGATTTTGTTAGGTCTAGTAAAAAAGTGTTACTTTAGCAGGGTAGTTTTTTTAAATGGAAGAGTTATGGATTGAGGTAATTCAATATTATAATAGAGGTAGTGTTGAAATTAATAGAAAACATACAAAGATAGTTCAGCCATTCCTTTATAACATAATCCCTGAACATTTTTTTAAGAGATGAACTACCAATAATATATGCACTCTAAAAAGAAAATTATGATTTGTGGATGATTTTAAGGAATATTAAAAAAAGTAGGCATTTCATACATAAAAGAGAACCCAGTCAAGAGACTGGGTTTCTTCAGTTTTAATATAATTTAAGGCAGTCTAGTTTCTTGGTTCTTTAGGCGATTTTGTTGATCCGGTTTACGGCCTTTATCAATTGCGTTTTCTGGCTTCTTCTGACTGTTTTGAACTTTTCTTTCGAGTTCTCGTAATCCTTCTGTGTTATTTTTGTCTGTCATATTGTCGCCTCCTAACGTGTTGGTTATATTTTTCATTCCTGTATTCTTGAGCTGAAAACATCTTTATCCAGCTAGCGTATTTAATATTTTACTGATTATCCCTATAGATTTAAGTGAATTTATAGGATAACAGTTAGCAGATTTTAAAATAAAAAAATATATGTACATATTTTCCAGTAGGGGTTAAACTATATTCAGAATATTTTAATCTTTCAATCAAATCACCGTTTCATATCTTTATCTATAAGAAAAATAGGGGGCATGTGTAATGAAAAAGAAGAAACTAGCTGGTATTATTCTTTCATTATCATTAGGTATGGGTGTTTTGGCCGGCTGCGGTGGAGAGAAATCAGGCGGCGGAGAAAAAGGAGATACGATTAAAATTGGAGCCAACCTTGAGTTAACTGGCGGTGGGGCATCCTATGGTCAATCCATTGTGGAAGGGATGGATCTGGCACTTGAAGAAATAAACAAAGAAGGTGTCGGTGGCAAAAAACTGAAAATAGTAAAATATGATAACAAGTCAGATGCAGCAGAAGCAACGACCGGAGCAATCAAGCTTGCCAGCCAGGATAAGGTGGATGTCATGATTGGTGCGGCGACAAGTACAAATACATTGGCGCAGGTCCAGGTTGCCAATGATAACAAAGTTCCATTAATTACACCTACAGGGACGAACGAAACGATTACTTCGAAGGATGGCAAGGTTAATGAATATGTTTTTAGAACGTGTTTCATTGATCCGTTCCAGGGAACAGTTGCAGCGAATTTTGCTCAGCAGGAATTAGATGCAAAAACAGCTGCTATCTATATTGATAGCTCCAGTGACTATTCCAAGGGGCTAGCTGCAGCATTTAAAGATGCATTTACAAAAGCAGGCGGTCAAATTGTAGCAGAAGAAGCATTCCTGCAAAAAGATACCGATTTCCAATCAACATTGACAAGAATCAAAAAAGCAAATCCGGACTTTGTTTTTGTTCCAGCATTCTATGAAGAAGTTGGATTAATTTTAAAACAAGCACGTGAGTCAGGAATTGAAGTTCCAGTTATGGGAGGAGACGGTTGGGATTCTCCTAAGTTACTAGAAATTGCCGGTAAGGAAGCGCTGAATAATACCTTTATCACGAACCATTATTCTGCTGGAGATCCGGACAAAAAAATCCAGGATTTTGTATCGGCATTTAAAAAGAAATATAAAGATAAATCACCGGACGCCTTTGCAGCACTTGGTTATGACACAGCCTACTTCATTGCAGATTCGATAAAACGCGCAGGAGATGACGCAACACCGGAAAAAATTAAAGATGCACTTGCTGAAACAAAAGATTTACAGCTTGTATCGGGGAATTTAACGATGGATAAAAATCATAATCCGGTTAAATCTGCGGCCATTTTAAAATATGAAAATGGTGAGCAAGTTTTTGAAACAAAGGTAAATCCATAAGAATGAGGAATAGGAAGCTTTGTTAAAAAGCTTCCTATTTTTGAAATAATGACCGAGGGGAGTCTTAGGTTATGGAATTTATTCAGCAACTTGTAAATGGGATATCACTTGGCAGTATTTATGCGTTAATAGCGCTCGGTTATACGATGGTGTATGGAATTGTAAAATTGATTAATTTTGCACATGGCGATGTATTTATGGTTGGAGCCTTCATCGGCTTTTATGCGATTACGTTTATGGAATTATCTTTTTTTCCCGCACTGCTTCTTGCCATGGTTGCCTGTGCTATCTTTGGAGTTTTGATTGAACGGATTGCGTACAAGCCTCTGCGTAATGCGACTCGTATTGCGGCACTCATTACGGCCATTGGGGTTTCCTTATTAATCGAAAACGGGATGATCCAAATCAGGGGAGCGCAGCCTGAAGCATATCCAAATAATGTTCTGCCAGCAGATTCAATAGATATCTTTGGTGTTACGATAAAAAGTCAATCGCTGATGATTTTGGGTGTTTCACTCTTCTTGATGATCGTTCTGCAATTTGTTGTTCATAAAACTAAAATTGGCCGGGCGATGCGTGCAGTTTCATTTGATGCAGATGCTGCTAAATTAATGGGAATCAGCGTAAACAATACAATTTCTGCTACGTTCGCAATCGGATCAGCACTTGCGGGAGCAGCGGGTGTTATATTTGGGACCTACTATACAAAAATAGAGCCATTAATGGGAGTAATGCCGGGACTTAAGGCTTTCGTCGCCGCGGTCCTTGGAGGGATTGGCATTATTCCAGGTGCCATGGTAGGCGGTCTGTTGCTTGGTGTAGTAGAGGGGTTGGTAAGTGCCTCCGGTTTATCCTTATGGAGGGATGCAGCTGCATTTGTTGTCCTCATCTTGATATTAATTTTTATGCCGCAGGGCTTGTTCGGAAAAAACAGAAGAGAAAAAGTGTAAGGGAGACATGGCGATGGCAATTCTTAAGAAGGTTAAAGGTTTTTGGCTCTCTATTTTACTCTCATTCGTCTTGTTTATCGTGGTACAGGTTCTTATTTCAGGCGGATATTTAAATGCTTTTAATACTAATCTTATTGTGACAATTGGAATTAATATTATTCTGGCAGTTAGTTTGCATCTAATTATTGGAATTACGGGCCAGTTCTCGATTGGACATGCTGGCTTTCTGGCAATTGGGGCATATGCTTCTGCTGTCATGTCTATGATGCTAGAGGTCTCATTCTTATCTGCCTTATTAATGGGAGGGATTGCAGCGGCCTTGGTAGGCATGCTTATCGGGATCCCGAGCTTGCGTTTAAAGGGAGATTATTTGGCGATTGCCACTCTTGGGTTTGGAGAAATAGTTCGTATTGTTTTTCTTAATATGGACTCCGTTGGTGGGGCAAGAGGGATGATGGTCACGCAAATGACAACCTGGCCTTGGGTTTTTGCCTGCTTACTAGTGACCATTATCGTCATTCGGAATTTCACTAATTCTACTCACGGTCGTGCTTGTATATCTGTGAGGGAAGATGAAACAGCAGCTGATTCCATGGGTATTAACACAACCTATTATAAGGTGGCTGCCTTTGTCATTGGTGCCTTTTTTGCTGGGATTGCCGGTGGGTTATATGCTCATAACTTTTATATTATTAATCCGTCAACCTTTGGTTTCCTTCGGTCGTTTGATATTTTAATATTCGTCGTGCTTGGGGGATTGGGCAGTATGTCAGGTTCTGTGATTGCAGCAATTCTCCTTACATTAATTTCTTCCTTCCTATCAGATTATTCTGATACGCGGATGATTCTTTACAGTATTATCCTAATTGTGACAATGCTGTACAGACCGCAGGGATTGATGGGTACAAAGGAAATTACCTCATTTTTCAAAAGGAAGACAAAAGGAGGCATGAAGGATGCAAACCACCAAACCACTGCTTAAGGTTGACCAAATTGGAATTCATTTCGGAGGGTTAAAGGCTGTAGCAGATGTATCTATGGAGCTGTATCCCGGTGAACTGTGCGGCTTAATAGGACCGAATGGAGCAGGGAAAACCACCTTTTTCAACCTTTTAACTGGTGTGTACGTACCATCAGAAGGAACCATTCATTTAAACGACGATAAGCTTAACAAATTACCGCCTTATAAAATTACAAGAAAGGGAATTAGCAGGACATTCCAAAATATTCGCTTGTTTGGAGATTTATCTGTCATAGATAATGTCAAAGTTGCTTATCATTCACAGGCTAAACATTCTATGCTCAGTTCAATTATACGAATGCCTAATCATTTTTCGGGAGAATTGGAAATGGACCAAAAGGCTGTAGATTTCCTGAAAATATTTAATCTGGATTCTTATCGTGATGAAAAGGCCAAGAATCTTCCATATGGAATGCAACGCAGACTTGAAATAGCCAGAGCCCTAGCAACGGGTCCGCGGTTACTGCTGCTGGATGAACCGGCAGCGGGTATGAATCCGAAGGAAACAAGTCAGCTGATGGAGTTAATCAGCTTAATACGTGAAAAATTTGATTTAACTGTACTTTTGATTGAGCATGATATGCAGCTTGTGATGGGGGTATGTGAACGTATTTATGTACTTGATCATGGACAATTAATCGCACACGGTACACCGGATGAAGTCCGCAATAATCCTAAGGTTATAGAGGCTTATCTTGGCGAGGAGGTTTCCTGATGCTGAAGGTTGAAGATATTAACGTTTACTATGGAAATATTCAGGCATTAAAAGGTGTCTCTTTTCATATTGACGAAGGGGAAATTGTTACCTTAATCGGTGCAAATGGGGCTGGAAAAAGTACACTACTTAAAACTGTTTCAGGTTTACTTAAACCGAAGCAGGGTCAAATCATGTATCAGGGTAAATCCATAGGTGGAAAAGCAGCTCAAGTGATTGTAAAGCAGGGAATCTCACATGTACCAGAAGGACGGCGGGTTTTTGCCAATATGACAGTGGAAGAAAATTTACAGCTTGGTGCTTATTTACGTAGGGATCGAGCTGGGATTAAAGAGGATATGGAGAAGGTATTTGATCTTTTTCCAAGGATGAACGAACGTCTTAAACAGCCGGCAGGAACATTGTCAGGTGGAGAACAACAAATGCTCGCAATGGGAAGGGCATTAATGGCTAAGCCCAAATTGCTTTTACTCGATGAACCTTCCATGGGATTGGCTCCACTACTGGTTAAAACAATTTTCCGCATAATTGAAGAAATAAATAATGCGGGAACAACTATTCTTTTAGTTGAACAAAATGCTAATTTGGCACTATCGATTGCCAACCGTGCCTATGTAGTGGAGACCGGCAAAATCGTCCTCTCGGGTTCGGCAGATGAGTTAACCTCAAGTGAAAAAGTAAAGATGGCCTATCTTGGCGGACATTAAAGGTGAATCACTCCTCTGTAAACTTTTACAGGGGAGTTTTAGTTTTGTGTGGGTTACAGGAACGAGAGGATTGGATTAATTAGCCTAACATGTTGTCGATCGGGTTACTCGTTAAGCAATTGAGTCAGGCTTCATCCTAATAATTAATCAGATAATTGTAAAAAAATACACATCTATTCCACATTGTGAACAGGAACGTAATCTATTATATTAGAATAACAATTAGATAGTACCTTATCATTCCGATGGGGTAGAGGCGCAGGATTCAAGAGTAAGCTATGTGAGGATGACAACAGAGAGCATGGCCGAAAGGGGAAACTGCCGAAGCAAGTTGATTAGTCAAAAATGAATTTGCTGGGGTTGTTTTAAATAAAAGCAACACTGTCATTATAAGAGGTTCTTATAATGAGGAGCTACAGGTCGTGATGGAGAAAGAAAAGCTGATAATGGGCTGCAGTAGATATTTCTCTATTGCAGCCCTTCTTTATTCTCTTTTTCATAAAAGGATAGAGCGCAATGGTCAGCATACACGGCGAGTTCCCCTTATTTATTTGAAGGAGGAAAAAAGGAATGGAGTCGACAGTTTATACGCTTATTCCCCCACTATTGGCAATTCTAATGGTGGCTGTAACAAGGAAGGTTTTGCTTTCACTTGGTGCGGGGATTGTAGCATCAGCTTTAATGCTTACTGATTTTAATATTAGTAATACGTGTATCCTTATATGGGATGCGGTAAAAGGAATCTTTATATCAGATGGATCACTGAATGTATCCAATATATATATTATTTTATTCTTGCTCATCCTTGGCATCATTACGGCTTTCATTTCCATTTCCGGTGGGAGCCGTGCTTTTGGTGAATGGGCGATGAAGCATGTTAAAACAAGAGTTGGGGCTCAGCTGGTAGCTGCCTTGCTTGGAATACTCATCTTTATTGATGATTATTTTAATGCTCTGGCGGTTGGTCAAGTATCACGTCCGATTACAGATAGACATCAAATACCGAGAGCGAAGCTTGCCTATTTGATTGATTCTACCTCAGCTCCCATCTGTGTAATCATGCCAGTATCCAGTTGGGGGGCTTATATTATTGCACTGATTGGAGGAATTTTCATCACTCATGGGGTGACAGAATACAGTTCCTTATCAGCGTTCATTCAAATGATTCCAATGAATTTTTATGCGATTGCGGCGTTGGCAATGGTGTTCATTGTGATCTATCGAAATTGGAATATTGGTTCGATGAAAGTACATGAGGATAGAGCGGTAAAAGAAGGTATTCTTTATAATCCATCCAAGACAGTTCCAGGTGAATTAAAAGAAGATTTACCGAGAAGTACAACTGGAAGGGTTGGAGATTTGGTAATCCCCATTGTAACTCTTATTGTAGGTACAGCGGCTGCGATGCTTTGGACAGGTTATCAGGCAGTTTCTGGACATGCAACACTTCTCACCATTTTTGAAAATACTAATGTCACTAAATCATTGGTTCTGGGTGGTACAATCGGAATTATTGTAACGTTTATTATGTTTTTACGACAAGTTTTTATTTTGCATGGAATTTCTTTAAAGGTTTTCACAGTAGGAGTAAAACACGGAATCGGCTCCATGCTGCCAGCGGTTTATATTTTATTATTTGCCTGGACAATCGTTGATTTAATCGGCAGGCTTGGAACGGGCCAGTATTTGGCTGGACTTGTACAGGATTTAAACTTAAATGTATCCTTTCTGCCATTACTTTTATTTTTAATAGCCGGATTGATGACATTTGCTACGGGTACCTCATGGGGATCATTTGGTATACTGCTCCCGATTGCAGGAGAAATCACGGCAGCAACAGATATTTCGATGATATTGCCGGCAATGGCGGCTGTATTGGCTGGTGCGGTATTTGGTGACCATTGCTCACCGATTTCTGATACAACCATTCTTTCTTCTACTGGTGCCTGTGCGAATCATATTGATCACGTGATGACGCAAATCCCATATGCTTTAATCAGTGCGGGTATAGCTATGGTAGGGTATATTGTCCTTGGATTTACAGGAAGTACGCCGATGGGATTGATCACGGTCGTTATCTTGCTGGCATCTTTTGTATGGGTATCTAAGCCCAAAAAGCAGGAGCAATTAGAAAACAGTATTATTCATTAATAGATAGGATGGCTGGATACCGGCCATCCTTTTCTTTTTGTCTCTTTAACTAATAATGTGATGTTTGAACCATAAAATGCTCTACTTAAATTTTTGTTGAAAAGGGTTAAAATTGTATTTCTCCTGTTATAAGACCTATATAAATAATTGCAATAAAAATGGCTAATATGGAAAGGGATATTTTATAAAATAAAGAAATAGATTTCAGACGTTTTTTTAACTTATCAGAAAGATGTAAAGTAAGGATTAGTATAGAAATTCCAATTATTATTGCTAGTAAATCCGTGTAAGTAAATGGCTTACTAATATAACTGTCTAAATAAAAATTAGTCAGGATAATCATGCCAATTAGTAGACATTGTATACCTAAATATTTAATAAGGTTCATTTTTATACTCTCTTCTTTGTAAAAAATTAGCTAAGATAAAAAATTGAAAAAGCTCCCATGATAATTGTGGGTTTCCCCCTTTCACTATCATGTAAAGAATTGATTTATTTTATCCGCACAAATTTCCTAATAGTAGTAATGATTATTCCGCATATCAAGGCAACGGCGATGAAGGTAATTAGAAAAAACAAAGGAGAACCAACTGTTCCAAAAGCCACTTCACTTTGTAGCATTTTTACATTTTCCCATTCATCTTTAATATCGGGTTTATAAGTCTTTATAGTTATATAGCCTACGATTAGGGATCCACCAATATAGATTATATGAATCACAAATGAAACAACCAATGATTGAATAATAGTTTTCATTTAAACACACCCTTAAGCACCTTGTATTTCCATTATAATCCATGTTGGTTATTTCAGTAAATAGGACATGTATAAAGTCTGGATAGAGTCTGAAAAACCCATCTGAAGTGTTTAATACATGAATAAAACGGATAAATATTATTATATTTATATAATAATTTACTATTCGGAGAGTTTTATAACTTTTAGGATAAATTTTATCAGGAGGGTGAGGAATCGTGAGAAGCAGTATTCCATTTAGGTCATTGGTATCTATTATCATGCCAAGCTATAATTCAAAGGTTTTTATTCGTCAAACCATAGAATCAGTTAAAAAACAAACCTATGAAAACTGGGAATTAATTATTGTTGATGATGCTTCGACTGACAATAGCAAGGATATGATAAAAGAGTATCTAATGGATGATTCCAGAATTAAATTAATTACCCTGCAGGAAAATGTCGGTCCGGGCAAAGCCAGAAACATGGCTATTCAGGCAGCCAAAGGACATTATATTGCCTTTCTAAACAGCAAAGATTTATGGGCACCGAATAAATTGGAAAAGCAGCTTGAATTCATGGAAGCGCATAACTTGGCATTTAGTTACACTGATTATCAGTTTATTGATGAGGAGAACCAAGCATATGAACCTGTTATTGAGATGCCGGTTCATCTTACATATCAAGATTTGTTAAGAGATACAACAGCTATTGGCTGCTCGACTGTCATGATTGATAAATATAAGGTTGGGAAAATTCAATTAGTACATAACCGAGATATTCCTGAAGACTTCGCCCTTTGGCTTTCTATATTGAAAAGAGGATTTAAAGCGAAGAGACTAAAAAATGTCTATGTTTATCTTAGAAAAAGCAATGATGTTTTGGAAAAAAACAATTACCAAACGGCATCAAGAATCTGGTCGTTATATCGCCAAGTAGAGAAATTAGGTGTTTTTGAATCTGCTTTCTGTTTTGTAAATTATGCAAAACACGAGGCGAAAAGAAATCGAAGCTTAAAAGAATAAGGGAAAAGTGACGCCTACTAAATAAGGGCGTCACTTTTTAAGTAAATAAAAAAATGCGATTTTTGTCGAAAAAAGGTTGAAATCAGGTGAACTTTCTGCTAGTATAATATTTATCTTCTTTGCGGGTGTAGTTTAGTGGTAAAACCTCAGCCTTCCAAGCTGATGATGAGGGTTCGATTCCCTTCACCCGCTCTTGAATTGTTAACAACGCAGTGTTTCGTAACTTAGGAGTACGAAGCATTGCGTTTTTTATATTTTGATAGTATTGCATTCTTGGCTCAGTAGATGGATGGCAGATTCCCCTCCATGGACTTGAATGAACATCTTGGATATCGTGCGCATCATTTGCTGTGCTTGTTCAATGGTGATTTCGGGATAAAAATAAATGATATGCAGTGCATCTGAAGTATGGTCATCCACACTTGTGCGTACAGAATCAACATACGGGCTACCAAAAGGGCCTATTTGATCAAAAGAACCTATAATACCCTCCGATTTATTTACACGGCCATTTAATCCCTCATAGGTATCCTCAGCAACACCAATTCGAAATTCTACATCACCTTTCACGGCTGATAAATCATATATTCCTAATGGACAAGTATATTGCAGGGAGAAAAAATTATTGAGAGCAATCGCTGAGTTGCCTGACGGCGTGTATGCTTCTTTTTTGACGCGTCTAAGTAAGGATTCTACTGAGGGACGGTAACGAGATGGATCACTTCCAGTTTGTTTAAATACTTTCCTCCATGATACAATCCCTTCGTATGCATTCAAGGATTTACTCTCTAGTTCAGTATGTAAATGTTCAATATAGAGCTGAAGGCGTCCTACTAGCATCGGGGGAATGGCATCAGCAACAATTCCTTGATAGCGGATAATACCGATTTTTACATCGCCGGCCTTTGTGAATAGCTGGCAATCTACATGAATTTGCATAAATTTACACCTCCAAAATGATTGGATATAGTTTACCATACATATAAAAGTTATTCATTTTCCAGAGAAAGGAGAGGCTAAGATGGATTTTCAAATACTCAAAGATGAGCTTATCGAATATAGCAAGACAATAGGGATTGATCAAATTGGATTTACATCAGCTGATCCTTTCCAGGTTTTAAAGAAACGACTGATTGATCAACAGAACCTCAATTTTGCATCGGGTTTTGAAGAGCCAGATTTAGATAAGAGGACTAATCCAAGAAGGCTAATGCCAGAAGCACAATCTATTATAGCTATTGCTGTAGCTTATCCATCTAAACTCAAAGATGCACCTAAAAGTAAAGTGGGGGATAGACGTGGCATTTTTAGCCGCTCTTCTTGGGGGCAAGATTATCACTATGTGGTGAAAGATCGCCTGAAGAAGCTTGAAGCTTTTATTTTAGAGCGCATGCCGAATTCTTATTTATCCTCTATGGTAGATACAGGTGAGCTGGTTGATCGGGCCGTAGCAGAGCGGGCTGGTATAGGCTGGAGCGGCAAAAATTGTTCGATTTTAAACGAAGAATTTGGTTCATATATGTACCTTGGCGAAATGATTACAAGCATTCCATTTCCTCCGGATACTCCAATGGAGGATTTGTGCGGAACATGTACAAAATGTTTGGATGCCTGTCCTACCGGTGCGTTGGTTCAAGGAGGACAGATTAATGCAAAGAGATGTATATCCTTTCTGACTCAAACGAAGGATATGATTCCTTATGAATTCAGAGATAAAATGGGTAACAGAGTATATGGATGTGATTCCTGTCAGACATCATGTCCTTATAATCGCCGTATAGATTTTCATAATCACCCTGAATGTGAGTCTGATCCTGAGTTGGCAAAACCTCAGCTGGTCTCCCTTTTAAGCTTGAGCAACCGCCAGTTTAAAGAGAAGTTTGGCAGTGTTTCAGGTTCTTGGCGTGGGAAGATGCCCATTCAAAGAAATGCGATTATCGCATTGGCACATTTTAAGGATTCAGAAAGTGTTGCTTCAATTAAAGAATTGCTGCAAAAGGATCCTAGGCCTGTTATCAGAGGTACAGCAGCATGGGCGCTTGGAAAAATAGGTACCGAGGAAGCAATGGCTGTATTAAAGGATTGTTTAAAAGAAGAGACCGATCAGATGGTAGTGGCTGAAATAAATAATGCCTTAGAACGTCTTATGTTACCGGAGTAGCTTTTTACTCCGGTTTTTTGTATGTATTTTAGTCATTCATCATACTTTTTAGAGAAGGAGTGGATGAATGGATGAAAGAGAAACTGCAAAAACTGGTCGAGGAGAGGATACAAAAACTCAAAGAGAATACATCCTCAAATAAGACAGATAATATGGAAACCTTATTGAAGAAGCAGGAAGGCATGCGTAAACGCAATGGAGAAATAGTGAAGGTCATGGCAAAAGGGCATGTGAAAAAAATCAAGGAGCGGGAAGATGTCGTCGATGCTATATATGAGACTCATTGGAAGCTTGTAATGAAGCAAGGGACACAATTTTACATGGAAGAACATGTGGAGCTTCGTAAAGCTTCCTTTAAAGAAACTAAACTCTTGATAGATCAGAAATTAAATGTTAAGCCTCAAATAATGGAACAAGACCTCCTGAGGAGTTTAGATCTTACTTCCTCGCGTGCCAAGATTGCCTATAATCGGTTAAAGGCGGTTCAATACGCCGAGAGATGGTGGAATTCCTTTAATCCCACCTATCCACAATTCACCGATGATTGTACGAATTTTATATCTCAATGTTTATATGCCGGTGGTATACCGATGTGGGGTAAACCTAATCGTTCAAAGGGGTGGTGGATAGAAGGAAAAAGCAATTGGAGCTTTAGTTGGACAGTGGCACATGCTTTTATGCTCATGTTAAAGGCAGCTTCTTGGACGAAGGAAGTAAAGAATCCTTCCCAATTAATGATTGGAGATATTATTTGTTATGATTTTGAAGGGGATGGCAGGTTTAATCATAATACGATTGTGACCGGAAAGGATGAATATGGCTACCCTTTGGTGAATGCTCATACAACGAACAGCCGTATGAGATACTGGAATTATGAAGATTCTACTGCCTATACGCCTAATATCCAATATAAATATTTTCATATAATAACGAATTAGGTCTTCCATTTTTGGAAAAAGAGAAATAGTGTTATAATGAAGGCTGCTTATACTAACCAGAGGTGAGGAAAAGTGTCTTTACATATTGTTTTATACCAACCATTAATCCCGGCAAATACGGGGAATATTGCCCGTACATGTGCAGCTACAGATACAACCCTGCATTTAATCCGTCCTTTGGGCTTTTCCACTGACGATAAAGCTTTAAAGCGTGCCGGCCTTGATTATTGGGAGCATGTAACTATTATTTATTATGATTCAATTGAAGATTTTTTTGAAAAGAACAGTGGTGGGGAGTTCTTTTATATCACAAAATTTGCGAAGAATTATCATAGTGATATCTCATATGAAGATACCAATAAAGATTACTACTTTATCTTCGGCCGAGAAACGACAGGTCTGCCAAAGCATTTATTAGAGGAACATCCTGAAAGAGGATTGCGTTTACCTATGAATGATACTCATGTTCGTTCGCTTAATTTATCGAATACAGCAGCAATTGTTATCTATGAAGCTTTACGCCAACAAAATTATATTCATTTGACATAACTTCTCTTTCTAGAGAAGTTTTTGTTTTATAAAGAGTTAAACAAAATTTTAGATAACACTTCTATAATTTGTTATATTTGTACTACGTTATAAAGGAGCTGAGTCCAGTGAATGAAACGATTAACCTATTAAATAATCACCGATCGATTCGTAAATTTAAAGAAAAATCTCTCTCAAGGGAGCAGGTTGAAACAATTATAAGTGCAGCCCAGTCTGCATCCACATCGAGTTTTGTTCAAGCTTATTCAATCATTGGGGTCAGTGATCAAAGTAAGAAGACACAATTAGCGGAGCTGGCAGGTGGACAATCGTATGTTGAACACAATGGATATTTTCTAATGTTTTGCGCCGATTATCATCGCCATAAGTTGGCTGCTGATATGGAAGGTATGAATATGGATCACAATCTGGAAAGCATGGAAACATTCATGATTGCGTTAATTGATACAGCCTTGGCTGCACAAAATGCTGCTATTGCAGCTGAGTCTATGGATCTTGGTATTTGTTACATCGGTGGTATACGGAACAATATCGAAAAGGTATCTGAGCTTTTAAAATTGCCTGATCGTGTTATTCCACTCTTTGGAATGGCTATTGGCTATCCAGATCATGAATCTGATCTTAAACCGCGCTTACCGCTGAAAGCAGTCTTTCATGAGAATGAATACGAGGACAAGCAAGCAGAACTCGAAGAATACAACGAAATTATCTCTGCTTACTATAATGAGCGTACAAACGGATTGAGAAAAGATAGATGGACAGAGCAAGTCGTTGGTATGTTAACTAGTAAACAACGTGAATTTATGATGGATTTTGTTAAATCTAAACACTTTGCGCTCAAATAAATAAAAACACAAAATACCCCTCACTTTTATCTCAAAGTGAAGGGTATTTTGTGTTTTGTTGCTATGGGACATGATTATTTTAGTCTTTGTTCCTTAATGCAGTCGTTTCAGCTTTTTAGTTAATCCAGCTTCGACGGCTAGAAGCTCAGGACATAAGCATGGTCTCTGCAGGAGGAAGAACACCTCCTTCCGAGCCCCTGTCTTATGCTCCTCGCGGGCCTACACGATGTAGGTCATGAAGACGTTGCCACAGGACGAGGCGTATTTAGTCTTCGTTCCTTAATATAGCCGTCTTAGCTTTTTAGTTAATCTAGCTTCAACTCCTAGTCCCTCGAGTCATAAGGATAGCCACTGCGGGAGGGAAAACCGCCTCCCTACGTGCCTATCCTTATGCTTGTCAGGCCTGACCAGTCGTCTCAGCTTTTTAGTTAATCTAGCTTCAGGGCCTAGCCGCTCGAGACATAAGTGTGGCTGCTACGGGAGATAAAAGCGCTCTCCCTACGCACCTCATCTTATGCTTGTCGCGGCTGATCAAGGCCCTTCAGCTTTTTAGTTAGTTTTATCATTGTAGCCGCCGGTGAAGATGGCTGCGAGGAATGCTAGGGATACGGCAATAATAATGGCAAGTTTCATTGGATGATCCTCCTTGTATGAATGCTTTGGAAAAAGTATACCATATAAGTTAATTTTTTCTCCACTAAGAATATTTTAGAAAATTATAAAATGGTAATTCATTATGGATTCTTAAGGGGCTTACACATGTTTGCCTATATACGTGCATACAGTATTAGTAGCAGCTGAATCACAGCTAGGGGAGGATTAATACTGAATGGATATCATTAAAAAAATAGAACAATTTAGAGAAGAAGAGGAAAAGCTGAAGTGGGAAGGGACATTCGGTGATTATTTGCAATTATTAAAGAAAACACCCTTAGTAGCTCAATCAGCTCATTCCAGGGTTTACAACATGATTAAGGATGCAGGTGTAGAAATTGTTGATGGGAAGAAAAAATACAGCTTTTTTAAAGATGAATTATTTGGCCTCGAGGAGTCACTTGAGCGCCTTGTAGAGGAATATTTTCATCCAGCTGCTAAACGATTAGATGTGCGAAAACGTATTTTGCTACTAATGGGGCCTGTGAGTGGTGGTAAATCGACCTTAGTAACGCTTTTGAAACGCGGATTAGAACGATATTCACGGACGGATCGGGGAGCGATTTATGCGATAAAGGGTTGCCCGATGCATGAAGATCCATTGCATTTAATACCGGCACATTTACGTAATGATTTCTTTGAGGAGTATGGAATCAGGATTGAAGGTAATCTTTCACCTCTAAATTTGATGAGGTTGGAACAGGAATATGGTGGCCGTATTGAAGATATGCTGGTAGAAAGGATATTCCTCTCAGAAGATAAGCGGATTGGAGTAGGGACATTTAGTCCATCTGATCCGAAATCACAGGACATTGCAGATTTAACTGGAAGCATCGACTTTTCTACGATTGCTACGTATGGGTCTGAGTCCGATCCGCGCGCCTATCGATTTGATGGTGAATTAAACAAAGCGAACCGCGGGATGATGGAATTCCAGGAGATGCTGAAGTGTGATGAAAAATTCCTGTGGCACCTGCTTTCTTTGACTCAGGAGGGTAATTTTAAAGCTGGCCGATTTGCGTTGATTAGTGCCGATGAATTAATTATAGCGCACACGAATGAAACGGAATATCGCTCCTTTATTTCCAATAAAAAGAATGAAGCCCTGCATTCTAGGATTATCGTAATGCCAGTCCCTTATAACCTGAAAGTATCCGAGGAAGAAAAAATCTATGAAAAAATGATTCATGACAGTGATGTATCGAATGTTCATATTGCTCCGCATACTTTAAGGGTTGCAGCCATGTTTACTACTCTTAGCAGATTAAAAGATCCAAAAAAAGGCGATATTGATCTTGTTAAGAAAATGAGGCTATATGATGGAGAAAACGTGGAAGGCTTTAATTCTGCAGATGTAGAAGAATTGAAGAAGGAACATTCGGATGAAGGGATGGGCGGCATCGATCCGCGTTATGTCATTAACCGAATATCTTCAACTATTATTAGAAAAGAAACACCTTCCATTAATGCACTGGATGTATTGCGTTCCCTAAAAGAAGGATTGGATCAGCATGCTTCAATTACAGCCGAGTTGAAAGAACGGTATATGAATTATATCTCACTTGCACGAAAAGAATATGATGATATCGCGAAGAAGGAAGTACAGAAGGCATTCGTTTATTCCTATGAGGAATCAGCCAAAACCTTGATGAATAATTATTTGGATAATGTGGAGGCATTCTGCAATAAGTCAAAACTTCGTGATGTCCTAACAGGTGAGGAAATCAATCCTGATGAAAAATTAATGCGATCTATTGAAGAGCAAATTGGAATTTCTGAGAATGCTAAGAAAGCGTTTAGGGAAGAAATTTTAATTCGAATTTCTGCATATGCCCGTAAAGGAAAGCGGTTCGATTATAATTCTCATGACCGTTTACGGGAAGCAATACAGAAGAAACTGTTCGCTGACTTGAAGGATGTCGTTAAAATTACAACCTCCTCTAAAACTCCAGATGAAAGTCAATTGAAGAAAGTAAACGAGGTAGTTGCCAGATTAATAGATGAACATGGATATAATTCTACCTCGGCAAATGAGCTTCTGCGTTATGTAGGCAGCTTGTTGAACAGATAAGTATTGACGAAGGAGAGCTATCTTACATGTCGAGGTATTCGACTTGTGGATAGTTCTTTTTAGGTTGCTTTCTGAAGATTAATGAGGGCACCTATCTTAGGTTAGCTGAAATATCGAGGGTATCGGCTGGATAAAAGACTAGTTTGGCTGGATTATGACGTGAATCGGCTGCATAAAGGCTAGGATTGGCCGGATACAAAGTTAAAACGGCTGAACGAAGGCTCAGTCTAAGTATTCTCTATGGCTTTAAAATGGGAAAAAATGTTTATTAGGTTGATAGGATGGGAATAGGTCTTATGAGGTGATAGTGATGAAAAAAGACGAAAAGGCAGATACAATCGCTGAAAGTCTTGCTGAAAATGGCTCGATGGCACCGGATCTTGAAGAAATGAAAAACCTTGGAAAACAGATGGAGCACCTAAGGACAAATAAAGAATTATCCAAAGAATATAATAAGCAGCCTGATCCTGTTCAACATGAGGAAGAAGAGGCAGAAAATAAATAAATAGTAGTAGTTTTACAAAACGCTTGGTAAATGGCATCTCCCATTGTATATTCTGTTTGACAGTAGGGGAGATTACTAAGCGTTTTTTTCTTTTGATTAGATATATAGCCTAACACCAAATCGTTGGTTCGGTACATAGAGGTGAAGGGAATCTGGATACTTGGTCAATTTTTAAGATAAATTACTCTTTGCGTTCAGCTTCCATATTTAGCACTTCTCCATAATATTCAGGATAGTAATTTCCCTTTTAATAACTCTCAATGGCTTTATCTGAACCTTAATCTCATAATCTATATTACATTTGTTAATACTTACTAAACTATTCTCAGTAATAAGGATGGTTATAGATTCTATAATTCCAAATGACAAGGGGATAAGCAAAACTTTGTCTTATTTTAAGAATATTTTGGCAATAAATTGTAGTTTACGCATAGGATAGAGTAATCAAACATTAAATTCTAAAAAAGACTATTTAACATCTAGAGTATTATGATAAATGTGTTATAGGAGGGGGGAAAAACGATGTCGGATAAGAACAATAGCCATCAGTTCGCCATTTCAAAGGAAGATTGGGCCCTCCATCGAAAAGGTTTTGATGATCAGCAAAGACATCAGGAGAAAGTACAGGAAGCGATACGTAATAATCTACCTGATCTAATAACAGAGGAAAGCATTATTATGTCCAATGGAAAGAATGTTGTAAAAATCCCGATACGCTCTCTTGATGAATATAAGATTCGTTATAATTATGATAAAAACAAGCATGTTGGTCAGGGAGATGGAGATTCCCAGGTTGGAGATGTAGTAGCAAGAGATGGAAGTGGACAAAAGGCGCCAGGAAAAGGAGGAGAAGCTGGAGATCAGGCAGGAGAGGATTATGTTGAGTCTGAAGTTTCTTTATTGGAAATAGAGGAAGCCTTATTTGCAAAATTGGAATTACCGAACTTAAAAGAAAAGGAACAGGGAGATCATACCATTGAGCATTACGAATTCAATGATATTCGTAAAACAGGTTTAATGGGAAATGTGGATAAGAAGCGAACGATGATTAGTGCATTTAAAAGAAATGCACTGGGTGGCAATCCTGGATTTACACCTATTTATCAAGATGATCTTAAGTTTAAAACATGGAATTCAGTTGTGAAGCCAGAATCTAAAGCAGTCGTTTTGGCTATGATGGATACTTCTGGAAGTATGGGGCTTTGGGAAAAATATATGGCACGTAGCTTTTTCTTTTGGATGACACGTTTCTTGAGAACGAAATATGAAACAGTTGACATCGAATTTATTGCTCATCATACAGAAGCAAAGGTGGTAGACGAAGAGGATTTCTTTTCTAAAGGTGAAAGCGGTGGGACGATTTGTTCATCAGCCTATCGGAAAGCATTAGAAATAATTGAACAAAAGTATCCGATGGAACGCTATAATATTTATCCTTTTCATTTTTCGGATGGTGATAACTTAACTTCAGATAATCCTCGTTGCATAAAACTTGTGGAAGAATTGATGGAAGTATCTAATATGTTTGGGTATGGTGAAGTTAATCAATACAATCGTAATTCCACATTAATGTCCGCATATAAAAATATTAAAGATGAAAAGTTTCAACACTATATATTGAAGCAAAAGGCAGATGTCTTTCATGCTTTGCAGTCATTCTTTAAACCAGAAAGTATGATTCATTAAAGTATGTTTCTCTTTAAGGAGTAAATAATTAAATTGCTTAGTATAAAGACGCTAGGGTATTTATCCTCTAGCGTCTTCTGATTTAACTGGACTTCTTGGTATTACTATTTTTTGTTTTATTATAAATTGCTATTGTCACATAAATAAGGATCAAAATGAGTTGACCGGCCATGGTTTCAACTGTTGGATAAAAACCAATTTGATTGAACACGGGTAATTGGTGAATGACGGTCGTCGGCAATATATTGGTGAGCTGTAATGTATGAATGCTTGAACCGATGATTTTAAATGCCAATACATAGATGAAAATGGTGGCTACAAAGAAAAATTTATGCACTTGGATTCGTACACTCATTTTGAAAAATATAAAGGCAACAAGAGCCAGAATGGCTAATGCAATGATAATACCGAGGGTAAAATCAAACATCGGCATGTTGGGGGCAATACCCACGTAAAAAATAATAGTTTCCGCTCCTTCACGGAAAACAGATAAAAACGATACAGTAGCCATGGCAAACACAGATTGTTTTGAGATGGCCTGTCCCATTTGCTTCGATAAATAAGAGTTCCAGGATGCAACATTAGATTTGTTATGAAGCCATCCCCCGACCCCAATCATCATGGCAGCAGCAATTAGTCCGACATAGCCCTCCAAGATTTCGCGGCTTGTATTAACGGTCAATGAATTAAAGATGAACGATAATGCCACAGCGGCTACTGCAGATACAAGGACCCCTAAAAGAGCACCCATATAAATCCATCGAGCCATGTGCTCCTGATTCGATTTCTTCAGGAATGATACGAGTACCATAATAATAAGGAGTGCTTCCAAACCTTCACGTAATAAGATCAATGCAGAATCCAAAAAAGTATAATCGCTATCTTCCTGCAATAATTGGATTTCTGTTTTGAAATTAGATAATTGGTTAGTGATCGAATCTGTATCTATAGTATCCTTCGTTAATTCACTGACCAGAATTGGTAAATCACTTTCCAAGTTTGTATATAAGGAACTGTTGCGGGTAGAAACCTCCATTTCAATGTTCGGCCAAACAATAATGAATTCTGTCAAAGCATCACTGGCCTCGTCAAACTTTTCCATATCAATTGCCTGCAAGGCATCATCAATATGATTAATTAACGTTTGGAGTGAGTAACTTCCTTCTTCAACAGCAATATCTTCACCTGCCAAAAATTGTTCAATGGACGCTTTAAACGCTGCATATTGACTTGCTACAAGGGGTAAGTCTGGGTCTTCGCTTGCCAATGTGATGCGAATAAAAGCTAACTGTGTTTCAATTTGTCCATACATACCTACACTTTGAGCACGTACAGGCTGTTCATATTGATTCCATTTGCCATTAAGAACATTGTATGCTGGTAGAATCTTTTCATAGTCGTCCGTGGCTAATGCTTCTTCAAATTGCCTCATAAAAGGTGTATACTTCGTTTCAAACTCTTTCCGTTCTGCTTCCTCATCAACTGGATTTTCAAGTTTTTCTAATTGAGAAAGAGTTGTTGATAGCTGCATGATTGTCTTAACCCGTTCTTCTTGTGTTGAAGATTTAAGTACCGCGTTTAGTGCATCATCAACAGCTCTTTTTGCTTCCTTCTGTTCGGAAGTCACCGATGCCCAATTTTCTGCAAACTTATCTATAGCTTTTTGGGTTTGTTCGTCATTTCCTTGCTTTGCATTAATTAATGCATCACTAATTGATATGTAAAAAGAGCTGTAGGATGTTGCAGCTAAAGCTGGCAAAGCTACAAGCATACAAACTAGAAAACTACAAATTTGTAAAAAGCGCTTCACCTAAATAACTCCCTTTTTCAACACCAGGGAAGCAGGCAAAAATGGCGCTGCCTCGATGTGTAATATATTCATTTAATTTATCGTTACGGCCTAAACTATTTTGAATGTCGATAAATTGTTGCGGATGTTTTTGGAACGAGATAAACAGTAAGCCAGCATCATAAGCCCCGGTGTTTGACATAATGCCTGAAGAATAAGAAAAAGAACGGCGGAGAATCTTTTGCTTTGCTAATCGTGCAAGATGGACATGGGATGTTTCCGGAACAATGTAGTTGCCATTTGCATCTTTCTCTAATTCATTAAAATCGTCAAATTCATCTTTCTTACCGAATGCCGCTCCGCTTTCACGATAGCGGCCAAATGTTGCCTCCTGCTGATGTAAGCTGGTCCGATCCCATGTTTCCAAATGCATTTGAATGCGACGATAAACCAAATATGTTCCATTTACCAGCCAACTTTTCGATTCACCGGATTGAATCCATACAGAATCATTATATTCACTGTTTTTGGCAGGATTAACCGTACCATCTTTAAATGCAAATAAGTTGCGCGGTGTACTTCCATCGCGTGGAATGGCATTAAAACCAGATTGAGACCATTTGCTTCTGACCTTCCCGTTTGCCGCACGAACCAAATTCCGTACGGCGTGAAATGCTATTTGAGGATCATTGGCACATGCTTGTATGCAAATATCTCCGCCATTGTATGCTTCATCTAATTGATCTTTTGGGAAATGCGGCAAATCCATCAATTCTTTCGGCCTTAAATGCTGAATGTTAAGATTTTTATTATCGAATAGAGAAGGACCAACCCCAAACGTTATAGTTAAGTTAGAAGCATCGATTCCCATGGCTTCACCAGTATCAGTGGGAGGGATGTGACCGTTAGTGGAAGGTTCGACGATTTGTTCACCATTCATTAACCGAACAGTAAGAGATGTCCACAATTTAAATAATTGGCGCAATTCCTCTTTTGATTCTACTAAAACGTCCAATGCGGCAAAGTATATATGGCCTTGTAAAGGGCTTGTGATACCGGATTGATGGCGTCCATAAAATGCAATTTTGTTTTTTACAGACTGGTTATCATCCAAGGAAGGTTGCAACTCATAGCCTAAAGCATTCATCGTGGAACCCAATCCGCTTGCACCGATAACCATTCCTGTTGCTCCGATGCTAGTTAATTTCAACATCTCGCGTCTTGTCATTTTGTTAGTAGACAACGATACTCACCCTTATTCTAAAATGATCCCCATTTGGCTCAATGGTTCACCTAGTTGATTGACGGCTGTGGCTAATGCATTTGTATCTTTTTTCGTCAATTCATTGTATGATACATAGCCGCCATCAGCTGTTTCATATTTTGATAATAATTCATCGAGCTTAGCGAATTTCTCTTCTAGTGTAGTGACCAAGGCTTCATCTTTTGCTTCGATTTTATCATGTAAAATCTCGAAGATTTTTTCTGCCCCTTCAATATTTGCTTTAAAGTCATAAAGGTCTGTATGTGAGTAAATTTCTTCTTCACCTGTAATTTTTGAAGTGGATACTTCGTTCAATAAATCAACAGCACCAGTAATCATTAAATCCGGTTCTACTTCGACTGTTTGTACTAATGCATGCAATTCCTTTGTATCAGCTAATAATTGATTCGCGACTTCTTCATAACCCTTAGTTGTGTTTTCAATCCATAATGCATACTCAAGTTTATGGTAGCCAGTCCATTCTTCTTCGCCTTTGCCTTCTTCCTGGATATCAGCCAGACGGCCATCAATGCGTGGATCTAAGTCACCGAAGCTTTCCGCGATTGGCTCAGAGCGTTCAAAAAACATGCGCGCTTCAGGATATAATGCTTTCGCGGTTTCGATATCTCCATCCAGGAACGTAGTAACAAATTTTTCAGTTTCGACTAGAAAAGAATCCATTTGTTCCAAAGCGAATGTTTTATAAGTATCCGTTTCGGTTTTCAAGTCGGCAACAGTTGTTTTAGTCGATGTTGTTTGGTCTGCCGGTGTTGCAGTGGAAGCTGTTTCTTCTTCTGTACCGCATCCAGCTAATAGTAGGGAGGCTGATAAAACAGCTGCTGACATCATATTGAATTTTATAGACTTAAATTTCATAATTTGTAACCTTCTCTCTAGAAATTGTTATTGTAGAGATAATAAAATCCTTCTTAGTGTCCTACCCAGCCAATTTTTGAAGTAATGAATAATTGATATACATATTAGATTGATTAGACCGAGTTATTAATAATACTTTTTTATCTATTCAAAAATTAAATGTGATAGATAAGTAGGAGAATAAGGATGATTGTCATTATCTGCTAGTATACAAACTATATGATATTGATAATCATTATCAATTGTCAATTCAAAGTTTAAAAATAGGACTTTATACATGTCATAAAAATATTTTCGACAAACGTCATTAAAAAATATATTAGAAAATTATCGAACTGAGAATCATTATCATTGACAATGATTCTCAGTATTGCTAATATTTAAACCGCAAATGACTGATATATGGTTATTTATGTATTGAGTGATGTACATGTCATCAGGTTGATTAGGAATTTTAGGGAGTAAGATCGAAGAAGTAAAAGGAGGAAGATATCTAGTTTCAAGAAAAATTTTCTGAAAATACTTAAAATTTTGTGACTTAAGATCTATTTACACGAAAAGAGGAGTTTAAAGATGGGGAAAAAGTTATTCAAAGGATTAACAGCAGCTACAGTGGCGTTCACATTTGCTATGCCGCTTGGGACAGTTTCAGCTAAAACAGTGCAAAAGACCCAAGTTGAGGTGCCTGCTATCGGCACTGCCAACAATGGCCAATTGATAGAATCAGAGGGGAATACAGCAACGAATGTATCTTATGGTGGGAAAGCTAGTGAAGAACAAATAATCGTGAAATATAAAGATGAAAAAAGTTCTGCCAAATCCGTGGAGAAAGTTGAACAATTGGGTGGAGAAGTGGTAGAGACTACGGATGAAATGGCTCTTTATAAAGTGTCGGAAGAAAATGTTGAAACTTCGATCGAAAAGCTAGAAGAAATGGATAATGTGGAATTTGTTGAAAAAAACACAATTTATTCAATTGAGGGTACAGTTAATGATACATACTTTGGCAGTCAGTGGAACTTAGAAGCAATCAATGCTCCAAAAGCTTGGGAAGCAGTAGAGAACACAGATAGAGATGACGTAGTAGTGGCTGTCTTGGATACAGGTGTCCAAAGCTCTCATGAAGACTTGGAAGGCCGTGTGTCGGAAGAAGCTGCCACTTTCGTTGATGGATATGAAGAAACATTCGCAGGGGACGATAATGGCCATGGAACCTTTGTTTCCGGCATTTTTGCAGCAAATTCCAATAATGAGAAGGGGATTGCTGGGGCAGCAGGCAACAACAACGTTAAAATTTTACCGGTTAAAGTCATGAGTAAATCGGGTGTTGGTGATGCTTATAATATTGCGAGAGGAATCCAGTATGCAATAGAGAAAAAGGTAGACGTCATCAACTTAAGTTTTAGCGGAGAATATAGCGAATCGGTCGATAAAGCTATACAGCAAGCCCATGAAGCGGGAATTGTTGTTGTAGCTGCTTCAGGTAACGGAGGCGGAAATGCAGATGTTTCGTATCCTGCAGCATTACCGAACGTTATTTCAGTTGGTGCCATTGCCGCCAAAGACCAAGTGTATGCGGGTTCTAACTATGGTAGTACATTGGATCTTGTGGCTCCTGGTGTAAGTGTTTTGAGTACATCGATTTCAGGGGATTTAGGCGATGAAAATGGTTATTACAAAACAGGTACCGGTACTTCTTATGCAGCGCCGCATGTAGCAGCAGTAGCGGCACTATATAAATTGGAAAATCCAGAAGCCACTGCAACGGCAGTAGAAGAAGCTTTAACAACGACAGCCGTTGATATGAATGTGGAAGGATTTGATGAAAAAACAGGCTATGGAAAAGTCGATGCACTAGCTGCTTTATCTGATGATGTAACGATCTCTCCCTTATCCTTTACCTTGCCAAAAGCGAATGCAATTGTTATTGGTAAAACAGCTATTCAAGCAGAATTAAATAATGTAACAGACGTTGTAAGTACAAGGTTTTATATCGATACAACGGATGAAACTAACTTGATCGGCACTGTCTCCGATACAGACTCAACTACTGTTTCTGTAGAATGGGATACAACGCAGGTTGCCGATGGTGAACATAAAATCATAGCTGTTACATATGATGAGAATGGAAATAAGATTACTCAAGCTGAGCGTTCTGTAAAGGTTCTTAACGAAGCGCAATCCGGTTATATGTTCAGTGTGAAAACACCGAATGATACTGTCGCGAAAGGCGCGGCCGTTCAGTTGTACGAAAAAGTGAAAGCGAAGGATGGCGAGTATTCTTATTCATCACTTTGGTCCGGTGCAACAGACTCTGAGGGAGTTGTTCGTGTACCTAGTCATGTCGGTACAGATTTAAAAAAACTTACAGTTGTCGTTCAAGGAAAATTTGATTCCGAAGAGGGTAATGCATGGTTCATGTATTCACGTGAAGTAAACAGCAGCGGCACAGTGGAATTGTCCAGTGATAAAACGCAAGCGGTATCATTGAGAACACTTGGTGTAAATGGTGAAAACGTTGAAGAGGCACAATACTTCATTAAGATGAAAGATGAAGAAGGATTGGATATTACTGCCGATACAGCAATCAATGAAGAAAATGCAACAAAGTCCCCTGTTGTGTATTTGGATAAAGGTGCATACAGTCTTTACTCTTATTATAAACAAGATGGAGACACGTACTTTTTAACAAACTCTGATGCTTCGATTACGAGTAAAACATCGTCATTGGTCTTTGATAGTCGTGAAACCGGTGAAATCGCTATCGATAATTCAGACGGAAAGCTTGTAAATGCAGTACTTTACTTGGATAACGAAGATGTGTCTGAAATTTTTGGTACATCTGAAGTATTAACAGGCCAAAAATTTTTCGTAACAGCTGGTGAATATGATTATATTGTCGATGCAGAGGTCAAAGATCCTGATGGCGGTGAAAATTGGATTTATGTTTTAACGAATGATGACCAAACCGCTGTGGTTGAAAAAGGCGGAAAAACATCCATTAAAGCTGGTGGATCGCTTGAAATCAGTGAATTCCTACCGGATCAAGAGTCATTAAAACGGTATTATGCACAACGCGGATTGACATATATTGAGCGTACAAGTCCATATACGGCTTATAAGTTAGATGGTGCGATTTATACTAAGCAAGTATTCTCTGATGAATACGGAAATATGTTAGTCGGGATGTACCGTGGTTCGGTAGACCCAACAAACGCATTGTACAAGAAGAATGTTGAAACTGGCGAAACGGTCATTATGGATGAGGAAAATACCGTAGCTGCTATAAACTTTGGTGACCTTTATCCAGTTTATCAAGTAAAGAGGGTTTCGGATGGCGAAATCATGTTAAATAGTTATACGAAAAACCCTACAAACCCAGCTAATCGTAGTTATTATTTTTATTCCTTCTGGGTACCGAATAGTTCAAAAGTGACAAACGGTGAGTATGAGCTTTCATTAACATTGGATTCAAGCCCGCTTGCACCGAATGGTTTGAATAAGGCAATGACCATCGACATGCAAGATTCAGGTGTCAATGTAACATTAAAAGATGATCAAGATCAAAATAAAGCAACATACGTGACAATCAATCGAGTGGAAAAAGACGAACATGGCGAATATCAGTGGGTACAGGCATTTGGACGGAATTCAGATTCTACAACGAAGGTATTATCCGTTCCTTCAAATCTTGAATTGAGTCAAGAGGAAAATGGAAACGTTGCAATCATCCGGTACACAACATCGACTGGTGAGTTTGCGTATTTGTTCCGTCAATTTACTGATCTTGAGGAACTTTCTGTTCCGATAACCATCCCTGACAATATGCAAAAAGTCTCCATCTCTGCAATGGATGGCAGTGAAAAACTGGATAATGTTTCTTCGAAGCTTTGGATGATTAAAAAGCCTGTTGAAGTAGATGGCGTAACCGTATATCCCACAGCAAACAACTTGCAAAGTTACAAAAAAGAAGCGGTTTACTTAGAGCCAGGTTCATTTGTCATCGAAGGCAGCTATGTTACCCTGCCAAATGCGGATGGTGAAAAATCAAACTATTATTTCTTAGAAAACGATGTAGAAATCAAAGCTGACGATGAAAATCAAGTTATCTTCAATACGGAAGAATTAGCGGAAATTAAAATCGATGCAAATACTGAAGACTTCAAAGATGTTCGTGGAGCTATATTGTATCCATACAATCAATATAGCTCGGCATTTACAAAAACATTGCGAGTTGGCCATAAATTCTATGTGCCAGCTGATATGGAAATGGACTTGCAGGTACAGCTTGGTTATGGAGATCCAGAATCAACTGATTATATCTGGAATTACTTCTTATATAAAGGTACACAAACATTCAGCGCTGATGAAAAGGTAAACTGGAAGGTAGGCGGCCAATTCAAGGCTTCCATTGCTTTAAAGGATAACAAACTGAAGCAAGGTGAACCTTTATCTGCCGATACATCCATTCAAGATGAATATGGAAATACCATTAGTTCGGTAATTGTGAATAAGACGTCTGATTATAGCATCGCGGAAAATCAGGAGATTGTTTATGAACGTTTGGCGAATGGGCAAATCGTCGAAAAAGTGGGGACAACAGACAGTGGGAAATACCAGATAACTCATAGTGGTGTAACTGAAGCCAGTTCGGAAAGTGTAAAACCATTACTGCGTATATATAATAAAAAAGGTGAAATAGTAGTGGAACAATCCAATCTGGATTTCTATCAATCTGTTGAAGACTTACCATTATCATTGAATACAGGCAGATATCGAGCTGAATTAGCGATGGCAGCAAGCCCCATGGGACCAATAACATCAAGTGAGAAGGAGGGATTATTTAAGGTTACAAAGAAAAAATATCCTCCAACCACTAAACCAAACGGGAACTGGTCAAGTGAAGATTTAACAGCCACTATGACTAAGAAGAAAAATGGTTTCTCGTTTACTTTTACAGAAGAGCAGTTGAATACAATCAAGGCATCGGATGTGGGAAAGGTAACATTAGTCACAAATACCGGTGTAAAGATTCAGGTTGATACAAGTGAGTTTAAAGAAAAATATGCAAATACTTTAACAATGAGTCTTTCATTGAAAAAAAACCGACTGATCTTTGGAGCTTCTACAAATGGTAAGAGCATTCACTTCTCGAACTATGTATTCATTAGTCTGCCTAAAGAAGAGCTTTCCGCTCCTCTTGAGAAAATAGTCATTTTACGTGAAGGACGAAAAGGAATTGAAGTGGTTCCTCACATTGTGACCGATGAAGGCATCGTGCTAAAAGTAAAACAGGGTGGACAATTCAAAATAAGCACAAACAAAAAACCTTTTCATAATAAACGTTCATAAAGAGTATATTGAAGGAAGCGATTGATCTTAGGTCAGTTTTAACATTTTTGTTTGAAACAAAAGGCTGAATTTCATGTAAAGAGAAGTTTCTTTAAAAAAGAGATGGAGAGTATAGGTTTGATATAATAAAAAAGACTGACGTTATGGCAGATGAAAATCGTGCCTTGCGTCAGTCTTTTTTATAAGTTAATTATTTTATTTCCATCATTGCAACAAGTTTCTTGGATAGTGCTAAAAGAATTAGACCGAAGAAAATTGCTACACCGCCGATAAGGGCGAATACTTCAAAATATCCAAGTGATTGTGTTACAGCAGCTAATTGTCCAGCAATAATGTTAGCGACACCAGAAGAAGCTAACCATACACCCATTAGCAAGGACGCTAATTTAACTGGAGCAATTCTACTTACAAGGGAAAGTCCTACTGGAGATAAGAACAATTCACCCATTGTATGAAGGAAGTATGTTACCACGATGAACATGATACTTGCTTTTTGTTGAATGCTTGCAGCATCATTACCTGTTTTGAAAATTGCAAATAACAATACGATATAACCTAAACCTAGCGTAATCATACCCATTGCCATTTTAGTTGGAACTGGGATGTCACCACGTTTGGAACTTGCAAGTTTAACCCATAATGCAGATACAATTGGTGCCAAGAGTACGATGAATAATGGGTTAAGTGATTGGAACCAGGATACTGGCACTGTCCAACCGAATACTTCACGATCTACAAAGTCTTTTGTATATAGAGTTAACGAACTTCCAGCTTGTTCAAAACCAGCCCAGAAGAAAACAACAAAGCAAGTAATGATAATGATTACCCATGTACGTTGCTTCTCACTGCGTGTTAATGGAGCATTGGATTTTTCTTTAGATTCTTTTGTTGCAGAAACTGCTGGGCGTTTACCAGCATCACCTAAATATTTGTTAGCCAATAAGTTAAATAGTAATTGACCAATGATCATACCAATTGCTGAAATTAAGAAACCATATTTGTAGCCATAGGTCATAACACCGTCAATTGTCTTAGTAAATAAGTCTTCCGAAACAAAACCGATGACTAATGGAGCAAAGAAAGCACCAACATTTATACCCATATAGAAAATTGTATAACCTGCGTCACGGCGAGATTCATTGCCTTCATATAATTGGCCAAGCAATGTGGAAATATTTGGTTTGAAGAAACCATTACCAGCGATTAATAGAGCTAAGCCAATGTATAAGAATGTTTGGCTTTGATGGGCGAACAACGCGATATTACCTAAAGCCATCAAGACCCCACCAATCGTGATGGACAGACGGTGACCTAAATAGCGGTCTGCTAACCATCCACCGACAAGCGGCGTGAAGTAAACAGCACCAGTGTAGAATCCATAGATACTGAGAGCTGTTTTATTATCAATCCCTAATCCGCCACTAACTAATTCAGTAGTTAAATAGAGGATTAAAATGGCACGCATGCCGTAATAACTAAATCTTTCCCACATTTCTGTTAGGAATAAAAGATATAATCCAGGAGGATGCTTTTTCTTGCCAAGCTCCTGAGCTTGAGTGTTAACTGACATCTTTATTTCCTCTCCTTATTTCATTTCGCATAAACATTATTTTAAAAAAATTTTAACTAAATAACAATAGTTTTTTTAACGCTTTAGCGAAGTAAAAAGATTCATAAATATTCAATAATTATTAATTTTTAAATAATGTTTTTACACATAGTAAGCTGAAGATATGAATATGAGAATAACTTTTTTGTATATAAATACATTGGTTTGTAAATCTATATTAACATAAATAACTATATTAAAAAAGTGTTTAATCGGATTCAGGAAAATAAAACTATTGGAAATAAATTTACAAATAAAGTATTATTAGGGAAATGGATGTGTGATATAAATAATTTGGTGTAATAGGATTACGTTTTCCTATAAAAGGGGAAATATCTAGATAAAATATAATATGGTATTTCAAAGGGGATTGGTGGAGTGTTTAAAACAGAAAACAAATTACATATTTCATCTGAAATAGGCCAACTTAAAAAAGTACTATTACATAGGCCGGGTAAAGAAATTGAGCATGTAATTCCTTCAAATATGGAGAGATTGCTATTTGATGATATTCCCTTCCTTCCCAGGATGCAATTGGAGCATGATCAATTTGCAACTGAGCTGGAAAAACGAAATGTTGAGGTCATCTATTTGGAAAGTTTGGTTAAAGAGTCATTTACTTCTCCAGAAATCAAGTTGCAGTTAATAGATACTTTTTTACGCGAAAGTAAACATCATCTTGTTGGAAGCTATGAAATGGTTAAAGAATACCTTGAATCCTTAACAGATACAGAGTTAGTCAGAAAATTAATGGAGGGTGTATTAAAAAAAGAACTGGATGATCGTAAAAAAGTTCATCTGGATGATTTTCTATCAACCTATTATCCTTTTTATATTGATCCCCTTCCAAATCTGTACTTTACAAGAGACCCTGCAGCAATCATAGGGGATGGAATGACCATTCATAAAATGTCTACAGCGGCCAGGAAAAGGGAATCTCTATTTTGGGAATTTATTATGAAACATCATCCTGATTATCAAAAACAGGATTATAAACACTGGTCCGATCGTTCCGAGCCTTTTGCAATTGAAGGAGGGGACATTCTAGTATTAAGTGATGAGGTTGTGGCCATTGGTGTAAGTGAGCGCACATCAGCACGGGCAATTGAAAGGATGGCCTTTAATCTGCTTAGTAGTTCTATGACCTATAAAAAAGTACTGGCTGTTGAGATTCCAAAAAAGCGTGCATTTATGCATTTAGATACAGTGTTTACTATGGTTGATTATGATAAGTTCACTATTCATCCGGAAATTGAAGGGACAAATGGGCAGATGAATATCTTCATTTTGGAGCTGGTAAATGAGTCTGGTATCCAAATATCAAGAAGATATAATTTAGTAGATACCTTGAAGGAAGTATTGAACTTATCGGAACTGGCCTTAATTCCATGTGGTGGGGGAGATGATATCGTTTCACCGAGAGAACAATGGAATGATGGATCCAATACACTGGCAATAGCGCCGGGAGTTGTAATTACGTATGATCGCAATCAAGTAACAAATAAGCTACTTCAAGATTTTGGAGTGGAAGTTATCGAAATCCCAAGTTCAGAGCTGTCACGTGGCAGGGGAGGTCCTCGTTGTATGAGTATGCCCCTTTTACGAACCTAACAAAAAAACAGATGTAACGGTTAAAACCGTTACATCTGTTTTTTATTATCCAGTTTCTTAGTTGAGGCTTTCTTCGGCTGTCAGATTCATAGCATCTTTAATCGCCTTATAAGTGTATCCAAGATCTGTGGCTACCGCTTCATAGGTAACATAACCGTTAAGCGTGTTAACCCCCTTAGCTAAGCCAGCATTATCCGTAATAGCTTGGATTGCTCCTTTATTTGCAATCTCAAGGGCATATGGAATAGTTACATTTGTTAAAGCTATCGTAGAGGTTCTTGGTACTGCACCTGGTATATTGGCTACGGCATAATGAATCACGCCATGTTTTGTATATGTTGGACAATCATGTGTGGTAATATGGTCGACTGTTTCAAAAATGCCGCCTTGATCGATTGCCACGTCTATAATCACTGAACCAGGAGTCATAGCTTGTACCATTGAATCTGTCACAAGCTTTGGCGCCTTAGCACCTGGTATAAGAACAGCACCAATTACCAAATCAGATTCAGCAACAGCATCAGCAATATTAAATGGATTAGAGATAATGGTAGTCACTTGGTTGCCGAAAATATCATCAAGCTCCCTTAAACGATCAGGGCTTAAATCGATAATGGTAACTTCTGCTCCTAAGCCGATGGCAATTTTGGCAGCATTCGTACCAACTACACCACCGCCAATAATGGTTACTTTTCCTCTTTTAACCCCTGGAACACCGCCTAATAAGATTCCTTTGCCGCCCTCTGGCTTTTCTAAATATTGCGCACCGAGCTGAACAGCCATCCTGCCGGCTACCTCACTCATTGGAGTTAATAAAGGCAATGATTTTCCAGATGAAACTGTTTCATAAGCGATGGAAAAAACCTCAGAATCAACTAATGCTTTTGTTAATTCTGGACAAGCAGCTAAGTGAAGGTAAGTGAATAAAATCAAACCAGGACGAAAATAAGTGTATTCCTCAGGTAGTGGTTCTTTAACTTTCATAATCATGTCTGCTTTTGTCCAAACCTCTGCTGCTGTTGGGTATATTATAGCTCCTGCAGACTCATAATCTGAATCTGTAAAGCCACTGCCCATTCCAGCTGAGGATTCAATCATGACTTTATGTCCGGCAGATACCAAAGTCAAAACGCCTGCTGGAGTTATGGCAACACGATTTTCGTTGTTTTTAATTTCTTTTGGGATTCCTATCAGCATGTTTTATCCTCCAGTCTTATCTAATGTACAATTATTATAATCCGTATTTTATCTGAATAGTATGTTAAAAACAGAAAATTTAAAAATAACGTTTTGTGATAATTCACAAAACGTTCAAAAAATTTTTGGTTATGAACTTATATATATGATTAATATTTAGCTAATTTCATTTCGATTAAGAGATGAGAGGTTATTTTATGATCCTTTAAATCATATTGGCTGATTTCTGTTATTCTTTTTAAACGGTAAGAAAGAGTATTAGGGTGTATATGCAGAGTGTTGGCAGTAAAAGCAGGATTAGAATTATTTGTTAAATAGATTTCTAACGTTTCATATAGCTGTGTTTGATGTTGTTCATCATATTTTTTTAGGATATTCAGACCGGTAGGGAGTTGTTTTGGTTGGCTGCTTCGTTTTTCACTGATTATATGGAGGTATTGATAAAGACCAAGTTCATCGTACCATTGAACATTAGTTAATTCAGCTGTATATCTTTTTTTTAAACTAATAACCTCAAGAGCTTCTAAATAGCTCTTACTGGTATCAATATAGTCAGAATATACATTTCCGCAGCCTTCCGAACAAATGGTAACGTTAAAACGTTCCTTCATATCAGCCTTAAAGGATCGAATAAAGAATGATATCAAATCCTTAGATTGATTCTTACTGGTATTCAGTAAAAGAATAAGTTTATTTTGATCTATCGTATGAAAGATAATAGATACTTTTTGTGTTGTACTGATTAAATAGACGATTTGTTTATCCAAGTCAATATCAATAGAGGATGTGAACTCAAATACAAGAATCGTATAATGTTTCGATAATGTAAATGGGAATTTAACCGAATCTGCGAGTATTTCCTTTTCAGTAGGATAATGTCCGGTTAAAAGTTTCCAAAAGAATTCCTGATAGTTGTCTTCCTGACTTTTTAAGCGCGACTGAAGAAGTAAGAGCTGATTTTTTGCTTCCTTTGCTGCAAATGCCAGTATGGATAGTTTTTCATCCGTGATGGCAGTATCCGATTCAAGAGCCCAAATAAACCCCAGAATCTCATCATTTTTACGTATTGAAACAGCAATTCTTTTACCAAGTCCCACATCATCAAGGGGGTCAACAATAATAGGCTTATCATTTTGAAGTAGGAAGGGAATTATTCCTTTTTTCCACAGAGCATTAATTACTTTTTCAGGTACACGTCTGCCCATAATGGTTAGAATACGGGCTTGATCGGTAACATTGGTATGAGCACTATATGCCAGCAATTGATGATTGGCATCCTCGATGGTGATTGGATAGTTGATTAAAGAACTGATTCGATCAGCAAATTCATGCAGGCTACCATATAATCCTTTAAAAAAATCCTTGGAATAGTACTGATTCTCCATTGAAAGACTCCTTACCGAAAATGGTTGTTGCTTCCATTATACAAGAAATATCCATATGATATGATGATTCAATACAAAACAAAAAAGAGATTGGAGGGGATTACGAACGTAATACTCTCCAATCTCTTTCTATATTAATAAATTTCTATTTAAAAAAAGAAATTTAAACTAAGATAAATCAAACCAGCTAATGCTGCCGAAATAGGCATCGTAATAACCCAGGTTATGACCATTTTCTTGGCTGTACTCCATTTAACACCTTTTACACGGTGGGAAGCACCTACACCCATAATAGATGATGAAATAACATGAGTGGTACTTACAGGAAGATGAATAAAGGTAGCTCCAAAGATAATAGCTGCAGAGGTTATGTCAGCTGCTACACCGTTAACAGGACGAATCTTCATAATGTTTCCGCCGACTGTTTTAATAATTCTCCAACCGCCTATAGACGTTCCAAGCCCCATTGCGGCAGCACAGGATATCTGTACCCATAAAGGAATGTCAGTAGATGACGTAAAGCCATTTGCGATTAAAGCAAGGGTGATAATCCCCATTGCCTTTTGGGCATCATTTGTTCCGTGAGAGTATGCCTGCAAAGCAGCAGTACCAATTTGAATGAAACGGAAATTCTTATTGGTCTTTGTTAAATTATTATTTTTAAAAATTACTTTAAAGATACTGTAAACAATATAACCAGCAACAAAGGCAATAACTGGCGAGAATAATAAAGCATAGATAATTTTTAGGAATCCGTCGAAGTGTATCGCACCAAATCCAGCTGCTGCAATTGCAGCCCCGGCAATAGAACCGATAATGGCATGTGATGAACTACTCGGAATACCGTAATACCAAGTGATTAAATTCCAGGCAATCGCTGAGATTAAAGCTGCCATAATAACAATTGAACCATTTTCCAGTGTAAATGGGTCAACAATATCCTTCGTGATTGTTTTTGCCACACCAGTAAAAGTCATGGCTCCAACAAAGTTCATAATGGCTGCCATTAAAATGGCATGCCTAGGTTTTAATGCTTTTGTTGACACAGCTGTTGCGATTGCATTGGCTGTGTCATGAAACCCATTGATGAAATCAAAGGATAGGGCCAATATTACAATCAATACTGTAATTAAAAGTAATGTATCCATAATTGTTTAAGAACCTTTCATCAAGCGTTTTTCATAACGATTGTTTCTAATGTATTCGCCACAGACTGACAATAATCCGCAATTTCTTCTAGGTTCTCGTAGATTTCTTTATATTGAATAATACGGATTGGATCTTTTTCCACAAGGAAAAGATGTTTAACAGATTGACGATGCAGAGTATCACAATCAGATTCATGTTCTTTTATTTTAATTGCAATAGGACGAATGTCATTTAATTTTTTAGTCATTAGTAATTCTACAGCGCGGTCAATTTCATGAGCGGCATTGCGAATTTCATCGACAAATTTCAACATATATTCATTTGCATTGACAATAGAGTACATTTCAAAGAGCGCAGAACAATGCTCAAGACCATCGAGAACATCATCCATTGTCATGGCAAGCATCAATATATCTTCACGCTCAATCGGTGTGATAAAAGCATTATTAAGCTCTTTGATCACTTCATGTACATAATCATCTCCAGTTGTTTCATATTGCTTCATTGTGTCGGAGAAGATTTTTAAATCGCTGATATTTTTTAATTTATAATCTGCGAAGTAATCAGAGCTTTCTTTTAAATTCGACGAAATATTTAAAAGCATAACCGCAAATTTATCTTTCTTTGATTTGAATACCATAGTGACCTCCACTTTCGGAAAATAATAATAATAATTAAGATTAACAATGCAAAATTAATTCTAAACCTTTTATTTAGACATGAAAAGAAAAAACCTTTCTTTAGAGGTAATATTTACATAAAAGCGTATACAACTTATTTAATATTTACGTTATATTTACAAAGCTGTAATATTTAGAAATAGAATTTACAAAATAATAACAAGCAGAATGATTTCAGTTCTGAATTACTTTCCGATTTAACTAACTCATTGTAGGGGGAAAAGGCTGGTATTATTGACAATTCAGTTGGAATAAAAGATAAGTTATATCACCTTGGACTTTAAGGAGATATGAGTGTATAGTACCCAAATTAGGGACATTTAAGTTATTCAGATATGTAGTCTGTAAGCGTGGTCTGCGAAACAAGATATACATTGTAAGATTTAATTAAAAAAGAAAGCCCCCAATTCTTTAGGAATTGGAGGCTTTTAGCTTACTCTTCGCTCTTCGTTGATGTAGTTTCACCATCAGCAGCGTTAATATTATAGTTGTATTTTGATGGGTCTACAGGTTTGAAACCTTCTGGAGTATAGAATCTGAGTAAATCTCCGTAAATAATTTTATCGGACATAGCGAGCATGGTTGAGGCATATTCGCCCATTTGAGCATACTCTTCAGTTTCTTCAATAAGTGTTCCAGTGGAATCATAGTACTTGCCATCAATATATTTTACATTCGGACTCATAAAGTTACCATTTCTAAAAGGTACTATTTCAGTATGGTCTTCTGATAGTAAATCAGTTCCAAGTTGAATGTAATTCTTTGAATCAACACCTAGTAAGTGTAAAAGTGTAGGAAGTAAATCGATCTGCCCACCATACTGATGTTGGACGCCGCCTTCCATACCAGGAACTCGAATAATTAATGGTACTTCTTGAAGTTCGGCTGAGTCATACTTAGTAATTTCCTCTTTATTGAGTACTTGTGCCATCGCTTCATTATGGTTATCAGATATACCATAGTGATCGCCATAAAATACAAGGACAGAACGATCATAAAGACCTGTTTCTTTTAAATAATTCACGAATTCTTCCACTGATTCATCCAAATAACGAGCCGTTTGGAAATAACGGTCTACAGATCCATCACCTGTAGTTGCTGCTTCAATAGTAGCATCCTCTTCAGAAATTGGATAAGGGAAGTGGTGAGATACTGTTATGAACTTTGTATAGAACGGTTCTGGTAAGGATTCAAGTAAAGGCTTAGACTGCTCGAAGAACGGTTTGTCTTTTAAGCCATAGTTTAATACATCTTCATCCTTCATGTCATAATAGCTGGCGTCAAAGAAGTTTTGAACACCCCAATGTTTATAAACTTCATCACGGTTCCAGAATGATTTATAGTTACCGTGGAATACAGCAGAGGAATACCCTTTTTCTTGTTCAAGGATAGAAGCAGCTGACTGATACGTATTATTACCATTTGTAGTCATTGCCGAACCTTGAGATAGGCCAAACAAGGAGTTTTCTAGCAGCATCTCTGAGTCAGATGTTTTTCCTTGCCCTGTTTGGTGATAAAAATTATCAAAGTAAAGTGTATTCTTATCTTTTGTAAGCGAGTTGATAAAAGGTGTTACTTCTTCTCCATGCAGCTTGTAATCAATCAGGAAGTTTTGGAAGGATTCTAAATGAATATAAATCACATTCATTCCTTCAGCCGCTCCAAAGTACTTTTTATTTGGTTCTGCATAGTTTGCCTGTACAAAGTTTTGAACCTCTGTTAGGTCACTGGAATCAGCTGACGCTTTTTGGGCATTCACCTTCATCGTTTTTAATCCATCATAAATTGTGTAATTGTAGGTTCCCAGATATTTGACCAAGTAGTTACGGTCGAATGTTCTAGTTAATAACTGAGGACGGTCAATCTCGGCTAATACAACATTTAATACAAGCATTCCTACACCAAATGCGAAAACTGCCCCTGTTTTACGGAATTTCAAGCGGCCTTCACTTGGTTGGAATTTCTTATAAACGATGAATAAAATAAGAATGATTGTATCAAGGAAATACAGTGGATCATAAATGCGTAAAAGCTCCATTACACTTCCGAGCAATCCACCGCCATCGCCCACATTGAGATTTTCTGTCTGCTTTAATGTTTGCCATGTAATAAAGTCGTTAAAGAATCGATAATAAACGATATTGGCATACTGTACAAAGGATAGAATAATGTTTATAAAAACTAACCATTTAAATGCACGTTTGCCCTTTGCTAATAAAGCAAGACTGAAGAAAATAACGGCTGAACTGATTGGATTAATGAAAAGTAAAAATTCTTGCATCGTATTCGTGATACCAAGATCAAATTCTACTATATAACTTGTATAGATTTTAATCCAAAAGAGAACAACAGCGACTATAAGGAAACCAACAGGTCCACTTAAGCTCTTCTTCGCTTTGCTCGTAAATGCACTCATTGTTTCACCTCAATATTTAATTTTAGATTTATTAGTAGTTTCAAATTTTTATGCTTATTTTTTGTCTGACTCCAAAAGGGATAACAATATTGAATTATAAACTGAATCTGGAAAAAGTCAAATGGAATCCTTTCGACAAAATACCAATGAATCCCTGATATATAAGGATTTTATATTTTGATTCAGGCTAAGTTTTTATATGGTTTTATTGACAATTCGAGGTGAGCTTAATCAACTGTTTCTAGTCAGAGGTGTGTCTATATAAAAATGGAAAAGTATTCTATGATTTAGATATTTTCAAATGGCGGGTTAATAGCCAGTTCTGTATTGTATGCTCTAGGTCTGGAACGAGAACAAGCTATGCAAAACAAATTTATATAGACATTTTCTTTTAAAGATTGGAGTCATAAATAATTTGCAAAGTGGATTCTTTCATCTAAAGGTAATTACTCGGATTACTTAAATACAAAAGAAGTTTACATCCATTATATATCGAAAATATTATCAAAACCATTTGTATGATCCTCTTATCTATATAGTAAGGTTAACCATACTAAACCAAAAATATTATTACAGCAGATTTATCTATCTAAATTAAAAATTAAATCTCTATTGGAAGATAAACCCTATAATGATCCATTATATAGTATAAAAATCTTTATAAACAGATTCTTTGGACTTGTTTTCCTATCTTATTAGCGGATTTAAATATGCTCATAATCAGACCCAATACAAGATTTAAACCGTTTAATCAACTTTTCTATAGTATTTGTTAGTTATTGATTAGTACGCAATAAAAAGCAAGAATTATTATTACCCTTAGTAACGAACGTTTAATCGTCTAAATTAAATTTAATATAAATAATGGACATAGATGTTTATTATAAAAATGAACGGGAATGTATAGAGTATTAACGGCGCCGTTGAATAAAACAAAACAGTCCATAATTGGTCTGAATAAGAAATTATTTGTGAGTAACCACAGATCTTGTTAAGTAAACATCTGAATAAACTTTTTTACAATCAGATTAGGGATAAACTTGAGTCTGTTGGCTACTCTATATATTGAAATATGTTTTGAAGTTATAACGCAATTATCCCTAATCAGGTAACTGACATAGTCAGGCCAATTGAACAAATAAAAGGAGGAAAATAACATGAGTTTTATTATATCATTAATCGTAGGTGGAATTTTAGGTTGGGTTGCAAGTTTAATCGTAGGTAAAGATGTACCAGGTGGTATTATCGGTAACATTATTGCAGGTATTATTGGTTCTTGGTTAGGTACAGCTATTTTTGGAGATATGGGACCAACAGTTGCAGGATATGCAATTATACCGGCATTAATCGGTGCGATTATTTTAATCTTCATCGTAAGCATGATTATGAAAGCTGTAAGAAAAACAGCCTAACTATCAATTGAAAATCTTACTATAGCTTAAAAAGTAAAAGACAAATCCTTTCTGCCATAGGTAGTAAAGGATTTGTCTTTTTTTGCATTATTATTTCGAAGGAAATCTTCTATATAAATGGAATTTCGCTTTCGACCGATAATTCTTCTCCTGTAAGCGGCTGTATAAACTCTAATTTGTATGCATGAAGGGCCTGTCTATTGAGAGAGGCACTTTTTGTTCCTCCATATAAGGTATCACCAATAAGCGGATGGCCAATAGAGCTCATATGGACTCGTATTTGATGAGTACGGCCAGTTTCCAATATACAGGCTACAAGAGATTGATTTTTAGATTTAAATCTTTGTAAAACTTTATATTTTGTTACTGCATGTTTACCGGAAGTGGATACTCGCATTCTCCCTGATGTATGCCGGTCTCTGGCAATCGGAGCATTTATGGTACCTTGCTCTTTTTTTACGATTCCCTGAACTAGGGCTGCATAAGTTCTTTTTATTTTCCCTTGACTCAAAGCCTGATCCAGTATCGCTCCTGCATAAGCATGCTTAGCAAAGAGAATGGCACCCGAAGTATCCTTATCTAAGCGATGGATATGGCGAGGCTTAATTTTATTATTATCAATATATGCGGTGACAGCATTCATTAAGGAATGGTTATCATTTTCTGAGATTGGATGTGTATTAAGAAATGGTGGTTTGTTCACGACCATAATATCATCATCCTCATAAAGGATATCTAATTTCATTTTTAATGGTACTAACACATTTAAATCTTCTGCATAAATGGGTATATACATAATAGAAGAAGATTCTATTTTAGTTGACCAGGAAATCACCTCACCATTTAATAAAACGATTTTTTCCATTCGCCATTGATGTAACATTTTCTTTGGTATATGCAGGTGATCTCTTAAAATAATTTCTACTGATTTTCCTATCCAGTCAGGAGGGCAGGTAATTAGAGCATATGGACCTGATTTAATTACGTTTAACATGTAAATACCTCGTTTTTAGCAAAGTTAATTAGTATTATCAATACATTATCATGTGCTATCCTATAAATGCCAATAGAGGAAGATTGCAGAAAGTGAGGGTGATCAATATGAAAATTGTAGAAGGCTCTCTTCATTTACAGGATATAGAAATAGATAAGGCTGTAGAGAAATTTTATTTAGAACTGTTCCCAATGTACTTTACTAAAGAACAAATTGATTTGTTCACTTTAAATGAAGTACTGTCTGTACCAGGTTCAAATTCTCATATCGGTACGTTAAAAGGTGCCTTTCAAGCATTATCCTGTATACAAACCTTGATGATCATTCTAGAAAATCGAAGTGAAGATTCCAAGGCTGTTGAATTATTTAATCACAATGCACGGCTCTTGAATGAACTTGGTATCTTTTTTCCTTTTGAGCATAAACACTTTTTTAGTGAGGATAGACAGATTGAGCTTCCATTGTACCAAACAAAAGCAGCAAACACCTATTTAATTTAAAGAAACACGCCGAGCAGTGCCCGGCGTGTTTTTTATAAATTGTCAAACCACTGTTTAAATTCTTCAGCGGTATGTTCTCCCGAAATACGGCTTGTTTCTTTACCATTTTTATAATGGATAAGAGTCGGTGTCCCTGATCCTTCAATTTCGTCCCAGCCTTGCTCAAACTCCAGCACATTATATTGATAAATATGCTCGTCCAATTCTTCTGCTACGGGCATTAGAATTGGAGTGGTTTTTACACAATGTGAACATTCAGGACTGAAATAATAAACAGTCATCGCTTCTTCTTTTTCAAGCTTTTCATCTAATTCATCCGGTGTAATGATGTTTTGATACAGTGGATCATCTAATTGATCAACAGTGGCAGGTCTTAAATTTTCTTTTCCATATGGATTAATACCTGACGTTTTTTCTGTTTGCTGTTTATTAGATAAATACGCTATTGCAGCAAAAATTAAAACAACCGCTGCGACGAAAATAATGACTTTCTTCATTTTGTTTCCCCCTTTGTCACTTTAAATATATACAAGCTGCATACAAATATGATGATAAAAGCAATTAATGCAAGCATTGGTATAGTTATGAAGCCAAGCCAGTTAATATAGTCGCCTGTACACGGAATTCGGCCGCATGTAACAGCACGATCCGTAAAAAACGGTACCTTCTGAATAAGCACGTGATAGGTTGAAATGCACGCTCCGATGGCAGATAAAATCATTGTATAAAAAGCAATATGATAATCTTTTTTCCAGATTGCCAGCACAAGGATTACAGTAAAAGGATACATCACAATTCGCTGATACCAACATAAAACACATGGCTCATAGCCTTTTATTTCTGAAAAATACAGACTGCCGGCCATCGCTATAAAGGCTGCAGCAAATGCCAGAAAAAGGGCGTTGTCACGATTTATAATTTTCTTTTGCATGAAAATTCCCCCTTTTCATTTTATTTACTACATTAAAATTATAGTATGTTATCATAATATTGTAAAAAGAAATCGCTTACCAACACATAATTGGAGTATATTGGCTTTAAGGCTCATAGCAGAGCAGTAGGGATTAGATTTTTAGTATTCATACCAATGTACACATCGTTAGGAAGGTGCTGAATAATGAAGAAACAGTGGTGGAAAGAAGCAGTTGTTTATCAAATTTACCCACGAAGCTTTATGGATTCCAATGGAGATGGAGTGGGTGATATTCAGGGAATCGTCTCACGCCTGGACTATTTAAAAGAGCTTGGTATAGATGTAGTCTGGCTTTCTCCGGTATATAAGTCACCAAATGATGATAACGGTTACGATATTAGTGATTATCGCGATATTATGAATGAGTTTGGAACCATGCAGGATTGGGAAATGATGCTTGAGGAAATGCATAAAAGAGGCATAAGGCTTGTGATGGACCTTGTCGTCAATCATTCATCTGATGAACATGCATGGTTTATGGAGTCGGAAAAATCTAAAGACAATCCCTATAGAGATTATTACATATGGCGTCCAGGTAAAGATGGAAAAGAGCCGAATAACTGGGAATCCTTTTTTAGTGGATCAGCTTGGCAATATAATGAAGAAACTGATGATTATTACTTACATTTATTCTCTAAAAAACAGCCGGATCTTAACTGGGAAAATGAAAAGGTTCGTAAAGAAGTATATGATCTCATGAAGTTTTGGCTTGATAAAGGGGTAGATGGATTCCGAATGGATGTAATCAATCTAATTTCCAAGGACCCTTCTCTTCCTGATGGTCCGGTTGTGGAAGGCAAAGATTATGCATCTGGTGCGGATTATTATATGAACGGCCCTAAAATACATGAGTATTTACAGGAAATGAATAAAGAGATGCTTTCGCATTACGATGTCATGTCTGTTGGAGAAACCCCTGGTGTAACACCAAATGAAGGTATTTTATATACGGGTGAAGATCGTCATGAGTTAGATATGATTTTTCAATTTGAACATATGGACGTAGATTCCGGTCCATCAGGAAAATGGGACGTTAAGCCCCTGGACTTGGTGAAATTAAAAAAAATCTTATCAAAATGGCAAACAGAACTCCATGGAAAAGGGTGGAATAGCCTTTATTGGAATAATCATGACCAGCCAAGAATCGTTTCCCGTTTTGGAGATGATGGCACATATCGTATAGAATCTGCCAAAATGTTGGGTACATGTTTGCATTTCCTGCAGGGTACTCCTTATATATATCAAGGTGAGGAAATCGGAATGACAAATGTACAATTTCCTGATATTGAGTATTACCGGGATATCGAGAGTATAAATATGTACAATGAAAAAATAGAAAAAGGCATGGAGCCAGAGCAGATCATGAAGGGTATTTTTGCAAAAGGCCGTGACAATGCACGTACCCCAATGCAGTGGGATAACTCTGAGCAAGCTGGTTTTTCAACCGGGAAACCGTGGATTAACGTAAATCCAAACTATGTGGATATAAACGCTAAGAATGCATTAAAGGATTCCGATTCGATTTTCTACTATTATAAGAAGCTAATCGCCCTGCGTAAGGAAATGCGGATTATAGTAGAAGGAAGTTTTGAATTGATTGAAGCAGAACACGAATATGTCTTTGCCTATATGAGACATCTTGATAATCAAACATTGCTTGTGTTAACCAACTTTACAGGTGGGGAACAATCAGTAGCTTGGCCGGATAGTGTAAAAGATTATCATGGACGAAAGATAATAAGTAATTACTCTGATCGTATTATGCAAGAAACTGCTGCTGAGACAATTTTGAGACCATGGGAAGCTATTGTTTATTTAATAGAAAGATAAAGCACTAATGAGCTGTTAGAGATAAAGCCAACAGCTTTTCTTTATGTGACGGCAGCTGTATCGAGTTTTCTTTCCATTTGGTCTTGGCTATTGTTTAAAAAAATAGATAAATGGGAAAAAACAGAGGATAGAGAGAATGGGTATGAAAAAGGAGTGTCGTGTCCGTGACAGAGGAATTGGATTTAACTAAATATGAACATAAAATGGAAATTAGGCGAATGGAGATCCGCGATATAGATGATATTATGGAGCTTCAAAAGCTTTGTTTTCCCGGGATGGATCCGTGGAAACGCGAGCATTTGGAAAGCCATTTATCCATTTTTCCGGAAGGACAATTTGTAGCAGAATTAAATGATGAAGTGATTGGTTCATGCTCTAGTTTAATCATTAATTTTGATGAATATGATGATCGTCATACTTGGTCTGAAATAACAGATGACGGATATATCACCAACCATAATTCTGATGGTTTAAATCTTTATGGAATTGAAGTTATGGTCCATCCTAAGTATAGAAAAATGAAGGTTGGGCATCGTTTGTATGAAGAACGTAAGGAATTAGCCCGTAAATTAAATCTAAAAAGTATTATTATTGGTGGAAGGATTCCAAACTACCATAAATATGCAGATCAAATGACTGCACGTGAATATGTGGAAGAAGTACGCTTACATAAAATATATGATCCGGTCTTATCCTTCCAATTTCTGAATGAATTTACGCTCACACGTATTAATCAAAATTATTTGGAGGATGACCGAGCATCAGGAAAATATGCAACACTGATGGAATGGAATAATGTAGATTATCGTCCTAAATCTAAACGGTATTATAAAACCGCATATCCTGTCCGAATATGTGTTGTGCAATATATGATGAGAAAGATCAACTCATTCGAGGATTTCGCGAATCAAGTTGAATACTTTGTTGATGTGGCAGCGGATGCAGATTCTGATTTTGTGGTATTTCCAGAAATTTTAACCTCTCAATTGATGTCCTTTTTAGATGAAAAGGTTCCAAGTAAGGCAGTGCGAAAAGTGACAGATTTTACAGAGCAATATATTGAGTTGTTTACAAACTTGGCGGTCCGCTATAATGTAAATATTATTGGCGGTTCCCATTTTGTGAAAGAAGAGGATGATAATATTTATAATATTGCTTATCTCTTTAGGAGAGATGGAACAATCGAGAAGCAATATAAACTCCATATTACACCGAATGAGAAAAAGTGGTGGGGGATTAATGAAGGTGATGAGGTAAATGTATTCGATACAGATTGCGGAAAAATCTCCATGCTGATTTGCTATGATATAGAGTTTCCTGAATTATCTAGGATCGCAACAGATAAAGGAGCAAATATTATTTTCACTCCATTCTGTACAGAAGATCGACAGGGATATTTACGGGTTAGATACTGTGCTCAGGCACGTGCAGTCGAAAATCAGGTATACACCGTCATATCTGGAACAGTAGGCAATCTGCCGCAAACAGAAAATATGGACATTCAATATGCGCAATCGGCGATCTTTACCCCCTCTGATTTTGAATATCCGCGTGATGGCATTGTGGGAGAAACGAATGCTAATATAGAAATGGTGCTGATTGGAGATGTCGACCTTGAAATTTTGCGACGTCAAAGATTATCCGGGACCGTACGCCAACTAAAGGATCGGAGAAGGGATTTATATGAACTTCATTACAAAAAGTATTGATTGGTAAATATTTCTCTAAAGATATTCCTTGAAAATATTCAAGAAATATTAAATATTTAGTAAAATAAAGAAGATCTTATTTAGTTAGCAATTTATTTAGGAGGAATAAAATAAATGGATTGGAAAACAACTTTTAATAAATGGAATGATCACTTAACGCTTGAACCAGAGCTTCATGAGAAACTGACTTCTCTTGTGGATGATGAAGTTGCGTTAGAAGATTGTTTCTATAAGAATTTAGAATTCGGTACAGGCGGTATGCGTGGAGAAATTGGTGTAGGAACAAACCGCATGAATGTTTATACAATCCGTAAAGCAACACAAGGCTTTGCATCCTATATTGAGAAATTAGGAGAAGAAGCAAAACAGCGTGGAGTTGTTATTGCTTATGATTCTAGACATAAATCACCTGAGTTTGCGATGGAAGCAGCAAAAACACTGGCAACCAACGGAATTCAAGCTTATGTATTTGATAGCCTTCGTCCAACTCCAGAGCTTTCTTTTGCAGTTCGATACTTACGTGCAATCGGTGGTATTGTAATTACAGCAAGCCATAATCCTCCAGAATATAATGGATATAAAGTGTATAACGAAGATGGTGGACAACTGCCTCCTGCTGATGCAGATGTTCTGATTGAGATGGTTAATGCTATTGAAAATGAACTTGAAATTAAAGTGGAAGAAGAGTCTGTATTACGTGATAAAGGATTAATTAAAATCATCGGTAAAGAAGTGGACGATGCATACAATGAAAAAGTCCTTACTATTTCTGAACAGCCTAATTTAGCAAAAGAAGTAGATGTAAAAGTCGTTTTCACACCGCTTCATGGTACAGCTAATCTTTCTGTTCGCCGAGCATTGAAGGATTTAGGTTATGAACATGTAGAAGTTGTAAAAGAACAAGAATTACCTGATCCTGAATTCTCAACTGTAAAATCTCCTAACCCAGAAGAGCATGCTGCATTTGAATTGGCAATCGCTAAAGGCAAAGAGATCGGTGCGGATATTTTAATTGGTACAGATCCAGATGCTGACCGTGTTGGTATTGCTGTTAAGAATGCAGAGGGAGAATATACGGTTTTAACAGGTAACCAAACAGGTGCGTTATTCTTAGACTATATTCTGTCTCAGAAGAAGGAAAAAGGAACAATGCCTGAAAATGGAATAATGTTCAAAACAATCGTAACATCAGAATTTGGACGTTCCATTGCCTCCAGTTATGGAGTAGAAACAGAAGATGTTCTGACTGGGTTTAAATTTATCGGGGAAAAAATCAAGCAGTATGAAGAGTCTGGAGAGTATTCTTTCCTATTTGGATATGAAGAAAGCTATGGTTCATTAATTAAAGATTTTGCCCGTGATAAAGATGCGGTTCAAGCTGCAGTAATGGCGGTAGAAATTTGTGCCCATTACAAACGCCTTGGAAAAACCTTATATCAGGCATTAGAGGATTTATATGAGAAGCATGGTTATTACTTAGAAGGAATGCGTTCCCTGACTTTAAAAGGAAAAGAAGGAGCTGCTCAAATCCAGCAAATTCTTGCTACATTCCGTAAGGAGCCGCTAGCCTCTCTTGCAGGTGTAAAAGTAGTGGCTGTTGAAGATTATAAAGAAAGCACACGAATGGATTTACTTACGAATGAAGAGGAAGCAATTCATTTACCAAAATCCAATGTTCTTAAATATTTCTTTGAAGATGAGTCTTGGGTTTGTTTAAGACCATCCGGAACTGAGCCTAAAATTAAGTTCTACTTTGCCGTTAAGGATAGCCAAAAACAAGCAAGTGAACAAAAGCTTCAGTCCTTCATGAATGAAATGATGCAAAAAGTATCAGAAATATAAAATACAAAACAGAGAGCTGACTAAAAGTCAGCTCTCTGTTTGTTTACACCCTTGGTTTCGCTGTTTGCATTTAGCCGTATATTTTTCCCACCACAGAAAAAAATAAAGATATTAAAAAGTCTGCATCGCCCATCCTTCTTCCTGATCATAAGGCAGGAATGTTGCATGGTCTATATATTGAAGAAGGGCATTTAGGGTCTTTTCAACGGACGCATTATCCTTAGAGAAATGATAGGCGTGCAGAAAATGTTCAATTTTTTTGGACAAAAAGTGGTCTTTTGTCCTTACCATCAGAAGTAGGAGGTTATCCCATTCTGAACGATGCGTGTAGTACAAAGCACGATCATAATCAACCTTATCCATTTGCTTCACTCTCCTTCTAGTGAGGAGTTAAAATTAGTTTGTTCAAAGTCATCATTTTATCACCCTGTAAAAGTTGGTCAGTTTGTAAATAGTAAAAATGAAACTTTCCATGGCTTAATTGTTAGAGGAACGGTTATCCTAATATCCGTATTTGACGTTTCTATTCTATATTTAATGTACTCAGTGACGAGTATGTGTAAGATATGGGCTAGATTTTAGGGGAGACTATTACATAAAGGCAGTTAAGGAAGTAAATAAATATAAATCAAGGGCAGGTCGAATAATTATTCTGTTTCTAACCCATTTTTCAGGTTGTTTTTAGACTCATTTGAGGACTTTTATACATGATTTTCCTATCCCTTCATATTAATGAGGTAAGAGAATGAGGGGGTGAATGGGTGAGAGCAGACGAGCAAAAAGACTTGGAGTATGCCATTGATGAAATAACGGAAATCGCTGTTGGATTTGGGCTCGATTTTTACCCAATGAGATATGAGATCTGCCCAAGCGAAATAATATATACTTTTGGAGCATATGGAATGCCAACTCGATATTCTCATTGGAGTTTCGGAAAACAATTTCACAAGATGAAGCTTCAGTATGACGTTGGATTAAGCAAAATTTACGAGCTGGTTATTAATTCTGATCCTTGCTATGCTTTTTTATTAGATTCCAATTCCTTGATTCAAAACAAATTAATTGTGGCTCATGTACTGGCACATTGTGATTTCTTTAAGAATAATGTTCGTTTTAAAAATACGAAGCGAGATATGGTGGAAAGTATGTCTGCCACTGCGGAAAGAGTTAGGCAATACGAGATTGAGCATGGGAAGCTGGAGGTTGAGAAGTTTCTTGATTCGGTCTTGGCGATTGAGGAACATATTGACCCATCGCTTGTTCGTCCACAATTGAATTGGTCCATGGATGAAGAGGAGATAGAGGATGATTCTCCGCAATTTACTACACCGTACGATGATTTATGGAACTTGGAAAGCAAGGAAAAGGGGCAAAAGAAAAAAACAAAGGTCAAGAAATTTCCCCCTCGTCCAGAAAAGGATATTCTTTTATTCATTGAACAGTATAGCCGTAACCTAGAGGATTGGCAGCGAGACATACTGACGATGATGCGTGAAGAGATGCTCTACTTTTGGCCGCAGCTTGAAACTAAAATCATGAACGAAGGCTGGGCGAGTTACTGGCACCAACGCATCCTACGTGAACTTGATTTAACCAGCGGTGAGTCAATCGAATTTGCAAAACTAAATGCAGGAGTGGTGCAGCCGTCAAGAACAGGCATTAATCCATATTACTTAGGCATCAAGATGTTTGAGGATATCGAAGAAAGATATAACAATCCAGACGAAGAGATGAGAAGGCGCGGGGTTAAACCAAATTCAGGCCGTGAGAAAATGTTTGAAGTGCGGGAAATCGAATCGGATATCTCCTTCCTCCGCAATTACCTCACAAAGGATTTGGTTATGCGTGAGGATATGTATCTATTCCAGAAAAAAGGACGCGACTATAAGATTGTCGATAAGCAATGGAAAGCGGTACGAGATCAGCTTGTCGGCATGCGGGTCAATGGAGGGTTCCCGTATATTACGGTGAATGACGGGGACTATTTAAAAAATGGGGAGCTTTACCTGAAGCATTGGTTTGAGGATATTGAGCTGGATGTAAAATACCTAGAGAAAGTTTTGCCGCATATGCATTATTTATGGGGACGAACGGTTCATATGGAAACGGTGTTGGAAGGTAAGGGAATTTTGTTTAGTTATGATGGGAAGAGTGTGAGTCGGAAGTATGTATGAGTAATGTGAAGAAGCCAATCAGGGATTGGCTTCTTTTATTTGAGAAGTGTTACTTTTTGAATATAAGGTCGTGCTCGATAATTGAAGAACGGGAATATAATTTGGTTACCAATTTTCTAAATTACTCTGTCCACAAACAAATGGAAGCAATAGCAGAAGATCAAGATTGTCAAATGGATGGTATCTTTTTATGCTGCTAACGGGGGCACCATTCCTGCAATAAATGAACAGTGTGGTTAAATATGTGAAACAACGTAATTTAAACTATCAATGGCAATAGCAGAATCATCTATAAACACCTTGAGAGGCATCGCATAAGATAAAAAATACCGCCATTGACGGTATTCAATCTTCTACTTTTAAAATTGGGAGTGGAACAATGGTTGAAACTAATTGACACTATTATTCTTCCTGATTTCGTCACGAATGTCCTTTAGATAATCATTTTTTTGTTTCATTAACTTTATGAAAGTACTTGTAACATAAATAGCAAAAATGAGAATTCCTAAATATATTATGATAGGAATAATCCCTAAGAAATCTAATATTTCCATAAATTAACCCCTCCAAACTATATTTTATAATCATATTATCATATTTTTCACAAATTAATCGTTAATAAACTTATACTCTCAGGGTAGATTGCAAAATGAGGGCAATCGCTTTTTTATTAAAGGGGAAGGTTAACGGAAAAAGACAAACGGCATCGATTATATCTGTTTTTACTTTACGTAAACTCGAACTTTTCGCTTTGTATGAATTGATGAATTCACAACGATTAACAGATACCCTAGTTTTTCAAAATACTGTACAACAGGCACATAATGCCAGTAGACTCTAAAACTATGGGAGGTCTTGTTTCTGTTAATTCTTCTACCTCTTTAATAAATGTATGAAGTTCATCTAAGCCATCCAGTGTATGTGCGACTTTAAAGCTCTTTTTGTAAGGCTTCTTTTTCTCCAAGAATGCTTGAACCTGACTTTCACCTTTTGCGACATCCAGACCAATGACTGGATTCATGAGTATCTCCTCCTCATCAATGAATTAGCTGGTAACCCCTAAATGGCTCCTTATAGTGTCATAGCTTCGCTTGTTATGCGAGATCTGGGTCCCAACCAGCTTCAATCATGTTTCTATAAGTAGGGGGGAACGGTTTAGTTGTCGGGATTAACTTTCCCACGGGGGGGCTTTCGTTCTACCCCCGCTACCTCTAGTATTCTAGACCTCAAAGAAAAAGGTCAACCAATTAACTTGGTCAACCTAATAATACGAAGGGCAGGATAGTTGCATAAGGAGTTATAATATATTAGACCAATTCTTTATGTTATTAATAATTTGTATCTGACACAAAGTGGTAGTGTTTAATTTACAAATAAAAGAGGAAGCGATACATATGATTCATACTTTTGCCGTAACAAACGATTTAAAACTAATAACTGATATACCATTAAAACGTTTAGATGATTCTGATATTAAATGGTTTTGGGTAGATTTCGATACACCTAGTGATAGAGAAGCACTCCTTTTACAAACTCATTTTGATTTGCATCCACTTGCAATTGAAGACTGCTTACATTCTCTACAACGTCCAAAACTTGATTATTATGATGGGTATAATTTTTTTGTTCTACACACTTTAAACCAATACTCCCTTGTACCTGAAGAATTAGATATATTTGTCGGACACAATTTTATAGTTACTTTCCATTCATCACCTTTAAGTGAAATAGGAATGGTTCGAAAAAGGGTAATGGAGGATAAAAATACTATTAATAAAGGGGTTCTCCACATTTTTTATTCAATAATGGATAAAATTGTAGATGAGTATTTTCCAAGTATTTATAAATGTGAAGATAAATTGAATGAAATAGAAATGAATAAAACAAATCAAGATTTAATTGAAAATGTTTATGAAATAAGAAACCAGTTACTTAAGTTAAGACGCACAATTTTTCCGATGAGAGAATTGCTGTATAGAATTTTAAATTCGGAGAGAGTGATAGTCCCAAAAGATGATCGAGTCTATTTTATGGATATATACGACCATTTATTGAGACTTTCTGAAATGATTGAGTCTAATCGAGAAATGACGGCAGATATACGAGACAATTATATTTCACTAAATTCAAACCGAATGAACAGAATTATGAAAACACTAACTGTTATGACATCAGTTTTCATTCCCTTAACGTTTATTGCCAGTATATATGGGATGAATTTTAAATATATGCCAGAACTTACCTTGCAATGGGGATATTTTGGAGTGCTGGGAGTTATGGTATCAGTTGGCTCTGTAATGTTGTTATGGTTTTGGCGTAAGGGTTGGTTTAAATGATTAAAAATAAAAAGCCGATGCAAAAAACGGGCACGATTGTTTAAAAAGGTTCACTTTTCCTTATAGAAATAACGGGGGCGTTGATCCAAGAAGGATTAATGCCTTTTTGTGTTGAATTTCTTATTGTAAAAACGGGGTAGGTTAGCGGAATGAAAAATTTTCTGAAACTTCAAACTAGTATCCATCGTATATAATTAATAACAGGAAATACCAGGAAAGGGGATTTTATGTTGCAGTTGTTTTTAAAGGGATTATATAGAGGGTCTATCTCATTTGGTATCTTACTAATAATTTCACTGTCGTATAAGTTGCAAGGGCAATCAGATGATTCGAGTGTTTATTTTTTTTATGGCCTTATAGCCTTTTTCCTTGGGGTGACAAGCGTCATATATCAAATTGAACAATGGAGTTTTTTAAAGCAAATTTTTGCTCATTATATGGCGATGCTGATTACTGTTTTTCCAACGTTGCTATTAAGTGGTTTTTATCCGTTAGATTCATTTAAAGTTGTATTTGATGTGTATCTCCAATTTAATAAAGTGGGGATTATCTTATTTTTGACTTCATATTTTATTTCATATTTTTTTTCACGTAAAAATTCTAATAATAGCACATCAATATGATTGAGGTATACGACTGACGGTGGGCATTGATCTAAGAAGGATTAATCCCTTTTGTGTTGAACCTCTTATGGAAGTAACGGAGCAGGTTAGCGGAAGAAGGAATATTACAAAGATAAGTTGAATCTATATATATCGGTGGGAATGAAATGTGGAAAGAATTTATCAATTCAATTACGAAAGAACAACACTTTAAAGATCCTGCTACAAAGAGCGAGATTGAAGAAATTCAACGAAAACTAATTGTAGAAACGGGGCAGGTTAGCTTAAGAAGGTGTTTTTATCAGCATTGGAGAATATGTTAAATGCCTTGTTAAACGCAGTAACTGGAGGATATCAATATGAACCAAAAAGAATTAGATTCGATAATTAAACAGCCATCAAATATAAGATATGAGTATTTGGTCGCTGATTATGAGGAAGTCTGGGGTTTATATGACGATGGTTGGGCAACAGCACAGGATGATGATGGAAATATGTTGATTCCTTTCTTTCCTAGAAAAGAATTTGCAGAATACTGTGCCGTTAATGAGTGGAATAACTTCAAAGCTGAACCAATTGACTTAAATGAGTTTATTGAGAACTGGCTTGTTGGTATGAGGAAAGATAGAGTTAAACCATCCGTTTTCCCAATCAATGAAGACTCAGTAATGGTGGAGATCGATGTGTTATTAAGAGATTTAAATAGTGAGTTAGAGAATTATTAAGTAAGGTTTGCGTTTCAATATCAAGGGCTGTGTTCAGCTCTTTTTTAGTTATTCGACAAACGGGGCAGGTTAGCTGAAAAAGGATTTTTATTATACATAGGAGAATTAATATTATATTATTAACCGTTACTGAGAGAGGTTTAACTGTATGACAACTTACTTGAAGAAAGAGAAAAATAAAGCTCCTAAAAAAGCACTTAGAGTATTCCTTGTTATCTGTCTTTTATTTACTGGGGTTATTGCTTATGGAGTATATTGGGCGTTTTTCGATATGAACAGACTACCAAAAGGAGAATATCTTATCGAAAAAACATCACCTGGCGGCCATTACACACTAAAAGCATATCTCACTAACGGAGGTGCTACAACGTCATATGCTGTTCGTGGCGAGTTAGTCTTTAATGAAGGCAATAAGAAAGCCAAAAATATTTATTGGAATGAACGGAGAAGAAACTGCCAATATTACCTGGACAGACAATGATACAGTTGAGATCAATGGGCATACATTAGATGTACCTAATGATAAATTTGATTTTAGACATCAATGATTCATTACTAAACATACTGTTGAATTGAATCAAGATAGATCCAAATTTTTAATTCTTTATTGGACAAACGGGGCAGTTTGGTTGAAGAAGAGTTGTTGTAATATGGATAACAATATTGTGTAGGGAAATATTCGAGATAATGGGAAGGGCTGTTATGAATAAAAAAATGGTGCTAGTAGGATTTTTAGGGTTATTGTCATTTATGTTTGGCATTTACATATCACAATGGACAATTTGGGGCGTGATTATGGGTATTGGTGGAGGATATGCTATGGGGTTTGGTGCTTTCAAATTATTTAATTAGTTAATGAACAAAAGGGGCAGGTTAGCGGAAGAAGGAAAGTAATGCTTTAAGGGGGATTATTATGCAAGATTTAGAAGTCAGGAAAAAGTTCTTTTTGTCGCTTCTTATTTTCCCGCCAATTGGTCTCTTGATTAGAACATACGATGAACTGTCATTAGTAACGAAAGGCATACTGACTACAGATATGTATGTTTTGATTTTAATTACAATAGTTGGAATAGTTGGGTATGTGGATGCCAAAAAGAAAATAAACAGTAAATAGATATCAGTATGTTCTAGTCAATATTAGACAAACGGGGCAGGTTAGCGGAAGAAGGATTTTTTGTAGTGATGTGATGAACTTGTTAACAAATACATTTTGTAAAGGAGTTTATTAACATTGAATGAAGAACAATTGATAAAAGCACTTGAATTACGAAAAGATGGTAAGAAGAAAGAATCAAATCAAATCCTATTAAAGATGGTAGAGAAATATCCTGATAATGCAATTATTAACTACCAATGTGCTTGGAGCTTTGATGTTTTAGGAGAAGAATCAAAAGCAGTTCCCTTCTATGAAAAGTCTATTAAGCAAGGGTTATCTGATAAAGATTTAGAAGGAGCAATATTGGGACTTGGAAGTACATATAGAGCTTTAGGGGAATATGAAAAATCCGAAAAAGTTTTTTTAAAAGGAATAGAATTATTTCCAACTAATAGAGCCGTTCAAGTGTTTTATTCAATGACCTTATATAATCTAAACGAGCATAAAAAGGCTATGGAGTTTTTACTGAAATGTTTGATAGATACCACAACAGACTCTGAAATACTGAGTTATAAAGAAGCAATTAATTTCTATGCCGATAAATTAGATGAAATGTGGATATAGATAATGAAGAGTTGCATTAAACGAACTGGGGCATTGATCCAAGAAGGATTTATGCCTTTTTATGTTGAAGTTCTTATAGAAGTAAAGGGGCAGGTTCGTATTATATAGTTCAGCCAGAACTTTCTGGTTGAACTTTTTTCATATGAATTTAATCTATCAGTAGCCAGGGTAGAACGTAAGGGGCAGTGGGACAAATGATCCCGTCCGCTAAACTGTTCACCCCCTACTTGTAGAAATATGTTTGAGGCTGGTTGGGACTG
>NZ_MAYV01000002.1:0-83081 GCF_001685035.1 Bacillus sp. FJAT-27986 | reverse complement strand
AATTCATATTGTTCCGCAGTAGCTCAGTGGTAGAGCACTCGGCTGTTAACCGAGCGGTCGTAGGTTCGAATCCTACCTGCGGAGCCATTTTTTTGTCCTGTTTATTGTGCTTCCATAGCTCAGCAGGTAGAGCACTTCCATGGTAAGGAAGAGGTCAGCGGTTCGAGCCCGCTTGGAAGCTCTCGAAAGTAGTTATGACTTTAACATCTTATGAATGGCCCCTTGGTCAAGCGGTTAAGACACCGCCCTTTCACGGCGGTAACACGGGTTCGAATCCCGTAGGGGTCACCAATTAATATGGAGGATTAGCTCAGCTGGGAGAGCATCTGCCTTACAAGCAGAGGGTCGGCGGTTCGATCCCGTCATCCTCCACCATTTAAGCCAAAAATATTACCAAAAAATACTTGGTGAAATTATAATTCATATAGGTTATACTAACTAAGTGTTCAAAAGAAGGTTTAAAAACTAATATGCCGGTGTAGCTCAATTGGTAGAGCAACTGACTTGTAATCAGTAGGTTGGGGGTTCAAGTCCTCTTGCCGGCACTCTTAATATCGGAGGGGTAGCGAAGTGGCTAAACGCGGCGGACTGTAAATCCGCTCCTTCGGGTTCGGCAGTTCGAATCTGCCCCCCTCCACCATTATTTTAATAAGCTTTGAGTAATGGACAAGATATTGTCCCTTTTTTTCTTTTTGGGCTATAGCCAAGCGGTAAGGCAACGGACTTTGACTCCGTCATTCGTAGGTTCGAATCCTGCTAGCCCAGCCATTTAGAGCCATTAGCTCAGTCGGTAGAGCATCTGACTTTTAATCAGAGGGTCGAAGGTTCGAGTCCTTCATGGCTCATTTTGCGGAAGTAGTTCAGTGGTAGAACATCACCTTGCCAAGGTGGGGGTCGCGGGTTCGAATCCCGTCTTCCGCTCCAAAATTTTATACGACTATTTTAAACCTTAAATGCATTGCATTTTAAGGTTTTTTTTATTATAAAAACCATTAAGCCCTGCGATAAGAAGAATTGGCACGCATCAAAAGCAAGAATTAAACTATTCAGCTACCGTTTTATTGGTACTAAAGAGGCTCTTTACTCTTGAGAAACGATTTGCGAGACTGAACTAAGCTAATAAGGTATGATAGAAGTTAAGTGTGTACTTTTAAAACCATTATATAAGCGATCTATAGATTAAAGAGTATTAGCATAAAGGTTCGGTGAATGACATTGCCTGATCGATAGGGGAAAAGGTGCTCTTTAAGTAATGCCAGTACGTTTGAAGAAGTTAATCTGGTTATGATATATATCAACAAATCCTGTCGATTATATATAGATGTTTTATAAAGAATCTACGGTTTGTTTGAGAGGTAGGTTAATTCAAGAATAAGGCATGGGGTCAAACGTAAAGAAAAACGACATTGAATGATAAATAGTGAAGGGCACAGGAGAAAATTTATATGACTGTCTCCTGGCTGTATACTTAGTACAGTAAAAGTTGACCCTTATCCGGAATGGATGAGGCAATGAATAGGGCCTATTCATTCTGGGTCTAAATATAATGAGTGAAACTAATACCAATTGGGATTTTGTTAGCCGTCAGTGGATACCAGAGATCATCATTCCACAAAGAAAAGCAGCAACCTTTTTAGGATTACTGCTTTACATATCTTGTGTGAGTTTGATAGAGATTGATTAATGAGTCCAGTTCAGTACTTGCTTTGATGACATCAGAGTCAAGCATTGAAGTTGAAGAGGCAAGTAGTATCATTCTTTGGCGGCATTGTTCAATATCCTTCATAAGTATATGTAGTTCCAAGTCTTCACTCCTATCTGCAAGAGGTTTTGTTACCTTTATTACCCATATTTATAAAGATTAAACAGTGTGTCAATGTAAAAAACAAAAATTATTTTTTATTGAAACTTTTCTCAAGGCCAGTGCGTATAAATGCTGAAGGCCGCCAATGCGGAGGATGGACAATTTGGAAGGACTTATTAAAGAAAGAATACAGGAAGTGCTGGGTGGTAAACAACAGGCATATGAAGACATCGTTCAGTTTTATAAAGACAGAGTATTTCAATTGTGCTATCGCATGCTGGGTGACCGCCATGAAGCAGAGGATGTGGCACAGGAAGCTTTTTTACGGGCATATATGAATATACACACTTTCCAGATGAACCGAAAGTTCTCCACCTGGTTATACCGGATTGCTACAAATTTATGTATAGACCGTATACGTAAAAAGAAGCCGGATTATTATCTCGATGCAGAAGTAGCAGGTACAGAGGGGCTTGATATGTATTCACAGATTCCATCGGATACAAAGTTACCTGAGGATGAACTGGAGAGTTTAGAGCTTAAAGAAAAAATGCAAAAGGAAATTCAGAATCTGCCTGAAAAATACCGCTCAGTTATTGTATTAAAATATGTGGATGAGCTATCTCTGAAAGAAATTAGTGAAATCCTTAATTTACCGGTAGGAACCGTGAAAACACGAATTCATAGGGGAAGAGATGCACTGAGAAAATCGATGCGATCTATATAAATGAGGTGGATTAAAATGAAACAATGCCCAGAAAACATCGCAGATTATATGCATGATTATCTCGACGATGACATTAATGAAGAACATTCCAATGTGCTTCTTTCGCATATAGCAGAATGTGATGAGTGTAAGAAAACCTTTCACGAGTTGAGTAAAACAGTTGCCTTTCTTCAAAGTAACCATATTACAGCACCTAGCGGATTTACCGCAAATGTAATGAGAAATCTACCTAAACAATCGAAAATGCGAAGGTTTGAAAAATGGCTGCAGCGCAATCCAGTGTTAATTGCCGCTTCGCTCTTTATTCTATTGATGGGCAGTAGCTTATTTTCCTATTGGGGAGAGGATGAACAGTTCTCATTCTCTAAAGACCCTAACTTGGTCGTCGAAGGACAAACTGTGATTGTTCCGGAAGGAAAGACGGTCAAAGGGGACCTTGTTGTCAAAAATGGAGATATAAAAGTTGAGGGCAAAGTCAATGGGAACGTAACGGTTATTAATGGAGATAACTATTTAGCAGGAGCTGGTGAAGTGACTGGAAATATAGAAGAGATTGATCAACTGTTTGAATGGATTTGGTTTCATACTAAGGATATAGCATCAAGAGTTTTTTAATCTATAGATAGAAATAGACCTATTTAAGGCAATCCACCGCGGATGGCCTTTTTCTTTTTCTATCAATGAATTTGGGACTGAATTCTTAGAGTTTGTGGAACAGTATGTTATAATAGTGGGGTTATACAACATAGCGGTATATACACCGTTCATGGGAAAGGACATGACTGGAGGAAATGACATGCCGTTTCTAAACAACTTTTCTTTATTAGATTATATTATAAACATAACCGACATCTTTCTCGTTTGGTTTGTTTTTTATAAATTATTGCAAATTATTAAAGGGACAAAAGCCGTACAGCTATTACGTGGAATCCTTTTAATTGTGATTGGACGCTTTGCGAGTGAAATCCTTGGCTTAAATACAATGAGCTATTTAATGGAAAATGTAATGACTTGGGGAGTTTTAGCCATCATTATTATCTTTCAGCCTGAATTACGACGAGCGCTCGAACAGTTGGGGAGAGGCCGTTTATTTTCCAGGACAAATTTTCAGGAAGAGAATGTGCAGGAGCAAACAATTGAAGCTATTATTAAATCGACAACCTATATGGCCAAGCGCCGGATTGGTGCCCTTCTTTCAATTGAAAGAGAGACGGGTCTTAATGATTATATTGAGACAGGTATACGTCTCGATTCCAGAGTGTCATCTGAGTTATTAATTAATATTTTTATACCGAATACACCACTGCACGATGGAGCGGTAATTCTGCAAAATGGCACAGTTGCTGCAGCAGCATGTTATCTTCCTTTATCTGAAAGCCCATTTGTTTCAAAGGAACTGGGAACAAGGCACAGGGCGGCGCTGGGAATAAGTGAAGTTACCGACAGCTTGACAATCGTTGTTTCGGAAGAGACAGGGAATATTTCTTTAACGAAAAACGGAGAGCTTTATCGGAATCTTTCGTTAGATGAACTGCAAAATATGCTTGAAAATGAATTGTCCATAAATAATAAAACGACCTCTTCGAATCTTTGGAATTGGAGGTCGAGAAAAGATGGATAAACTTATTTCTAGCAGTTGGTTTATGAAAATTGGGGCTTTTCTGATTGCACTATTCCTGTTTTTCTCTGTCAATAGTAACCCAATCAATAATTCCAGTAATCCTTATAATACACCTTCAAGTACAGAAACAGCCACGATTAAAAACGTGCCTGTTGAGGTTTATTATGATACCGATAATTTAATTGTCAGCGGGATACCCGAAACTCTGGATATTACGATTGAGGGACCTAAGAGTATAGTTATAACTGCTAAATCTACAATGGACTTTGAGATTTATGTAGACTTATCCGATCCTAAAATTGGTTCTCAAAAGGTACCAATCAAGGTAAAGAATTTATCGGATAAAATTAACTATACACTGACACAGGCCAATGCAACAGCAGTGGTAGAGGAGAAGGTAACAGAGAACTTCAAAGTCGAGGCTGAATTTGATAAAACACTATTAGCAGAAGGATATTCATCAGACCCGCCATATCTAAGTCCAACAGAAGTGGAAATAACGGGTGCCAAGAGCCATGTCGATAAGGTTTCTGTTGTAAAAGCAACTGTTAAAACGGACTCACATGTAACGAATGATATTCTAACTGAAGCAACAGTACAGGCATTTGATAGCAATATGAACTTGTTAGATGTGAATATTGAACCTAGTACAGTTGATATCTCGATAAATGTAAACAGTCCTTCAAAAGAGGTCAGCCTATCTGCTAAAGCTACAGGAGCACCGCCTGAAGGAGTTAAAATTGAAAGTATTAAAATTGATTCGGAGACAGCTACCATCTATGGAGGAGAATCCATTCTTAAAGATATAAAGGAGATAACGGTACCTGTTGATGTCAGCAATATTGATGAGGATACTGTAATTGAAATTCCAGTCAGCTTGCCTGATGGAGTGGTTGGATCTTCTATAGATACGGTTAAAGTGACAATTAAGATAAAGAAGGAAAATACTCAAACAATCTCGAATATACCTATTGAAATAAAGGGACTAGACAATGAGAAATATGAGGCGGAAATTCTTAATCCTTCAAAAGGGATGGTGGACCTGGCCATTGAAGGCGAGGCATCTAAGATTAAATCCCTGAAATCCAGTGATTTTGATATATTTATCGAGGTAAAAGAGTTAAATGTAGGAAACCATACAGTACCCTTAAAGGTGAATGCACCAGATGAGGTACATTGGGAACTGCCTAACAATAGTAAGACAATTACAGTGGAAATCTCAGAAAAAAGTTCAGATGGATAACAACCTACACTCTTTCATAAGACAGTTAGGTATATATAGGCAATAAAATATGAAGTGTATTAGTAGAAGGAGAGATTTTTAATGGGTAAATATTTCGGTACAGATGGTGTGAGGGGTGTAGCAAATAGCGAACTGACACCGGAGCTTGCTTTTAAGCTAGGCCGATTTGGAGGATATGTGTTAACAAAACATAATGAAAACCGTCCAAAAGTAATCATTGGCCGTGATACAAGAATATCCGGCTTCATGCTGGAAAGTGCCCTTGTAGCAGGTCTGCTCTCAATTGGAGCGGAGGTCATGCGCTTGGGAATCGTTTCAACACCTGGAGTTGCTTATTTAACAAAAGCATTAGGCGCAGAAGCAGGTGTAATGATTTCTGCCTCCCATAACCCTGTAGCGGATAATGGTATTAAATTCTTCGGATCTGATGGGTTTAAGCTTTCAGATGATCAGGAAGAAGAGATTGAAGCATTATTAGATATGGAAGAAGATCAACTCCCAAGACCAATCGGAGAAAACATTGGTAGAATCAATGATTACCTCGAAGGTGGGCAAAAATATATTCAATACTTAAAACAAACGGCGGACGAGGATTTCACAAATATCCATGTAGCCCTCGATTGTGCACACGGAGCTACTTCTTCTTTAGCAACACACTTGTTTGCTGATTTAGATGCTGATGTTTCGACTATGGGTGCTTCACCAAATGGTCTTAATATTAATGAAGGAGTCGGATCCACGCATCCAGATAAGCTGGCTGAATTTGTTCTCGAAAAGGGAGCGGATGTTGGTCTGGCTTTTGATGGAGATGGAGATCGATTAATAGCTGTCGATGAGAAAGGTAAAATCGTTGATGGAGATCAAATTATGTTCATTTGTGCAAAATACATGAAAGAACATAACCGCCTTAAGCATAATACAGTTGTTTCAACAGTTATGAGTAATATGGGATTTTATAAAGAATTAGATGTAAACCAAATCTTAAGTGCGCAGACAGCTGTTGGAGATCGGTATGTTGTAGAAGAAATGAAAAAAGGTGGATATAATCTTGGCGGAGAGCAATCAGGGCATATTATTTTCCTTGATTACAATACAACAGGAGACGGATTGCTGACAGGTGTACAGCTCATTAATATTATGAAGCTGACAGGTAAGCCACTTTCAGAACTTGCAGGCGAAATGAAAGTTTATCCACAAAAACTTGTTAATATCCGTGTAACAGATAAGCATCATGTAACGGATAATGATAAAGTGAAGGCAATTATTGATCAAGTGGAAGAGGAAATGAGCGGAAACGGGAGAATTCTTGTTAGACCGTCCGGAACTGAACCACTCGTTCGTGTAATGGCTGAGGCACCTACACAGGAACAATGCGATCAATACGTTGAGAGAATTGCCGATGTTGTAAGGGCAGAGATGGGCTTATAATAATAATCAATAACAATTAATGCATAAGGGGAACAGTTCTTCCTCTTATGCATATTTTATATATGTATAGCTGAATTATGAGATTTAAATGTATATTTTTGTAAATGTTGACGGAATGAGAGCAAATAGTGTATGCTGAAAATTGAGTTCAAAATAGAAGAGGAGGGAAGATGTTATTTAGTTATTAAAGCGCCAGGACTGGAGTAACCCAGTTGACGAGGTGGAGGTTATCGATCTTTCGGCGGATGCCTTCCGGTTGCATGCACAACTGACCCTCTTTTTACTAAATCAGTTTGGTGACAAATTGGACAGAATAAAAAGAGATGCATATATCAACTAAAAATTATTCAGAGATAAGGGGGCAAGTGTGCCCCCCTGGGCATTCTTGTTCCCTTCATCTTTTTTATAGGAGGATAAACAAGTATGTGTGGAATCGTAGGATATATTGGACATCAAGATGCTAAAGAAATTTTACTAAAAGGCTTAGAAAAGCTTGAATATAGAGGATATGATTCAGCTGGTATTGCTGTTATGAATGAGAACGGTGTACATGTGTTCAAAGAAAAAGGAAGAATAGCTGATTTACGTGAAAGCGTAGATTCATCTGTACAATCTTCTAAAGGAATTGGACACACTCGCTGGGCAACTCATGGAGTACCAAGCATAAGAAATGCTCACCCTCACCAAAGTTCGAATGGACGTTTTACGATCGTTCATAACGGTGTAATTGAGAACTATGAATTATTAAAGAGGGAGTACCTTCAAGATACTGATTTAGTGAGTGATACGGATACTGAGGTAATCGTTCAGCTTATCAGCAAATTTGTTGAAGAAGGACTTAACGTAGAAGCAGCTTTTGCAAAGGCTCTGGGTCTATTGCATGGTTCATATGCAATTGGCTTACTGGATGCACAAGATGAAGAAATCATTTATGTAGCTAAAAATAAAAGCCCATTATTAGTAGGTGTAGGTGCTGATTTCAATGTAATCGCTAGTGATGCGATGGCTATGCTGCAAGTAACAGACCAGTTTGTTGAACTTATGGATAAAGAAATTGTTCTTGTTACAAAAGATCAAATCACCATTAAACAATTGGACGGTACAGTAGTTACTCGTGAGCCTTACACAGCACAGCTGGATGCAAGCGATATTGAAAAAGGAACGTATCCGCACTACATGCTAAAAGAAATTGATGAGCAGCCTTTAGTAACTCGTAAAATCATTCAAGCTTATCAGAATGAAGCGGGTGAGCTAAAAATAGACGACGCAATTATTAATGCGATAAATGAAGCGGATCGTCTGTACATTGTTGCTTGTGGAACAAGCTATCATGCTGGCCTTGTTGGAAAACAAATGTTTGAAAAAATGGCGAAAGTACCGGTAGAAGTTCATGTAGCTTCCGAATTTGGCTACAATATGCCTTTACTATCAGAAAAACCATTGTTCATTTTCATTTCCCAAAGCGGAGAAACAGCAGATAGTCGTGCCGTACTTGTGCAAGTAAAAGAGATGGGCTACAAAGCCTTAACGATTACTAATGTACCTGGGTCAACATTGTCTCGTGAAGCTGACTTTACGTTGTTATTACATGCTGGTCCTGAAATTGCGGTTGCATCTACTAAAGCATACACAGCACAAATGGCTGTATTAACAATCCTGGCGGCTGTTGTGGCGAAAGAAAAAAATCAATTAGCAGATTTTGATGTAGTAAAAGAATTGGGAATCGTTGCGAACGCAATGGAGGCTCTATGTGATGACAAAGATAAATTCGAAATGATTGCACGCGAATATCTTGCTGTTACACGTAATTGTTTCTTTATTGGACGTTCTGTCGATTATTTCGTTGGCCTTGAGGGTGCGTTGAAGCTAAAAGAAATTTCCTATATTCAAGCGGAAGGCTTTGCCGGCGGTGAACTAAAACACGGTACAATTGCCTTAATTGAAGAAGGAACACCTGTTATTGCTTTGGCAACACAGGAAGCTGTAAACTTAAGCATCCGTGGTAACGTAAAAGAAGTGGTTGCACGTGGCGCTAACCCTTGCATCATTTCCATGAAGGGACTTGATCAAGAAGGAGACGCATACGTACTTCCAGAAGTTAACCCAATGTTAACACCTCTTATCTCTGTAATACCATTACAACTAATTGCTTACTATGCATCCCTTCACCGTGGCTGTGATGTGGATAAACCTCGTAATCTAGCAAAATCGGTTACGGTTGAGTAAGGAATCAATATAGTATAAACTCAATACCCAGCTACTCTTCGTTTGAAGGGAGCTGGGTTTTTTGAATTTGATAGAGGAAATTTTAGATGTACAATTAGTAAACTCATCCTTACTAGGTTATTTCTAAAGGTTAAGACTAAATGGGCTGTACACAAGAGCAAGTATATCTGGCTTCCCAGTACAGCCTATTTGTATATTCATACTCCCTAATTTACGAAAAATATAGAGGAGAATACAAATATAAGTTTGATAGACTAATGAGTCTGCACATTTTACATATTACTAAGCCGGTAATGATTTAATTTTGTTGAAGAGTTAGTAACTGTTTTCTCAAACAAATCACTCTTATAACGGAATACTATCCTTTAATAAAATTATACAAAACTTATATTTTTTCTATATATTTTGGTTTAAGTATCCGTGATTACGTGAATATAGTAAATGATTACAAAAAACTTACAAAGGGGAAATGAAAATTGAGTATTCTACAGAAAATAGCACTTGTATTAACGATCATTGGAGCTATAAATTGGGGGCTGATAGGTTTGTTTCAATTTGATCTTGTAGCAACTTTATTTGGAGGACAGGATGCCATTCTTTCTCGAATCGTCTATGCGTTAGTAGGTATTGCTGGTTTAACTAATATTGGGTTGCTCTTTGCTCCATCAAAGGAATCACGTATTGCGGCTTAATGATAATTTTAATCTCCCCCCTCTTTAAAGAGGAGGGATGTTTATGGGAAGATAGATGAGCTGACCAAAGATGAGGTCCTTTTCCTTGGACCTCTATTTGCCTAATGGGTGAACCTCAGGTGAGCTAATGAATTTTTATAGAGAAGAACGTAAGCGGTATATACATATTCTTGTTTAAGTTAGAAAATGGATAAAAAGTTCAAAATTGAGTAAGACACAGATAGCCCCGTGTAGTATCTTTTTATAGCTTCCCTCTTCATCCTCCTTTTAGCATAAATTTAAAAAGGTCGGCATATCGACCAAATTCATAAATGAAAATGATTGACAACATTCTGTAAAATCATGTAATGTATTATGTAACCGGTTACATATGGTACCGGTACCATATTTTGTTTGGAGATAAAATGGCTACTATAAAAGATGTTGCAAAGTATGCAGGAGTTTCTGTAGCGACTGTATCGAGATATTTAAATCAAGGCTACATAAGCGAAAAGGCACGTATGCAAGTAGAGGATGCAATTAAAGAATTAGGATATCGGCCCAGTATAATTGCTAGATCCTTGAATACAAAGCAGACAAATGCAATTGGGCTCATCATACCAGATATAACAAACCCTTTCTTTCCAGAGCTGGCAAGAGCAGTGGAAGACGCAGCATATGAAAATGGCTACACGGTTATTCTCTGCAATACAGATGAGCAGGCGGAGAAAGAACGCCAATACATTGAAACACTAACGAGAAAGTATATAGCAGGTATTATTTTGGCAACAAACGAGTTGGATAAGGAATATTACAAAAGCCTTAATGTCCCATTAGTGGCGCTTGATCGGTCAATTGGCGAAGGTTTTCCTACAGTAATGACCCAGAATATAGAAGGGGCGAAACTCGGATCTGAATTTTTGCTTAGGCAGCAAATCAATCATCTTGTTTGTTTACGCGGCCCAGATGGACTGAAGCCGGCTGATGATCGATTGAAAGGATTTTTACAAGCTACTGAAACCAGCCAGATTAAAACTACTATACTTGAGTGTCCATTTGATTTTAATGAGGCTGAGCAGATTGTTTTTAAATTATTGAAGGAGGACTCATCGATTGATGCAATTTTTGCCTGCAGTGATGTTTCGGCAATAGGAGCATTAAAAGCAGCCCATTCTCTCAAAATAACAGTGCCCGATCAATTGCAAATTCTCGGATTTGATGGGATTATGCTTGGACAGATGACGACACCTGGGTTATCGACAGTAGCACAAAATATTTATGAGCTTGGTTCTAAAGCAACTAAATTACTGATTAAACAAATTGATGGAGAATTACTCGAACAAATGACTGAATTTGTAGCTCCGCAATTAACCATAAGAGATTCAACAAAGGGGGCAATTCAATGATTACCATAATAGGAAGTATAAATATGGACTTAGTTTGCCAATCAGGGCTATTTCCTCAGCAGGGTGAAACAGTACTGGGAGAGCGGTTTGAAACAATTCCTGGTGGAAAAGGAGCTAATCAAGCAGTTGCTGCAGCCCGCTTAGGCAGCCAGGTTGCGATGATCGGTGCAGTGGGTAACGATAGCTTTGGTGACATGCTGATTGATAACCTTGAAAAAGAAAAAATTGATACAAATGGTGTAAGCAAGGTATCTGAAAGCACTGGTATAGCTAATATCATTGTGCATAATCAGGATAACCGCATTATTGTTGTGCCAGGTGCGAATTTTAAAGTAGATAAGACCTTGATAGACAAACACCGCAGGACAATTGAACGGTCAAAACTGGTCATCATGCAGCTTGAAATTCCGGTGGAAACAGTAGAATACACTTTGGATTTATGTTCCGAATTAAAGGTTCCCGTAATTGTAAATCCTGCTCCAGCCCAAAATTTCCGAGTGGAATGGATGGATAAGATTACGTTTTTAACACCTAATGAAACAGAATGCAATGTAATATTGGGTCTTTCAGCAGAACAAGCAGTTAGAGAGTACCCAAATAAATTAATAGTGACCTTGGGAGATAAAGGAGCTATGTATAGTGATGGTAATGAGATTATCCATGTAGAAGGATACAGAACGACCCCGGTTGATACGACGGGTGCAGGCGACACATTTAATGGCGCTTTTGCTCATGCCTATGTAAACGGAAAATCTCTTAATGATGCAACTCATTTTGCCAATATTGCAGCTTCGTTATCGGTTGAAGGATTTGGCGCTCAAGGCGGAATGCCTGGAATAGATGCGGTTGAGGCAAGGTTAAGGGGGAAGCTTGATGAAGAAAAAGGGAATCATTAATCGTGAATTAGCCGGTATTTTTGCCAAGCTTGGCCATACAGATCAGATTGTGATTGCTGATTGCGGACTTCCAATTCCAGATGGAACTGTATGTATCGACTTAGCCTATAAGCTTGGAGAACCAGGATTCATTCCTGTTTTGGAAGAGGTTTTAAAAGATTTGGAAGTAGAGCAGGTCTTTATAGCAGAGGAAATGAAGGAAACAAATCCTGATATAAACCACTACGTTCATGAATGCTTCAATGATATACAGAAGGTAACGCATGAGCAATTTAAAATACAAACAAAGGCAGCTAAAGTAATCATTCGTACCGGTGAAGCTTCGCCATATGCAAATATTATTTTACAGAGTGGCGTTATTTTTTAACAGAGGGTGGGTGAACGGCAAATGATTCAGATGTCCGGTATTTCAAAAGCATTCAGTGGTAATGTCGTACTCAGGGATGTCCAATTTGAATTGCTTAACGGAGAAATTCATGCGCTTATGGGAGAGAATGGAGCAGGAAAATCTACACTGATGAAAATCATGTCCGGTATTTATACGAAGGACAGCGGAGAGGTAAGAGTCGACGGTCATTTGATGGATTTTAAGTCGGCGAAGGATTCTGAGAACCAGGGTATCCATGTGATTCATCAGGAGTTAAATATTTTACCTGACCTTACCGTGGCCGAAAATCTATTTCTCGGCAAGGAACTAGAGTATGGACTTGGAGTTTTGAAACGTAAAGAAATGGAACAGGAAACAAAAAGGCTATTGAAAAAGCTAGGCCTGGATGTTCATCCACGGACCAGAGCGGGAGACTTATCGGTCGGGAAGCAACAAATTATTGAGATTGCAAAAGCGATTGCTTCTGAAGCCAAATATATTGTTATGGATGAACCTACTGCTGCCTTGACAGACCGTGAAATCCAAACCCTGTTTAAAACAGTTAGAGAGCTGAAAAGCAAGGGAATTTCATTCGTCTATATTTCCCACCGTATGGAAGAGATATTTGCAATTTGTGATCGGATTACGGTATTGCGTGATGGAGAATATGTAGGAGTGAAGGAAATCTCGGAGACAACATTCGATGAAATCGTTGCTATGATGGTTGGACGTCAGTTAGGAGAACGATTCCCTTCCAGAAATGCCAAGATAGGCAACAAGAAGCTGGAGGTGAAGGGTTTAAGTGCGGATAATGCCTTTCAGGATGTGTCATTTACCTTGCATCAAGGGGAGGTATTGGCACTCTCAGGATTGATGGGGGCTGGTAGAACTGAAATAGCAGAAGCTCTATTTGGACATAGGAAATCTACCCAGGGGGAGATTTTTATTGATGGTCAGAAGGTCCAAATTAAAACTCCCATAGAAGCTATGAAGCTTGGAATTGGTTTGGTGACAGAGGATCGAAAATCAAAGGGATTAATATTAGATTTCTCAATTAAAGAGAATATTATGTTGGCAAATTTAGAAAAGGGCTCTAAAGCTAGCGTTATACAGCCAGGCAAGGAGAATGAGTTTGTTCAAAATTACATAAATCAGTTACGAATACGCTCCTCTGGTGCAGAACAAATCGTTAAGTCTCTATCAGGCGGTAATCAACAAAAGGTTGTTATTGCCAAGTGGCTCGGCACTCAACCAAAAATTCTGATTCTGGATGAACCGACACGAGGGGTTGATATTGGCGCTAAGAAGGAAATCTATCACATTATCAATCAATTAGCCGAGGCTGGGGTAGCTATTTTAATGATTTCTTCAGAACTACCGGAAATCATAGGTATGGCGGATAGAGTGCTAGTGATGCAGGAAGGTAAATTGACAGGGGTAGTAGAGAAGAAAGATATGACACAAGAAAGAATCATGCATTTTGCGACAGGGGGAGAGAAGATTGTCTAAAGTGAACTACAAAAAGTGGCTTTCCAAGCTAGGTCCGCTATTTGGTCTATTGTTATTAATTGTGGTAATTACAATCATGAATCCGAGTTTCTTGACGGTCTCAAATATTTTAAACGTTTTACGACAAGTTACAATTAGCGGGCTGATTGCATTTGGGATGACATTTGTGGTCTTGACTGGGGGAATTGACCTTTCTGTCGGCTCTACATTGGCATTGACCGGTGCAGTGGCAGCAAGCCTTCTTGCCAGTGGTACAGATCCAATCATAGCAATGGGTGCTGCTCTAATACTTGGGTTAATCCTGGGTGCAATTAATGGAGTGATCATTACAAAAGGAAAAGTTGCCCCATTTATTGCTACTTTAGCAACAATGACTATTTATCGCGGATTAACGCTTGTTTATACGGAAGGAAAGCCAGTTTCGGGGCTGGGTGACTCTCTTACTTTCCAAATGTTTGGTAAAGGATATTTATTAGGAATTCCTGTTCCTGTTGTTACAACAATTTTGGCCTTCATTATATTATATTTCATTCTCCATAAGACAACTTTTGGCCGCCGAGTTTATGCTGTAGGTGGAAATGAAGACGCTTCCAAGCTATCTGGAATCAATACGGATCGAGTGAAAATTTGGGTTTACGCAATTACGGGTCTTTTAGCCTCTGTCTCAGCATTAATTTTAACATCACGTCTGAATTCAGCTCAGCCGACTGCTGGAGAATCCTATGAGTTGGATGCGATTGCCGCAGTTGTTTTAGGGGGTACTTCGCTAACTGGAGGACGTGGTTGGATATTCGGTACATTAGTAGGTGTATTGATAATCGGAGTACTGAATAATGGAATGAATTTAATTGGGGTTTCATCATTCTTCCAACAGGTTGTGAAGGGTGCAGTTATATTAATGGCAGTTCTTTTAGATCGCAAAAAACAAGCATAAAAGGGAGTGTATTAAATGAAAAAGTATTCATTAATTCTGTTGGCAGCAATGTTATCTGTTGTGTTGGCAGCCTGTTCAATGGAATCAGGAAGCAAATCAGAATCCAAGTCATCCAAGGAAAAAGGAGATATGGTTATCGGGTTCTCAGTATCTACATTAAACAATCCGTTCTTCGTGTCACTAAGCGAAGCTGCTGAAGAAAAAGCGGATAGCCTTGATGCAAAGATAACAGTAGTAGATGCTCAAGATGATGCTTCTAAGCAAGCGTCTGACGTAGAGGATTTAATTCAGCAAAAAGTTGATATGATCATGATTAATCCTGTAGATTCTTCTGCGGTTTCTTCAGCGGTTGAATCAGCTAATAGCGCTGGGATTCCAGTTATTACAGTAGACAGATCATCAGAGGGTGGAGAAGTTATATCTCATATAGCATCCGATAATAAGGCAGGCGGTAAATTAGCAGGCGAATATTTACTTACTTTAGTAGAAAAAGGTGCTCAGGTTGCTGTGTTAGAAGGGATAGCTGGTTCATCAGCTGCTATTGACCGTGGAGAAGGATTTAATGAAGCAGTAAAAGAATCAGTAGAGATTAAAGCTAGCCAAACTGCTAATTTTGATAGATCAGAAGGATTAACAGTTATGGAAAACATTCTTCAGGCTAATCCAGATATTGAAGCAGTATTCGCACAAAATGATGAGATGGCTCTTGGAGCTCTAGAAGCAATTGAAGGAAGCGGTAAAGATATTATCGTTATTGGCTTTGATGCGACAGATGATGCATTGAAAAAGGTTGAATCCGGTGAGATGGCTGCTACCGTTGCTCAACAGCCAGGTTTAATTGGTGAAAAAGCAGTTGAGGCTGCCGTAAATCATTTAGACGGCAAAGAAATCGATAAAGCTATACCTGTAGAGCTTAAGCTTATAAAAAAATAATAGATTTCTGTATATTTGTTAACTGAAAGAATAGATTTAGAGTGTCTTTACAATGGACAGTTGTCGATAGAGTCGGCAGCTGTTTTTTTGTGTGCATATTAATAAAATGGGAACTCTTTTACCCTTCAAAATCATTTGCCAGTAGATAGAAGAAAGACGTACTTTTATTGCTGTATCTTTCATATAAATATAAAACTTGGACAATATGGAGGAATGCAAATGAACTGGGATGAAGAATATGACGTTATAGTAGTAGGCAGTGGTGCGGGAGGATTGGTAGCAGCTATTACATCTGCGTATGGCGGTCTTCGCACAGCTATTATTGAAAAAGGATCTGTATGGGGTGGTTCATCGGCTTTATCTGGCGGAGGTTTGTGGATTCCAAATAATCATGTTTCGAAAAATGCTGGCTTACAGGACAGTGAAGAAGAAGCTCTTACTTATATGCAAGAAATAATAGAGGACACAGGGCCAGCATCTACGTATGAGCGAAAAGAGGCCTATGTGAAAAATGGTCACAGGATGGTAAAGTTTTTAGAGGATTTAGGGATGAAGTGGGTAGCGGGCTCATTGTATCCAGATTATTATCCTGAAAGACCTGGTGGTAAAATAGGTCGCTCCATTGAGGCGGAAATTGTTGATGCTAGGCTTTTAGCAGAGAACGAAGAGACCTTGCGAACGGGTGAGCTTGAGGCTCCGATGCCCATCTATTCCGGCAAAGTAGCCTCTTTACCAAAAGCCTTTACAAATGCAAAAGATTTTAACACGGTTGTCGGTATGTTCCTGAATGGATTTAAGCATAAGATCAAAGGTGAACATGCTATATCGATTGGAGGCGGATTGGTCAGCCGTTTACTCATAATTGCAAAGAAATATCAAGTCCCACTGATGTTATCTACACCCTTAAAGGATTTAATCATGGAGGAAGATAAAATTGTAGGGGTCGAGGCAGAAAAAGAGGGGAAACCATATTTTATCAAGTGTCGGTCAGTGATTTTGGCGGGTGGAGGATTTGAACGAAATCTGGAGCTGCGCAAAAAATATCATCATGTAGGAACAGACTGGACAGCTGCAAGTCCGGATAACACAGGAGATATGCTGTTAATCGCAGAAAAGCATAACTTAGATACTGCTTTATTGGATGATGCCTGGTGGGGACCTACAGCGATTGACGCAAGCGGTGCCCGAAAATTCCTTGTGCATGAACGTTCAATGCCACATTGTATAATAGTGGATCAAACGGGAGAACGTTATTTTAACGAGTCACAATCTTATACAGATGCTGGCCATGCGATTCTTGAAAGGCAAGAAAAGAATGGGAAAGCGATTCACTCATGGCTTATTATGGAGAGCAGACATCGAAATAAGTATTTGTTTGGTAACATGCTCCCAAGAAGAACTCCTAAAAGTGCAATTGAAAGCGGATTCTTAATTAAAGCGAATTCCATTGAAGAATTGGCGGAGAAATGCAAAATTAACATAGAGGGGTTAAAAAATACGGCTAACAGGTTTAATGATTTTTCAAAAAAAGGGTTGGATGAAGATTTTGGGCGTGGAAACTCAGTTTATGATAATTATTACGGCGATCCTACTTATAAAAATCCTAACCTGGGTGCTATTGAAAAACCGCCATTCTATGCCTGTAAAATTTATCCTGGTGATTTAGGGACAAAAGGCGGAATTGTAGCTAATGAACATGGGCAAGCTCTTCGCAATGGATTACCGATAGAAGGGTTATATGCAACTGGAAATTGTTCAGCATCCGTTATGGGACGTGTATATGCTGGTCCAGGTGCCACATTAGGACCATCAACGGTATTTGGCTATATATCCGCTAACCATATTAAAGAGAAACTACTAGTATCAGCTGAATAAGCCTTAGAGCTCGATATTTCACCAACGCACTCTGTATTAAGTATTAAAATCAACTCCGGTTTGAAAGTCTTCCTCTACTTGATAAAGGAAGACTTTTTGAGTTCGCTAAAATTCTTTCTTATTATTTAGTTAAAATGATTTTTTCTATTAAATCAGCCATCATACATGCTTGTTTTTTTCCAAGATTTATATAAAGACGGTGCCTCCCTAACAAGATGAAGCTTATAATAGACTCAGGACATATTGTACTTGAAAGTAGGAATGTAATTCATGAGTTCGAATGAAGATAAACCTTTTCGGGAGATGGGGATAAAAGAAAAGATTACAACTGTGGTGATTATCTGCCTAATTGTACTCATTCCTTTGTCGTTTGTGTTGGGTGTTACTTACTTTAGTTTTGCGGGCTTTTTTAGATTGTTTGGGGGAGAGTATGACTCTCGATTTACACTCTTCCTATTTGTTGTGTTTCTCTTTTTGCTTGGTTTGGTGTTGGATTTGTTTTCAATGGTGCTTGTTAAATTATCAAAACTCTATATATCTGGGACCTACCAATTATTCTCTGTGAAGTTTCTGTTTAACTGTATCTTTAGTTGGCTGACTATTTATACAGTAGACGAATTTATGGATCGCATTACAGTTCCTTTTATAGTGGAAATAATCGTGGTTATTTTTATGTTCTTCCTTGAAGAGGCTTTAGAGCAGAAGGAAACTTGAAAGACTATTAATATTTAAATACATATAATTGGTAAAAAATTTTATTATTAATCTGCTTAATTTTTAATTGGGAGGAGATTGTGATGGAAGAGGTTAATAGTAACGAGGTTTCAGGATATAAAGAAAAGCGAATTCGTTATTCCATTTTCAGTACAAATAAAGATTCACGTAGCCTGGCCATTATGTTTCCTGGGTTGGGATATACGGTTCATGGACCTCTTTTTCATTTTGCCACAGGGTTATATTTAAACAAAGGGATAGATGTATTGCAATTAGAGTACCCATATGGAGATTCTTTTTATGAGGATTTCACCTACAAACAGCTAGTTGAAGCGGTTATCTATGATTCCGGAGCAATGATTGATCATGCTCTGAAGGATAGAGAGTATGAAAATTTCTACCTGATTGGAAAATCACTTGGTACGATCGCGATGAGCAATGAGCTGAAAAAATCTCAATTCAAGGATGCAAAAGCTGTTTGGCTGACACCTTTACTAAAAAGAGATGATGTATGGAGTGCTATGAAAGACAGTTCTGTCAAAGGATTATGCTTTATTGGCGACCATGATCATCAATATATAGAGGATAGATTCAAACAATTGGATTATCATCCAAGTATGAAAACAAGGCTCTACCCAAAGGTGTACCACGGCATGGATTATGAAGGAGATATACTTAAGTCGATAGATGTATTAAAGGATATCATAGGTGAGATTGATCAATTTTAATTTCCATATAGGATGGAAAGTTTAAAAGCTTCATGCTGGGAGAGAAAGAATTTAAATCGTTTATGTGAATGAAATGCATAGGGACTATACCTTTTTTACATAATAAGAAAAATAAACAACTTAGGAGGATTCTTTATGAGAAAAAGAAGTATAGCAGTACTATTGGCATTCCTATGTATGTTCAGTTCACAGGTTCAGGCGGAAATTGGTCCTAAGGAAAAGGACTATTATGATAATTATCGAAGTATTTTGCAGGTTATGAAGGAAAGTATGTCTGAGGCTCCTAAAACAGGGGATCCATCGCTCGATTTTTTGTATGAAATGATTCCGCATCATGAAGCAGCTGTTTCTATGGCAGAAAATTTATTAAAATATGACGGTGCCAATAATCAGCTGAAAAGACTGGCAGATACGATAATTAAGGAACAGTTAAATGGTATAAGACAAATGGAGGAACTGAAAAATAAGCTAAAAAATAATCCTCAAGTGAATAAGCAGGCAGAAGCTGCTTATCTACAGACCTATAATAACATTTATAGCTCAATGATCACTCAATTGGAGGCTGCGAAACCAACGGGAAATGTTAATAGAGACTTCCTGACTGAAATGATTCCACATCATGAGGCTGCTATTGAAATGGGCAAAAATATATTAAGGTATACTCAAAATCCTGAATTAAGGACAATCGTACAAAAGATGATTGTTACACAACAAAGGCAAGTTGCAGAAATGAATAATTTATTAAAAACTATTCGATAAGCATAAAGAAGGTGACGTGAGAGTAAATCACGTCACCTTCTTGCTTTTTTTAGCATTCATATTAATCGTTATTGCGTGCTTCTCCGCCTTTTTTGCCGATCTCGCGGTAGAACTCTTTATCATGGTTATCGGAAGTAGCTTCTCCGCCCTTTTTACCGATTTCTTGGTAAAACTCTTTATCATGATTATCAGAAGTGGATTCTCCACCTTTTTGTCCAATTTCTTGGTAGAATTCTTTATCATGATTTTCGGAAGTAGCCTCTCCGCCTTTTTGTCCAATTTCTTGGTAGAATTCTTTATCATGGTTTTTCGAAGTAGCTTCTCCGCCTTTTTTGCCAATTTCTTGGTAGAATTCTTTGTCTTGCTTTTTAGATGTAGCTTTTCCGCCTTTGCGTCCTGCTTCTTCTCTAGACATTTTGTCTGCCATAATAAATCGCTCCTTTGGGTTTATTTTAATTGTTTTGTTGTATACTCTGTATATTTCCAACGTGAGTATAGTAAAAACGCTAAATTGAGTCTTTAATTCAAATGTAACGTGTTTGTAAATAGTTGAAAAAAAGAATCCTTTTTGAGGAAATTGAAATGTATTAGTAAGTCTGTAAGCCTAATAGAATCAACAATTCGGTTCATAAATTTCTATGTTTATACCAATATCCTTTGAACTATTTTATTAATTTAAAAGTGTATTTAAAAGATTGAAAGTTATAGGATATTCGAATTGTATTGAAGAATAAGTAAATCTATTCCTTTTTAAAACAGAATTCGCATTTATATTTGAGAGATATTGATATAATGGATGAGTTGAGACTAGAAAAGAGAGGAATAAAAGGATGCTGGGGAAATTTTTTTCATATTATAAACCGCATAAGCGGCTATTTTTGATTGACTTTACTAGTGCCATTATAGTTGCGTTGCTGGAGTTGGCTTTTCCGATGGCAGTCCAATGGTTTGTTGATGAATTGCTGCCGACAGGAAATTGGAGCATGGTCGTGACGGTCAGCATTTTATTATTAGCTGTTTATTTACTGAGTACATTCCTGCAATTTATTGTGAACTATTTGGGGCATAAGCTAGGAATAAATATTGAAACAGACATGCGACAGGAGCTCTTTAATCACGTTCAGCGGCAATCATTTCGATTTTTTGACAACACAAAAACCGGCCACATAATGAGCCGAGTGACAAATGATTTATTTGATATTGGTGAATTTGCCCACCATGGACCTGAGGATCTTTTCATCGCAATTATGACATTCTTCGGTGCCTTTGCCATCATGTTTAATATTAATCCTACTTTAGCGATCGTGGCGGTTATTCTAATTCCATTTTTAATATGGCTGGTGACATTCAGCAATATGAAAATGAACGCAGCATGGAAGAATATGTACGGAAGTATTGCTGATGTAAATGCTCGGGTGGAAGACAGTGTAGCAGGTGTGCGCGTTGTTCAATCGTTTACTAATGAAGCGTTTGAAATGGATCGCTTTGAATTGAATAACAGGTTATTCCGTTCTGCCAAGCTTGTTGCATACAAGGTGATGTCGTGGACACATTCTTCTATTTATATGATAACAAGGATGCTGACATTGTTGGTTCTTGTAGTAGGAGCCTGGCTCAGCTTTAATGGAACATTATCTTATGGAGAGTTGATAAGCTTCGTATTATATACGAATGTATTAATTAAGCCTGTTGATAAAATCAGTGCACTGCTTGAGCTATATCCAAAAGGAATGGCAGGCTTCAAGCGTTTTCGCGAGCTTATTGAACAGGAGCCAGATATACAAAATAAAGAAAATGCCATCTCAGTAAGTGGTTTGAAGGGGGATATTTCCTTCAGTCATGTTGATTTCAGCTATGATGAATCCAAACCAGTCTTACACGATGTCAATCTTGATTTAAAGGCAGGAGAAACAACTGCATTTGTTGGTCCATCCGGTGCCGGAAAAACCACGATATGCTCACTTATCCCACGTTTTTATGACGTGGATGCAGGGTCTATTAAAATAGATGGAATGGACATTCGCGATATGACAACTGAGTCACTCCGTAAACATATTGGAATTGTACAGCAGGATGTTTTTTTATTCACAGGAACCATTCGCGAGAATATTGCTTATGGGAAACTGGATGCCTCATTTGAGGAAATTGTAGAAGCGGCCCGAAAAGCTCATTTGGAAAAGATGATTGAACAGCTGCCGGATGGATACTATACGCAGATTGGCGAGCGGGGGTTGAAGTTATCTGGAGGGCAGAAACAGAGGCTTGCAATTGCACGTATGTTTTTAAAAAATCCGCCAATCCTTATTTTAGATGAGGCTACATCTGCCTTAGATACGGAAACGGAAAGAATCATTCAGCAATCGTTAAATGAATTGGCAGCGAACCGTACTTCGTTAGTAATCGCACATCGCCTGGCAACCATTCGTAATGCCGACCGTCTGATTGTTGTAACTGAGGATGGGATAGCTGAAGATGGGTCATATGAAGAATTGCTGAATCAAAATGGGATATTTGCAAACCTGCATAGAATTCAATTTGGGAAAGAGACTGTTTGATAAAACATTAAATAAAAACAGGTAGAAGATGAAAGCATCTCCAATTGTTTAACAATCGGGATCTTTGTTCAGTCAGCTACCTGTTTTTTGTATTATTAGTAGTTTACAATTTAACTTGGAGCTTCACTATTTTGTAGTGAATTGGGTTTAGCGTTCTGTTGGACAGGCTTCTGATTGTCATCAAAGGATGATCTGTTCTTTTCGTTACTTAATTGATCAACTTGTTGTTGTGCATTAGACTCATGCTCAGTTGTTTTCTGTTCCCCAGCTTTTAGTGGATCTCTTACTTGTTGTTTGGTTTTTTCATTCTCTTTAGCTTGCTGTTCTTTTAACTCTTGTGCAGCTTTCTCTTTTTCTTGTTCCATTCTTTTTTGTTCTTCAGCTTTTTTGACAGCTTCCTCTGCCTTTGCTTCTAGACCTGTTTTTACTTTTTCTTGTAAAGGGGTTACTTTAGCTTTAAAGTTATTTTCCCATTTCGTATAAGTTGGATACTTACTTAGATTCTTTTTCTTTAAATCTATAGATTTTTTCTCAAGTGTAGGCAGCTTGTTTAAGTTCGTTTGGGCGGCCGTAAACTCATTTTTCTTCACTTGGCTCTCTATTACGACGAGTAAGTTATAGCGTTCTACATCATATTTAGTATCTTCAGCCGTACGTTTAGCTGGTGTAATATATTTCTGTGTAAACAGAGTACGAGCTCCTTTGCCATAAAGCGGGGTCACTTTTTTCTGCATTTGCGTAATAGTTTGGTTTAATTTTTTATGTGAATCAGGTAATTTTGAGCTTACTATTCCATCATTTATCATTGTGACTACTGCTTTGTCAGCAGTTTGAAGAGTGGATCCATATTTGACCGCATTCATAAAGGTCAATGAACGTGATGTATATGTTTTCATGGCGGTGATATCTGCCTTAATTGATTTCGTATGCTTGCTTGGCAGTTTATTCACTTTAGATTGCAGGGTCTTAATATCCTTTGTCACTGTATTGTAGAGTTTCTGATGAGCACTTGTTATTTTTAGGTTAGAGGTACTCTTAATATCGGTATAGTAGTATTTTTTGAGTTTCTTAGCCGTTTTTAATTTAGCAGCGGAGTCTTTTTTCAATGTGGCTGCCGACTTTTTATCACGTGCGTCTTTTAGTTTTATACTCTCCTGTGCAACGTATAGGCCGACTCCTTGATTTTCTTTCCAAATCTGAGAAAACTGTGATACAGGTAGGTTTGTTTCACCTGCAGGTTTCCCAATCTCGGGTGTAAAGCTAGGCCTTTTTTTAGTGCTGATAAACCAATCTGAAAATCCACCGCCTGAAGGGTTTTTTCCTGGATATACTAATGAGTAGCCTGTCATTTTGCCAATCTTCTTAGCGTATACATGATCTCTATTATAATTCGTTTTACTTTGTTTATAGTTCCAATACAGAATGCGGCCGCTGCTATGATAGGCAACAGTCATTTCTGGATTAATTTGATTCACAAATTTAACAACAGCCTTTACTTCCTTCGCTGATTCAGGAGCTTTCCCTTTATAGTTCTTGTAGCTTGGAGATTTCGGAGAGTTTTTGATTTTCCCCCAATCTGCTTTATATTGTCTATTTAAATCAATTCCTTTGGCATTTGCTTTCCATCGTTTAAAGTTTTTGCTTCCATTATTCATTTTGATAATGGCTTTATGAGCGCTCTTAGGAAATGCTTTTAAACCTTGTTGCTGAAGAGTTACTCCATCAGGATTCACCATTGGAACAAACCAAATAGTGGAAGAATTAAGAAGGCCTTTTGCGTTGTATCCACTGATTTTTTTATTGCCCTTATAGGCTGCTGCATATTTTTCAATCATGTACATATTTAAGCTGGTCGTCAGCCATTCACGAGCATGATGGGAACCATTGATAAAAACATTGGCACTTTCCTTTCCAAGACCTACAGCATATATTTTTCTGCCGTATTCAGATGTACCAATTGTCTTTACTTGTATCAAATCCGGGTAAGCTTTCTTTAAGGCTGTAATGTCTTTCCCCATTTGTGTGTATGTATACGTCTTATTCGGATTGACAATCGTTTTCGAAGCAGCTTTCGTTTCCCCGGGTAGCTGAATTAAAAGTGAGAGTACTAGCATCATGACAATTAACTGACTTATTCTTTTCAAATATCCCCAACCCTTTCTAGTTTTGTAATCTTTAACCATCTACAAGTATATTATATTTACTTAGTTAGCAGAACTTTAAAATATAGGTTTGTCGATAATTTGGTTATTTTGAGGGATACCTGGAGTTTGTTGTCTAGCTACTAAATTTTATAGGTCAATATCACTGTTAATAGAAAGAATAAGACAATAGATATAGTAAATTCCTATTCTTTTTATATAGAGGCATTGTTGGATGGTATTTTTTATCCAGTAGATTTATAAACACGAAGTTTTGCTTCTGCCATTTGCAGGGTAGATATACTCTCATTTATAGTGAATGCAATCCATTATCTTTGGAGGTGTGGATTTAGCTATTCTGCCTATACCAATTTTAACAGCAGTTTCAGTTTATGAACTCAAAAAAACAGCCTGGACGTTTAATCAGTCCAGGCTGTTTCAACTTATTCTATTAAATTGCTTCTTGCTGTGATTCAGCAGGAGGGGAGAATGCTTTTTCTGATTTGGAGATTACCACTGATGCAAGAGCATTACCCAGTACGTTTACAACCGTTCTACCCATATCAAGGATACGGTCAATACCAGCGATGAACGCTAAACCTTCAACTGGAATACCTACAGTACCTAGGGTAGCTAATAAGACAACGAAGGAGACTCCGGGTACGCCTGCTATACCTTTAGAGGTAATCATTAACACAAGCATTAGAGTTACTTGCTCCATTATGGATAAATCAATATTGTACATTTGTGCAATAAACAGTGCTGCTAAGGCTTGATAAAGAGTAGAACCATCCAGGTTAAAGGAATAACCTGTTGGAATAACAAAGGTAGCAATATGCTTTGGACAGCCCTCTTGTTCCATCTTATCCATGATTCTAGGTAAAACGGCTTCAGAGCTTGCTGTAGAGAAAGCAAGGATTAGTTCGGCTTTTAACACTTTAAACAATCTGAAAATACTGTAGCCGACTGCCTTGGCAATTAATCCTAAAATAATGATCACAAAGAAAATCATCGTTCCATAGACCGTTATAACTAACTTACCTAAGGGGATAAGAGATTCCAATCCAAATTTAGAAATTGTAACACCAATTAATCCAAATACACCAATCGGTGCAAATTTCATAATGAGGTTAGTTATATAAAACATAATCTGGGCCACGCCATCAAAGAAGTTATAAACAGGCTTTGCTTTATCACCTACAGCAGCAACACCAAGTCCAAAAAGGACAGAGAAGAAGATAATAGCAAGCATATCTGTTGTAACAAATGCTTCAAATGGGTTGGCTGGGACAATATGAACGATCATATCAATAATAGATTGATCTTCCTTAGCTTCAGCAGACCCAACATAGCTGGATATATCCGTTTGCTCCAAATTTTCCATGTTTACGCCTTTTCCGGGCTGGAAAATATTTGCGGATACTAGTCCGACAACAATGGCTACCATAGTTACACATACAAAGTAAAGTAACGATTTACCACCAAGTTTCCCGACTGCTTTTATGTCTCCAACGCCAGCTATAGCAACAATAATACTTGAGATAATGATAGGTACGACAATCATTTTAATTAAATTGAGGAAAATATCTCCAAGCGGCTGTAGGTACGTTTGTGCAGTTGTGTTCTCATAAAAAATTGCACCAACAATAATTCCTAATACTAAGCCGATTAAAATTTGAGTAGCTAATGAAAATTTAAGTTTAGATGTTTTCATATAGTTAGCTCCCTTCTTTGGATGTTTTTTAGGATAAAAGCGTTTCGTGTTGAAATTCTTACTTCCTATCTATCATAAAGAGGAATATTAAAAGAGTGCGGATAGAAAGAGAGAGCAAGAAATATGAGTAGTTAGCTATGTAATAAACTAACTAAATCCTTTTAGACAGAATTAACAAAACAATAGAGGTATTACCACGGAGAGGCAAATTTAACAGCTAAGGGTATTAATGGCACAATAAACACATTTTAACACAAATGTTCAGAAAAGAGGAAATTTGAGAAACCGAGCATTTAAGATAGTATATTTAGGACTGGTAAATTAAAAGGTAAGGGTAGACTTCATTACAGAACTGTACAAGAAAATATATACATCAATGTTATTTAACAGTTGTTTTCAGGACTTAGGACACATTTTTAAAAATAATTGTTTATTTTTGGGAATGGATGGTATGGAGATACAAAAGGAGGAAGCGATCTATGTTAAAGAAAAAAGGGATGTTCTTCGTACTGTTCATACTAATTTTATTGGTAGCCTGCAATAAAGACGTAGCCGAGCAAACAACGAATGATACAAAGAATAGTGGCTCGGATAAGGTAGAGAGTAAAGTGATAGATATATACAATAATAAAGAAGAGAATATTGGAACAGCAGAGCTTAGTGAGGTAGCGAAGGGAGTAGTGATAGAACTGAAAGCAGATGGACTGCCGCCAGGACTGCATGGATTCCATTTTCATGAAACAGGAAAGTGTGAGGCACCTAGTTTTGAGACTGCAGGCAGTCATTTTAATCCAACTGATGCGAAGCATGGCATGGAGCACGAGGATGGTCCGCATGCCGGCGATCTTCCTAATTTGGAAGTGGGTGAGGATGGGTCCGTTAATGTGACGGTAAACGCAGAAAATGTGTCACTATCTAAAGGGGCCGATGCTGCTTTAGTAGATTCTGATGGAACCGCCTTGATTATACATGAAAATCCAGATGACGGAAAAACTCAGCCAACAGGCGATGCCGGTGATCGGTTGGCGTGCGGAGTCGTAAAATAAAATGAATCATAGGAAGAGTGTCATAAGGAGAAAAATATCAGGTAGGCTGAATCATACTGGTTCAGCTTTTCTTTTTAACCAGTAATTTTTTATAAAAAAGAGATTAGACAGGGGTTCTCTCTTGAATTATAGTAAATAATATACATATTAATCCCGTATTGGAGGTATTACATCAATGACAGAACCTCTTTTTTTAAAACCTGTCTTTCAGGAGAGAATTTGGGGTGGAACAGAGCTGAAAACTAAATTTGGCTATGAGATTCCATCTGAACATACAGGTGAATGCTGGGCGATATCCGGTCATAAAAACGGCCCGTCCATTATCGAAAATGGCCCTTATGCAGGCAAGACTTTAATCGAATTGTGGAATGAGGAACGCCATTTATTTGGTGAGATGGAAGGGAATGTGTTCCCTCTGTTAACAAAAATATTAGATGCCAATGCAGATTTATCCGTGCAGGTTCATCCGAATGATGAATATGCAAACATTCATGAAAATGGTGAACTTGGCAAAACAGAATGCTGGTATATCATTGATTGTAAGGATGGCGCTGAAATGATTTACGGGCATACCGCGCAATCCAAGGAAGAGTTTGCTTCCATGATTGAGAAGGGCGAGTGGAATCATTTACTGCGTCGCGTTTCCATAAAGCCAGGAGATTTCTTCTATGTTCCAAGTGGAACGGTCCATGCTTTATGTGAAGGGACGCTTGTACTTGAAACACAGCAGAGCTCAGATACAACCTACCGTGTATATGACTACGACCGCACGGACCAAAACGGACAAAAACGTGAGTTGCATATTGAAAAATCAATTGATGTGAGTATGGTGCCGCATCAGGATGCAGAAGTGCAGGTTTCCAAGACCGTATTGCCAGGGGCAGAATTGACTACGTTTGTGGAAACGGAGTTTTTCTCAGTTTATAAATGGGATATTAGTGGATTATCTTCATTTGACCAGAATCAGCCCTTTATGCTTTTTAGTGTTATTGATGGAGAAGGGGCTCTTAGAATGAATGAGGAGACTTATCCGTTAGAAAAAGGTGCTCACTTTATTCTTCCATCGGGTACAGGTAATTTTGAACTTGAGGGGAATCTTTCCTTGATTGTGTCACATCCATAAAGAGAAGCGTAAGGGGAATATCCTCTTACGCTTTCATTTTTTCTGTGAATCGCTTTGTGATTTGCTGAGGTCTTGTTATTGCACCGCCTACAACAACAGAATGGGCACCAACCTCTAAACAGCGCTTAGCCATTTCAGGAGTTAGAATATTTCCTTCTGCAATGACTGGGATTTTGACGGTTGATACAAGATCCCGCAATAATTTGAAGTCATCGTTATAAATGAATTTCCCCTTTGAATAAGGTGTATAACCAACTAGTGTGGTTGATATACAATCAAATCCAATTCGTTCTGCTTCAATTGCTTCGCCCAGAGTGGAGATGTCAGCCATAAGTAATTGATTAGGGAAGTGCAGGCGAAGAGATTGGACAAAAAATTCAAGTTCCACATTAGATGGTCTGGGACGATAAGTTGCATCCATCGCGATCATATCTGCTCCGGCAGATACAATATCGCTTACCTCTCGGAGCGTCGGAGTGATATAGACAGGTGAATCAGGATATTCACGCTTCACAATTCCTATAACAGGTAAGGGGACCTCCTGTTTGATTGCAACGATGTCATCATGTGAGTTGGCGCGTATTCCGCCAGCACCCCCCTGCATGGCAGCAAGCGCCATTTTCCCCATAATCATTGGGCTGTGCAGCGGTTCATCTTCAAGTGCTTGGCATGAAACGACTAAACGTCCTTTGATAGCCTGTAACATATGTAATCAAGACCTCCTGTAATAAATATACGAGTTACTATCCAATTCTATTTTACACAGTTGAGCTAATCATGTTTAGGATAATTAATTAAATATTATCCTGCGTTGTAATCTGTTGAGAGAGGAGTTGATTTTGTATGAAAAATATTTCACTTTATATGAGTGCTACATTAAGAGATATACCAGAAGCTATCTTACCAAGCGGTTTTAATTTTCGACTGTTCAGAGAAGGTGATGAACAATATTGGGCTGAAATCAATACGGCTACAAAGGAGTTTACCAATATGAAATCCGCTCTGAAACGGTTTGAGTCTGAATTTATGCCATATAGGATAGAGGCGAAAAAAAGGGTAATCATTCTTGAGACAGACGAAGGAAAACCGGTGGGAACCGCTGCTGCCTGGTTTGGCGATTTTAACGGTAAACAAACTGGCAGGCTACATTGGGTTGAAATACTGCCTGAATATCAGGGAAGGAAATTAGGTAAACCCCTTGTAATAAAGGCGCTCGAAATTCTGAGCTCTTTCCATAATGAAGCCTATCTGAAAACCCAGACAACGAGTCTGACTGCTATCCATATTTATCTTAAACTCGGGTTTAAGCCGGTCATCAGAAACGCTGAGGATCAGGAGGGGTGGAACTTAGTGTTTTCTCATTTTCAATGTAAAAAATAGCGGTCCTGTTGACTGCCTTTTTAGATATGGATAAAAAATATATCAAGAAGATGATAAACATCTTTTTCGAATATTACTTGCAATAAGTGTGCTTGGAACAAATTATCCATACCTACGAGATAAGCTAATGTACATACTATCTAGTGAAACTGCCGTATGGAAAAGATTCCTGTTTCGTGGAAACGGGTGGAATTGAGGGGCATTCTTTTTTGTAAGAATAGTAGTGATAGAATTAATAATAGTGTAAAGGAGGGAACTCGTTGAATCAGGAATTTTTATATATTGTCATCATTATTGCACTCGGTTACCTTCTAAAAAGGACTGGAATTCTAAAGGAAACTGATGGAGAGGTAATTTCGAGAATCATCTTTAACATCACCTTGCCATCCCTAGTCATTGTATCCCTGCAAACCTCCACTATAACGGTATCTTTATTGGGAATCACTCTTATTGTTATTCTTTACGGGATTCTTTCTACAATAGTGGCCTATTTTGTGTTTAGGAATGAGACACGTGAGATTAAAGGAACTTTTATGATGCTTGCCTCAGGATATAATGTCGGACTGTTCGCCTTTCCGCTTGTTGAGGCCTTTTGGGGCACAGAGGGATTACTGTATTTTGGTATGTTTGATGTTGGTAATTCTTTTATTGTATTTGGATTGGCCTATATAGTAGGAAGTTATTTTTCTGAAAATGGAATGAAGCTGGAGGGGCGCGCCATCCTTATGAAATTTGGTAAGTCCATTCCTTTAATGACATACATTGTTATGAGTGTCTTGAATTTTGGTCATATCCAGCTTCCATCGGCGCTTTTAGAAGTAGCAACAATCATATCTAAAGCGAATATGCCACTGGCCTTATTGCTGCTCGGAATATATTTGAAATTTTCTTTTGAAAAACAGTATATACGCCCAATTATAAAATACTTATCATTCCGATATGGCTTTGCATTGCTGGTCGGTATTTCATTATATTTTGTTCTTCCAGTTGATGATATGTTTAAATACACGATACTACTCGGTTTAGTCCTGCCAATTGGCCTCGCTGTTATACCGTATGCCCATGAATTTAAATATCGAACGACAATGATGATAGGTACGGTCTCAAATTTATGTATCCTCATCAGCATGATCTTAATGTATTTATTTTCCCTGTTTATTTTATAAGTACAATAGAAAACCCCTTTTTCAGCTATGTGAAAAAGGGGGCCTTTACATCTATATTAATTGATGGGGGTTACCAGTTGGAAGCCATCTTGCTCGATTTTTACCGGATGAGCCTGCTCCTTTGTTTTGTGGATAAGAGAGCGGTCTGCCAGCACGCTTTGAATTCCTCTCAGCATGAGGTTCAGAGAAAACAAGCTAAGTATAAAACCAAGTGATGGGCCAAGGACAATCCATTTATTGTAACGCAGTTCATGATAGGAGAGACCGATCATCCCGGACCATTCATGTGAAAGAGAGGTGGCAACATTATAAGGATCACTCATTGGAGCACTAAGGTCTATTGTTTCATAACCCCCAATCACGCACATAAAAGCGCCTAGCTGAACTAGCAGCACTAATGATTGGGCGATTTGCTGAAGAAAAATGACAATCAACCTTGATCTTAAATGATGCCTAATATGGACCTTTACAATCCACCATTTAGATCCTCCCAACAGACGGGATGCATCGATGAATTCATTTTTTAAGTAATACCGAAGTTCATCTCCTATTACGGAGGTTAAAGGAAGAAAGGTAATCAATGAAAGCATTAAGCATTGCTGAAAAATCACATCTATTCCACTTTCAGATATAAAAAACATCATGGCAATCAATATGGTTGGAATAAAACGAAATGCTCGAGTCAAAGGTTCTATTACCCAGTTGAAACGCTGATGATACAATCCATATAAGATTCCACTTCCCATTCCTAAAAACATCCGCAAAAGTCCAATTAATACAGCAATGAATAATGTATATTTAGCTCCTTCAATTACGTTCCAAAATGTATCCTGACCAAGTCTGTCTACACCGAAGGGATGCGTTAAGCTTGGTGGATAAGCCGGTTGATCAACAAGTTTTCCATCTTCATAAATAAGCTCAGGCGGAGGCTCGAGATGCGGTTTAATCCAAGCGGGATAGAGAAGGCTGGTTACAATAAGGATGAATAAAAATAGAAAACCAATCATAAAAGAAGGATTTTTAAGTAATTTTTTTATCATCCGTGTTCACCGCCCATCACTCGTTTTACAATCGTTTTCCCCCATATATCTAATAAATAGAAGGGGATAAATAAGAAGGTCAATCCTACAGCTATAAACTTGATGTCCAGCCCGTTTATAAAGGAGAATAGTCCATCCATATTTAATAAGCGCTCCAGAATGAGCAGGCTTGAGATGATGAACCACAGTAGATATTGCAGATTTGAAAAAATAGTGATTGTCGTGTTGCGAAGGATATGTTTGAAAAATATCTCTCTTTTGGACAAGCCCTTTGCATAAGCATATTCCACATACATCTTTTGTTGCTCTTCACTGACAGATAAATCAATCATTTGGAATAGCATAAAAATCGGCAAGATAGATAGAGCAATAATAGGTAGAAGGTAGACATGATCCTCTCCTAAAGCAACGGGATCCAGAATGAGCAAGCCTGTTTTTTTGAAAATCCATATTGAAAATAATTGAATCGCGAAGATCATGATGACATCTGGGATAGACTGAATAAAGAAGGCAATTTCACGAAAAAAATTCTGAAGGATTCTTGTTGAAAAGTAATGGAATACTTCAAATAATAGAGCGGCAATAAATGTTGCTAGTAAAGTGCCTCCTAAAATAAGAAGTGAATAAATAAACGGGTCTTTGAGACTGACCCAGAACAGTGAAAATTTCGGTATTCCTTGAGAAAAACTATAGTCTACCATGATTTGAATTTGATCGATAAATAAAAATGCCTCATAAATATCCTTGGCCTGGTTTGAGAAAGCCTTCCACCAGCTAATGGATGGATCTGCATTATTCCATACCCATAAAGAACTAAAAAAAAGAATAATAAGGTTTATAGCCAGAATGGTTAATATAAAATCTAATAAATGGGCAGAAATTTTTTTAAACTGTTTCATATGTATATTCACCTACTCCAACATGCTTTCTATATTGGCAAAATCTGAGACCAACTCCCATGACTTGTGTTGGCTTTTGCCATCTGTTTCTTTATCAAAGGTTGTCAAAATTCCATACATAACAATCCCGTCCACTTTTTTTCCGTCATATGTATAAGACCTGTATCCCAGACTGTCTTCTCTGATATACTCTCCAGATTCTCCATATATCTCTTTTACAGAAGCGGGTTGTTTATCAGGTACAAAGAGGACTTCAAGTTTATACTGCTCTAAAATTTTAGGGCGTTTGAATTCATATTTTATGTAGCCGTCTTCTTTGACTTTTGTTTCACCTTCCCATGCGATTTGGTCACTGCCGTTTTCTTTTAAGGTCACATGGAGAATAGAATTTTCATGAAGTGTACTTGAAAGTGATAAAATAACACTTCTATCACTATATTCCTTTATTGATCCCATAATTAAAACATCCTGTCTCAATTGGCCTCTGCATCCTATTAAACTGCAGAATAGGGAAATTATGAAAACTCCCATAACCCACTTCTTAAGCATCTCAATCTACCCCCCCTTTTTATCCCGGTATGTTGGCACTATAATGTTCATTCTATCCAAAGATTAATCAATATGTAAACAAAATATTTGGAATTTTTAATTAATCGATTGATTAAAAAAATACAGCTTCCATTTGGAAGCTGCATTCCTTTTATCTATTTAAATCGCTTATCCCTGGAGCGTGCTCGTTTGGCATTTCCGGTAGCTGTGGAACAGGGAATCCTTGCGGTGGAGGAGTGACTGACAAGGTTCCACCGTTTCTGCTCGGTGTTTGTCCCTGGAAAACTTCGGCGATTCTAGTTGGATCTAATCGGAAGTTAAACTGAGCATTATGGAAGCCCATATCCACGAACTTTTTGCATTCAGGATATTTATTTATATCATAATTTGGAACAGGGAAAATTTTGCCCCAATCCACACCTAAGGTTTCAAGTGCTTTAGCAAAAGCATTTTGATGAGCATTATCCCGGACAATTAAAAACCCGAGAGTCTCACGAAACGTTTGATTATTACTCATTTCATATATTCTTGTTTTCTGAAGTACACCTGTTGATTCGAGCATCAAATTATTCAGCAGATTAGCAATTAAATTACCATGGTCATAAACCCATGAGCCATTCCATGGATTGCCGCCTGCATCTACTGGAAGAGATGACTGAGCTCCCATAATATAATGGTGTGGATTGGCATGTTTGATTGCTTCATCTAGAGGAGCTCCATCTGAGCCACCATCACCAGGTTGTGAAGAAAGGCCAGAATCATTTAATAGTTGATTAATGGTGTTCTGAACAAGCTCGACATGACTGATTTCTTCTAAAAAGATCCCTCGAAGCAAATCCTTATACTGAGTGTCTTTGCCCCTGAAATTGTTACTCTGAAAGAAAAATTGCATCATTGTGCGCATTTCACCAAATTGACCGCCTAAGGTCTCCTGTAAGACTTTAGCAGCAGCAGGATCTGGCTTATCTGGTTTAATTATATTGATTAGCTCTTCTTTGTAATAATACATGCAGGCTTCTCTTCTTTCTTAATGAATTTATTAGTCAGTTGTCGTTACAACATGAAGAGGAGGCGGAACTAACCAGCCTTTTTCTTTGTTTATTTTTAATAATGCGGCCCCGAATTGTGCCTTTTTCATATGGAATTGTCCAAACATTAAGCCGATGTCTTCACGAATACATTGAGCCATTGCCTGAGCACAGGCAACGAGTCCAGCAGCAATATCAGCCGATACAAGTCCAGAAACCTCTTGATCTGTAAACCGTGCACCAGGAGGAATAGCCTCGATTTGGCTTTCCGGTTTTTCAGGTGGTGCAGGCGGCAGAGCAATACCATTATGTTTTAGTAATTCCTGCAGTTGTTTTACATCTGATCTAGCATTGGCGATCATGTCATCTAATAAATCTTTTAAATCATCATCACCAGTATGGTTTTTAAGGGTTTGAAAGCCAGGAATCATGGCCTGTGCACCCATTAATTGTGACCATACAGCAAATACCTCACCATAATGCATTGGTTCTTTTTGCGGATTTCCACTTAAAATGCCCATTAATCAGTCGACTCCTTATATTTAAATTTGAAGAACTCATCTGTTAATATGAACCAATTAACTACCAATTATACGTAAAAGAGGCAACCGATTGAACGGCTGCCTCTACATTGAATATTTTAATGATGGTGTCCATGTCCGCCTTTATGAGGGTTTGTTATTTCAAAACCTGGTTCAGGTAGATGGAAGTACTTAATCCACACTCCATCCAGGAATTCTTCTCGTTTATCAAGCAAGACATCAATATCCTTATCAGTCTTAACAATTTCGTCATGCTCAGTTGGTGTACTCAATTCAATATCATAGTGAGCATGGTCGCCATGCATATGGGAAATCACTACACGAATCATTTTCCCGTCGGCTTCCTCTGTACTCAATAATTTTTTTAATTCTTTGGCGGCATTCCGATTTATTTTACAATTCATTCTATCTCCTCCAATCTACTAGATCTCTTATAAGTGTAACTTAAAAATTTCCATTATTAAAATAATGAAGTATAATATAACCATAAAACTAGTTTTATGGTTATGTGAAGAGGAGGGGAATGTAAATGTCTTGGGTCATGAAAACAGATCATCGAATGCGCTGTATATGCGAAGAAGGTAAACAACAGCTACCAGCCGTTCATAATGAACAATCATTACTGGAGCTAGCAGAAATGTTTAAGGCACTTGGTGATTCTACTCGCCTGGAGATTCTGTCATTATTATTAATTGAAGATTTATGTAAATGTGAAATTGTTACAGCTCTTTCGCTTCCTAATTCCACGGTCAGCCATCATATTAAAATTATGGAAAAAGGCGGAGTTATTAAAGGAAGAAGAGAGGGGAAATATACAATTTATCGATTATGCGAAGAAAGGCTGGAGTCAATTATCAGCTTTTTACGTAAGCAGTAAAAAAGATAGGGGGAAACAAGATGAAGGGTGCTTATAACTTAACAGAAAATGCAATCTCCTCATCTCTTCTGAAGCTTTCCGTTCCTATAATAGCAACAAATTTTATTCAAACCACATATGGAATGGTCGATATGATTTGGGTTGGCAAGCTTGGCAGCGGTCCAGTTGCTGCCATAGGTACGGCAAGTTTCTTCGTTAATTTGGCGCTGGCTCTTGCAACAATGGTCTCGATTGGGAGCGGAGTCAAAATCGCTCATTGTATGGGGGCGAACAAAAAAGAGGAAGCGGCAGAATACATAAAAAACGGGTTTATCATGTCACTGATCCTGGCTATTTTATATACGCTTGTTGTATTTATCTATAAAGATTCATTTATTGGCTTCTTTGAGCTGGGCGATTCTCAGGTGGAGAGAATGGCTGTGCAATTTTTAGTCATCTCTATGATTGGTGTTATATTTTCTATTATAAATTTACTGTACAGTATGATTTTAAATAGTATGGGAAACAGTAAAACGCCATTTCGCGTCTACACTATTGGTTTTCTCGTTAACATGATCTTGGATCCTTTTTTAATTTTTGGGATCGGATTTATACCTGGAATGGGGGTTGTTGGAGCTGCGCTTGCAACATTAACAGCAAACATTATTGTTACGCTCCTTTTCTGGTTTAATTCTAAACGATTCATATCATTAGGGAGCCATACAAATTGGAATGGACGTAAGATGATAGAAGTAATTAAAATGGGGATTCCAATTACAGTCCAAAGAGTAGTATTCATCGGCATATCCATCATTATTGCAAAGATTATTGTGCAATGGGGAGCAGAGGCGATTGCTGTTCAAAAAGTTGGTATCCAAATTGAGTCGATTTCCTATATGACTATTGGGGGGCTGCAGGGTGCGATTGCCGCCTTTATTGGACAAAACTATGGTGCAAACAAAATGGACCGAATCCATGCAGGGTATAAAATAGCATTGGCTATGACCATAGGGTTCGGTTTACTTACGTCACTACTATTTATCCTGTTTCCAGAGCAGCTTTTTTCTATTTTTATCAGTGAGCCTGATAGTATAAAACTCGGAGCAGACTATATGAGAATCCTTGGATACTCGCAGGTATTTATGTGTATGGAGCTTTTAACAGTCGGAGCATTTAATGGGTTGGGGAAAACCTATATTCCGCCTATTTTTAGTATCACCTTTACAGTGCTCAGAATCCCGATGGCCATCCTTCTTTCCGTTCCATTTGGATTAAATGGGGTATGGATGAGTATCGCAATCAGCAGTCTTTTGAAGGGTGTTGTATTGGTAATTTGGTTTATGTTTACATTGCGAAAAATAAAAAATAAGACAGCAAGAATACACGCATAAGAACGGTTGGTAAGGAGAGTACATATATGACAAATATAGACCATAGACTTCTAAAGCTCATGAAAGAAAAACACCTATCGGAAACATTGTTTAGGGGAAATTTTGGCCTTGAAAAAGAAAATAATAGGGTTCATAAAAATGGGACATTAGCTTTAACACCACACCCGTCTTCATTCGGTGACAGAGCAAAGCACCCGTACATTACAACCGACTTTTCTGAGTCTCAGATAGAGATGGTGACTCCGGTGTTCCCGACGATTGATGAGGCGTTTGAGTTTCTGGAAAATATACATGATATTGTGAGTTTAGAATTATCTAAGCAAGGAGAATACTTATGGCCAGGCAGTAATCCTCCTATTCTTCCCGATGAATGCTTGATTCCAATCGCCAAGCTGGAAAACGATCAGGAGACCGAGTACCGATATAAACTTGCACAGAAATACGGAAGAAAAAAGCAATTAATAAGCGGTATCCATTACAATTTCTCGTTCTCTGACGAACTATTGCACGTATTGTATGATGAACAATCCAGCCATAAAACATATAAAGAGTTTAAAAATGATATTTATTTAAAAATCAGCCGTAATTTTAACCGCTATCGAGATTTATTGGTTGATGTGACTGGGGCCAGTCCAGTGTTTCATAATACTTATAACCAAGACTGCGTCTTAAGGGCAGAGCAATTAAATCAAGGAAGTTATTATCTCCCTCAAGTTCATTCATTTAGAAACAGCGTATGTGGTTATAAAAATCGAAAGGACTACCAGGTTTCCTATCAATCAGTTGAAGAATATGTTGAGGATATTCACAATTTGATTCAGAAACATGAATTGTTGAGCGCAAAAGAATATTATCATACGCTCCGCTTGAAGGCAGGTGCTGGTGAAGATCCCCTGCAAGGTCTTTTAGATAAAGGGATTCAATATATTGAGATTCGGTTGTTAGATTTGAACCCTCTGTTTAAAATCGGTACAAGTAAAGAGAATCTCTATTTCATTCACTTATTTATTTTGTATATGCTTCTGCTTGAAGAAGAGGAAAAGACCGATTTGAATTATTTATCCATCATAGCTGGAATGAAGGAAATGGCACGAGAATTATCTCTAGCTGATAAATACATCCATATACTGGTCGAAGTTGAAAATATGCTAATTGATCCGGAACTCTCTTATGCAGCAAGAATAAAGGAAGGTATAAAGCAGTCATCCTACGAATTGTTTCATATGAAACATTCTTTTGATTATTTACACGAAAGTGAAAAACATTCATTCACTTTATTGGGATATGAGGATATGGAGCTTTCAACGCAAATTTTAATTAAAGATGCTATTAAAAGAGGAATAGGAATCGAGATTGTTGATCGAGATGAAAACTTTATTGCTTTATCTGATGGGAAGAAAACAGAGTATGTGAAGCAGGCGACCAAAACATCGCTCGATTCATACAGTACTGTTTTGGTTATGGAGAATAAGCTTGTTACGAAGAAGATTCTTCGAAATGCTGGGATGAGAGTTCCGAATGGAGGGGCCTATCAATCACTAGAGGAAGCAGTTATGGATTATGAGAAATATAAGGCCAAGCAAATTGTAATCAAGCCGAAATCAACAAATTTTGGTTTGGGAATTACGATTTTCAAAGATTCATTTTCAAAAGAGGACTATGAAAAAGCATTAGGGATGGCTTTTCTTCATGATCGTACTGTGTTGGTTGAGGAATTCCTCAGTGGAAAGGAATATCGGTTTCTTGTAATGGGAGATGAAGTGACAGGGATCCTTCATCGTGTCCCAGCCAATGTGAAAGGTGATGGACAATCCAGTATTGCTGAATTGGTTACAGCGAAAAATAAAGATCCTTTACGGGGAAAGGGCTATAAAACACCCTTGGAGAAGATTCAGTTAGGGGAAAGTGAAGCACTTTTCCTAAAGGGACAGGGAAAGGATTTCGATTATATCCCGGCGGAAGGAGAGCTTGTTTATTTAAGAGAGAATTCTAATATCAGCACTGGCGGGGATAGTCTAGATCTTACTGATGCTATATCAGGGAGCTATAAGGAATTGGCCATTCAAGCTGCAAAAGCTGCTGGTGCTACAATCTGTGGAGTCGATATGATGATTGATGATCCGACTGCCAATGTCAGTGAACAAAATTATGGAATTATCGAACTTAATTTTAATCCTGCGATCCATATTCATTGTTATCCTTACAAAGGAGAAAATAGAAGAGCAGGGGAGCGAATTCTTCAATTACTTTTTGGGAAGTAAAAAGCGGCCGCAACAGGTTTAGTAATATCTGTTGCGGCCTTTTGCTAAATATAAGAAAATAAACTCCTGCCATATTGATTTAGGCAGTCATGCTGAGACAAGCATCAGCGCATTTGAAGCAAGCCCCGGCACATTTTTGGCAATGGTCATGATCGTGCTTTTGACATTCCTCGCCGCAAGCTTTACAAATCACTGCACAAAGATTACAGATTTCTTTTGCAAAAGGACTGTTAGATTGCATTGATTTAACCGCCAATGCACAAATGTCCGCGCATTCTCGATCCAGGCGGATGCAATCTGCCATCATCTTCATGTGATCCTCTTCTAAGCAAGCATCGAAACATACATTACAAGCATCTATACATTCAATACAGGCATCTATACAGACTTGGTACATGTCTTTATTCATAAAAAAACCTCCTCATTAAAAATGGTTATATCCCTATCTATTCACATTCCCTTGCTGGAAGGGAATAAACTCAATATGGATGTTGACGTTCGCTAATCTCATTAAAATATCTAAAATGCTTTGACTCTAACGTTACGTCATCATTTACGATATAGGAAGGGAGGGGTGAGAGAGGTGTATAAGATAAAGGAAGGGAGGGGTGAGAGAGGTGTATAAGATAAAGGAAGTCTCCGAGCTTGCTGGAGTCAGTGTTAGAACTTTACATTATTATGATGAAATTGATCTGTTAAAACCAGCTCATATTGAGGAGAATGGATATCGTTTATATAATGAGGGAAATTTAGCACGCCTTCAGCAAATATTATTTTTTAAAGAAATGGACTTACCGCTAAATAAGATCAAAGCTATTCTGGATGATCCCCAATTTGACCACTTGGATTCCTTGATGAAACATAAAAAGGTTCTGGAGGAAAAGCAGAAGCGGCTGGAGAAAATTATTCAATCCATAGATCAGACCGCCCAGGCAATTAAAGGAGGAAGGAAAATGTCAAGGCAGGATATGTTCGAGCCATTTGATATGAGTAGAGTTGAAGCACATATAAAAAAGTATGAAAAAGAAGTTAAGGAAAAGTATGCAGACACGGAGGCATTTCGCCAATCCCAGCAAAAAACAAATGGCTATCAAGCAGATGATTGGAAGGCAATTGAAATAGAAAATCAACAAATTTATCAGTCTTTAGCTGAATTAATGGACCGGGATCCTGCGGATAGTGAGGTTCAACAAATCGTCCATGAATGGCGAATGCATATTTGTAAACATTTTTATAATTGCACACCGGAAATATTTAAAGGGCTTGGCGAGATGTATATTTCTGACAAACGTTTTACTGATAATATCGATAGTACAAAGCCGGGGCTTGCCCGATATTTACATGATGCTATTCAAATCTATTGCCGCTAATTAAATAGAATGACGTATAGGTGCCTGAAAAGATAGGCACCTATTTTTTATAAAATTTAAAAATCTTATTTTGCTATATATTTTTGTTGATGTTTCCTAAAAATGTTGTATAATAATCTGAGTTTGGTAGTAAACATTAAGTTTGATAATAATAAACTTTCTCTAGTTAGAGTTTACTTATAATAAACGAAATTGAGGTCATACCATGTTAATGGAAATCGGAAGCAAAATTAAAAATTTAAGATTAAAAAAAGGTCTGACTCAAGAAGAACTTGGTGAAAGAACAGATTTAAGTAAAGGGTATATTTCACAACTTGAAAGAGGTCTCAGTTCACCATCTATCGAAACATTCTTCGATATACTCGAGGTTCTCGGCTGTACCCCAAAGCAATTTTTTGATGAGGAAGAACGTGAACAAAAAGTAGTATACGGAAAAAATGATACGACAGATTTTATAGATGAAGATCGGGGTTATCAAATCCAATGGCTTGTTCCAGAATCAAATGAAAAAGAAATGGAACCCATATTGCTTACATTGCAGGAAAAGGGAGAGTTCAAAAAATTTGAGCCCTCACTTTCAGAGACATTTGGCTATGTATTAAAAGGGAGAATCATGATAACACTCGGCAGAAGGACATACTTTGCCAAGGCAGGAGAAGCAATTTATTTTAACGCAACCGAAGAACATCAGATAATTAATGATTTCAACGGGATTTCAGAATTATTGCTTGTAGCGACGGATTCTTATCTATAATTAATATCCACAAGAAGGAGTAATGAACATGAATGATCATACAATTATTCGTTTTGAGAACGTCACGAAGCAATATGATGACGATCCAGCGGTATTAAATGATGTTAGCTTTGAAATTGAAAGAGGGAAATTCTATACACTCTTAGGACCATCAGGTTGCGGAAAAACGACGATTCTCCGCTTAATTGCCGGATTTATGCAGCCCTCTGAAGGAAAGATTTACTTTAACGGTAAATTAATAAATAATGTCCCGGCCAATGAGCGCCAGGTAAATACAGTATTCCAGGATTACGCCCTATTTCCACATCTAAATGTATTTGAAAATGTTGCATTTGGTTTACGCATTAAAAAAATGAAAAATGCAGACATTGCCAAGAAAGTGACAGAAGCATTACGCTTTGTTAACCTGGCTGGTTATGAAAACCGTGAAATTAAAGAAATGTCCGGTGGACAGCGTCAACGTGTAGCCATTGCCCGTGCGATTGTAAACGAACCGGAAGTAATCTTACTTGATGAACCTTTATCGGCGCTCGATTTAAAGCTTCGTACTGAAATGCAATATGAATTGCGTGAGCTTCAACGCCGCCTTGGTATTACCTTCATCTTTGTTACGCATGACCAAGAAGAAGCATTGGCGATGAGTGATGAGATTTTTGTTTTGAACAAAGGCAGAATTCAGCAAAGCGGTACGCCAACTGATATCTATGATGAGCCTGTTAACCGATTCGTCGCAGACTTTATCGGAGAATCCAATATTGTTCCCGGTAGAATGATTGCCGACTATATAGTAGAATTTGCAGATAAACGTTTTGACTGCGTAGACGGCGGTTTCAGAGAAAATGAGTCTGTAGAAGTGGTAATCCGTCCTGAGGATTTAGAGATTACTACACTCGAACAAGGAAAAATGCAGGTACGCGTTGATTCCCAATTATTCCGTGGTGTTCACTATGAAATTTGCTGTTTTGATGAAGCAGGTAATGAGTGGCTAGTACACTCTACGAAAAAAGCGGTTGTTGGGGAAGAAATTGGGTTGAGTTTTGATGAAGAAGCCATTCATGTCATGCTGCCGGGGGAAACGGAAGAAGAATTCGATAAACGCTTAGAAGCATATAATGAGGCCGGCCATGAAGAATAAAGCGAAAACTCTCTATCTGATTCCATACTCTATTTGGATTGCATTGTTTGTTGTATTCCCGATTATCCTGGTTGTCTATTACTCCTTTATTGGGATTGACGGCCAATTCACGTTGGATAATTACAGCAACTTCTTTACACCAGTCTATTTGAAAATGACATTAAGTTCGTTTTGGTATGCTTTCTTAGTTACAGTTATTTCTTTATTAATTGCATACCCAACGGCATTTTTATTAACGAAAACAAAGCATAAGCAATTATGGCTCTTATTAATTATCTTACCAACCTGGATTAATCTACTTTTAAAAGCATATGCCTTTATTGGTATTTTTGGCACATATGGTGCTGCCAACGCCTTTTTAGAGGTTTTTGGAATAGGAACAAAGCAAATTCTATTTACTGATTTTAGTTTCATCTTTGTTTCTACCTATATATTTATACCGTTTATGCTATTGCCAATTTACAATGCGCTAGAGGAAATGAACCAATCCTATGTAGATGCAGCCAGTGATCTTGGAGCATCCAAATGGATGACTTTCCGCCGTGTCATTTTCCCTCTGACACTCGACGGAGTGAAATCAGGTGCACAGGCTGTCTTTATCCCAGCCCTGTCATTGTTTATGATTACTCGTTTGATTGCAGGTAACCGAGTGATTACATTGGGAACAGCAATTGAACAGCATTTTCTCGTTACGCAAGATTGGGGAATGGGAGCTACGATAGCGGTATTCCTAATTATCGCAATGGCATTAATCATGATTCTGACAGGCAGAAGAAAGTGAGGGATGGACAATGAAAAAGAAATTTAAGCTATCAAATCTATATCTAATCTTAGTGTTTGCCATCCTTTATGCACCAATTTTCTATCTGATGTTCTATTCATTTAACAGCGGCGGAAAAATGCATGGCTTTGATGGTTTTACGCTGCAATGGTATAAAGAAGTATTCGCCGATACGCGATTGCTTATTATTGTGTTGAATACACTGGTTATTGCTCTGCTTTCAGCTACAATTTCTACAGTGATTGGTGTTTTTGGAGCACTGGCCATACATGAGGTACGCAAGAGAAGGACGAAAAATACATTACTTTCCTTGAACAATGTTTTGATTGTAAGCCCTGATGTCATTATTGGTGCTTCCTTCTTAATTATGTTCACCATTATTGGGATTAAACTTGGCTTTATGTCCGTTCTTTTATCCCATATTGCTTTCAGTGTTCCGATTGTTGTAATTATGGTATTGCCTAAACTTCAGGAAATGAGCCCGACATTGATCGATGCGGCTCGTGACTTGGGGGCGAGCCAGTGGAATGTGCTGACAAAGGTTATTCTGCCTTACATCACATCCGGTATTTTTGCTGGTTTCTTTATGGCATTGACCTATTCACTGGATGATTTTGCCGTAACCTTCTTCGTGACAGGGAATGGATTCTCCACACTATCCGTAGAAATCTACTCCATGGCTCGTCAAGGTATATCGTTAACGATTAATGCATTATCAACCTTGCTATTCTTATTTACAATTTTATTGGTTATTGGATATTACTTTATTACACAAAGAAGCACCAAGCCGCGAATGGGGGTTAAGGAATGAGCAAGCTAACCCGTACCCTGATTCTGATTTTGGTTGTATCATTCGGCCTTTTATATTTGATCAATCGATTAAATGCACATGAAGGATATGCCGGAGATAATACCTTAACGGTTTACAACTGGGGAGATTATATCGATACGGATTTAATTGAAAAATTTGAAGAGGAAACAGGCATTAAAGTCATATACCAAACCTTCGATTCAAACGAAGCGATGATGACGAAAATCGAACAGGGCGGTACGTTCTATGATGTAGCTGTTCCTTCAGAATATGCAATCAGCAAAATGAAGGAAGAAAACCTGTTGATTGAAATAGATCACGATAAAATACCAAATTTAAAGCACATTGATTCTCGCTTCCTAGACCTTTCCTTTGATAAGGGAAATAAGTATTCCATTCCATATTTTTGGGGAACAGTCGGAATTGCTTATAATACAAAGCTCCTTCCGAATAAAGAATTCAAAAGCTGGAATGATTTATGGGACGAAGAATTAGAAAATAAAATCTTGCTTGTTGATGGTGCTCGTGAAGTCATTGGAATGGGATTGAATAGCCTTCATTATTCATTAAATGACACGAATGAAGAGCATTTGCAGGAAGCTAAGGATAAATTAGATACATTAACTCCGAACATTAAAGCAATCGTGGGTGATGAGATCAAAATGCTTCTCGCTCAGGAGGAGGCAGCAGTCGGGCTGGTTTGGTCCGGTGATGCAGCTGATATTATGTGGGATAATGAAAACATTGATTATGTAGTGCCGGAAGAAGGCTCTAATCTCTGGTTTGATAATATGGTTATTCCGAAAACATCCAAAAATGTGGACGGAGCACACCAATTCATTAACTTCATGCTGGATCCTGAAAATGCTGCTCAAAACGCAGACTATGTAGGCTATTCCACACCAAATAATGCAGCGTTAGAAATTTTAGGAGAAGAAGTTTCAGGGGATGAACGCTTCTATCCACCTGCTGAGCTAACAGACCGACTTGAGGTCTACGATAATCTCGGCAAAAAGATGCTCGCGCATTATAATGAACTTTTCCTTGAATTTAAAATGCATAAAAAATGACACTTTGAAAACCGATTTCACCTGGGGGTGGGGTCGGTTTTTCTGTTTATCTAAAGAAATGATTTTCTTGAAGTAGCCAGCAAACCAGAATGTAAAAGATGGACGTGAAATTATGTTATATTTTTCACAATCCAAAAGGAATTTTGCCAGCCATGAACGAAAGAGTAATGTATTAACTTATTAAGGAGGAAAAATACTTGTCCAACACTCTGAATCAATTTGAAATAACTTCAATTTATCACATTACCAATAGAGGGGTTAGAAAGGAGCCAATATTCCATAATATGATCGATAAGCATAGATTCATGATTATTCTTGCTGAAGCCCATAGTAAATATGATTTTAAACTCCATGCGTACTGCCTTATGAACAACCACTTTCACCTTCTCTTAGAAACCTCCAATTCTCCTTTAAGCAAAATCATGCAAACCATTCAACAAAGATATGCCATGTATTTTAACCATACCTACAAATCTCAGGGGCATGTATTTCAAGCAAGCTACTATTTCAGAATCGTTGATAGCTCAAATGATTTTTTAAATGTCAGTAAATATATCCATATAAATCCTGTTGTGGCAGGATTGGTTACAAACCCTCAGGATTATCAGTGGAGCAGCTATGCCACATTCTCCAATCACTCACCTCGCAATCATCCACTAATCGAAACGGATACTACCTATTCTTTTTATCCAAATAATTCAAAAGAATTATATAAAAAATTCATTGAAAAACAATCATAATGGTTGTCATAGACTAAAAGGTGCTCATTCATTGAGCACTTTTTTTGTGGAAGAGCATATGAGCATTTCTGGTCCACCTTTATGCAGTCATAAAAAGTTCCCTATATTATGTGGAAGGTGGGTGAAAGGCAGGTGAAGTCCGGGGGAAAGCTGAGCTCTAGCCGAGCTATGAGGCACCTATGAACCAGCTATACCGGGGTAAAGGAGGGTGAAAGGCGGTTGAAGTCCAGAGGGAAGCACCTATCCCCGAGCTATGAGGCACCTATGGACCAGCTATACCGGGGTAAAGGCGGGTGATAGGTAGTTGAAGTCCATGACGAAGCTAAAATACGTAAAAAAACCCTCCCATTGATGGAGGGTTCAACATAGTTAGGGATATTATAACTGACTTCCAAAGAACTCTCGTGTCCGTTCTTCTTTAGGATTTTCAAATATTTGCTCAGGAGTGCCTTTTTCCAGGATGTTTCCTTCGTGCATAAAGAGGATTTGGTCAGCAACTTCGCGTGCAAAGCCCATTTCGTGAGTGACAATAACCATCGTCATTCCATCCTGGGCGAGTTCCTTCATGGTGGTCAATACTTCACCAACCAGCTCTGGATCCAGGGCAGAGGTTGGTTCATCGAATAGCATGATATCAGGTTTCATCGCCAGGGCACGGGCGATGGCTACACGTTGCTTTTGTCCACCGGATAGTTTATTTGGGTAAACATCTGCCTTGTCATCAAGGCCAACCTTTTTTAATAGCTCTAATGCTTCTTGTTTAGCTGTATCTTTGGCTATTTTCTTTACCATAATAGGTGCTTCAATTATATTTTCCAGTACAGTCTTATGAGGAAAGAGGTTAAAGTGCTGAAAGACCATCCCGATTTTTTGGCGTACTTCATTAATATTATGGGTTGTTGTTTCGATTTGTTCACCTTCAATAATGATGGAGCCGCTATCCTTTTTTTCAAGATAATTTAAGCAGCGCAGCAATGTACTTTTACCAGATCCGCTTGAACCAAGTAAACAGACAACATCGCTTTCATAGACAGTCAAACTAATATCTTTTAATACATGCAGATCTCCAAAGGATTTATTCAGATTTTCGACTTTTATCATTTCTCGTAATTCATTCATTTTTGTTTCCCCCTCTTACTAATCGCTAATTGCCATTCTTTTTTCAAGTGCTCGAAGACCCAGTGTTAACACAGCAACCAATATTAGATAGTAGACAGCAACAATGAGTAAATAGGTCATCTCGTCAAAATTATTGGATCCGAGAGTGGTCGCCACATTAAACAGCTCATTCAATGAGATGAAAGCAGCGAGAGAAGAATCCTTTAGACCGATAATAAATTGGTTACCGAGTGGCGGGAGGGCTCTTCGTAAGGCTTGAGGGAAAATGATTCGGCGCATGGCGAGTCCGCGTGTCATACCAAGCGAGCGGCCAGCCTCCATTTGTCCTTTATCAATGGATTGAATTGTTCCCCGGAAAATCTCAGCAATATAGGCCCCGTTATGAAAGGCGAGAGCCAATGATGCTGCCCAGAAATCCGGTATAAGAAAGATGCCGCTGAACCCAAAATAAAGAATGAAAATTTGGACAATTAACGGGGTTCCGCGAACAAGATATATATAAGCATCGGAAATGTAACCGAGCAATTTAATTTTCGAGATTTTAAGTAAAGCTACAAATAGTCCTATTATAATTCCGATTATGATGGAGACGACAGTCAATTCAAGAGTTAACAGAAGTGCATCGAAGAATACCCCGCGGGTATCAACTAATGTTTGAAAAAAGTGTGATAAATCTTGCAATCGTAACAGCTCCCTTTCATTCTTTATTATCTGGTTTTTGAGTAATATCTTCGCCAAAGTATTTCATACTAATTTTTGATAGAGTACCGTTTTTGCGCAGTTCCTCAAGTGCTTTATTAACCTCTTCAAGAAGTTTTGGATTATCCTGTGGAAGCACTATAGCTTGCTCACTTCGTTCAATCAGCTGTTGTCCAACAATTTTGAAGCCTTCTTTGGCAGCGGTTTTCCCAGTGACAAAATCGGTAATGACAGCATCATGTCGGCCATTGCTTAATGCCTTGAGTGCAGTCACATCACTATCGTATGTTTTAATATCAGATGTATATCTGCTCGCAGTGTCTGCATATGTAGATCCTTTGGCGGCTGCAACTTCTTTCCCTTTTAAATCTTCAACTGTCTTGATATCACTGTCTGGACGGGTGAAAATTTGTGGTCCTGAATAGTAGTAGGGAGTGGAAAAGAGGACGAATTTTGAACGTGCCTCATTAATGGTATGGCTGGCCACTGCGGCATCAGCTCTCCCAGTTTTTACACCTTCAACAATTCCCTTGAATTTCATTTGTTTTTGGACAGGCTCAAGCCCCAATTGTTTAGCGATGGCTTCCCCAACTTCAATATCAAAGCCAGTCATTGTCATATCATCGTTCATATAGCTGAAGGGCTTAAATTCCCCGGAAGCGGTGAAAACGAATTGATCGTTATTAATCAATTCTGCCCCGCTTGCCATTTGCTCCTTTTCTGCACAGGCAGTCAAGGAACCTAGCAGAAGGAGTAGAAAGATAAACGGAAGAATATTTTTTTTCATTCCAGTTGAATCTCCTTTCAGTGTCAATAGAGCTTGCTTTCTAACTAAATACCCATTAATGCCAGTAATTAACCAAAATACTAAAAAACAACTTTATTGGAATAGCAAATAGTAAGAAGAAGGACCTGTATGTCATCATAGAATACGCTGAGATTTTCAGGTATACTGATACTAATTAATAGGGAATAAATAGTATAAAGAAGAAGCTGAAAGATGAATTTATCGCTGATATAGATTTGAATAACTTAAGGAGTGATTTTCAGATGGAATATGATGATAAAGTCAAAAACCGTATTAAGAGGATGGAAGGTCAATTACGCGGGATACTTAAAATGATGGAGGATGGAAAAGATTGCAAAGAAGTCGTGACTCAGTTATCTGCGGTAAGGTCTGCAGTAGACAAGACAATTGGAGTCATTGTCAGCAGTAACCTTATTGAGTGCGTAAAAAATGCGGAAGATGTAGAGAAGGAAAAGTTAGTGAATGAAGCAGTGCATCTGTTGGTCAAAAGTCGCTGAGAGTTTCGGTTGGCTTTTTTTAATAAAATTTGATATACCTATAGGGGTAATGTTACGTTGAAATCTTAAAGGAGGCGGAATCAGTACGATGAAAACAATTGAGCCACAAGAAGTGGAAGCAAAACTAGCTGAAGGGCAGTCCTTAAATATTATTGATGTTCGTGAAGTAGATGAAGTACGTAACGGGAAAATTCCAACAGCGGTTAATATTCCATTAGGCCTGCTTGAATTTCGGATGAATGAGTTAGATAAATCAAAAGAATATATAGTTGTTTGCCATGCAGGAGGAAGAAGCGCCAGAGCTGTTCAGTTCCTTGAATCTGAAGGATACGATGTGACCAATATGAATGGTGGCATGCTAGAGTGGGAAGGGAAAACTGAATAATAAGAAAAGACGAGAACTTGGGGTCTATCCCATTCTCGTCTTTTTTGCAATCATTTTTTTGAAATTAATTGAGTTCAGGTGAATTAATAGAATCCTAATGTTTTTTATTGATGTCCATATCAGTTTACTGGATCCAATTAAATTCTTTGCTCCTACATAATAGGAAAATCCAAATGTAATCAACAAAATCTTAATAAAAATGAGTTCATAATACTAACTTACTATTCTAGCAATAAGCATACAACCATTCAGTGTGTATGCTCCTTTTATTATTTACTCGGATGCTTTTTTCACTTCAATATATAAAAGATGGTGATCTTCAGCATCCTCTACAGTAAAGATGAATCCATCCTCTTCCAATGTATCCCCAATGGCTGCATCGATTTTATGAGTTAAAAACCAACCGCCTAATGTATCTACATCCGGATAGTCCATTTGTATTCCAAGCAAATCCTCAATCTCAGACAATAGCATTTTTGCATCTAGAATATAATGATAGTCACCTATTCTACGAATCTCTGGTAGCTCATCTGTATCGAACTCATCGCGGATTTCCCCAACGATTTCTTCAAGAATATCCTCAACCGTAACAATACCGGAAGTACCGCCGTACTCATCAAGTAACACGGCTATGTGTATGCGTTCCTTCTGCATTTTCACAAGTAAATCGTGAATAGGAATCGTTTCAATTACCGTGATAAGTGGTTTAACATAATCACGGATTGGCATATCTGTTTTCAAACCGCTTCTAAGACTGGCTGTTAGTAATTCTTTAACATTCACAAATCCAATAATCGTATCTTTATCTCCATCTGTAACGGGATAGCGCGTATATTGTTCATTATTTAAAGAAGCAACAATATCTTCTAAAATATCATCCTTTTGAAACGTTTGAATTTCTGTTCGAGGCACCATGATTTCTCTGGCAATCCGATCATCAAATTCAAAGATATTGTTTACATATTTAAATTCAGATTGATTGATTTCTCCCTTTTTATAACTGTCAGTCAGAATCATCCGCAACTCTTCTTCAGAATGGGCAATGTCTCCTTCGCTAGCCGGTTTAATGCCAAATAGGCTTGTGATAAATCGGGCAGAATGGTTCAATGCCCATATAATCGGAAACATCACTCTATAAAACATAATAAGCGGCCGTGCGAAATTCATTGTAATCGTTTCTGCTTTTTGAATCGCAACGGATTTAGGCGCCAATTCTCCCACTACAACATGTAAAAAGGTAATAATAGAAAATGCAATCACAAAGGAAATAATACTTGCTACAGAATCCTGGATGTGCAGTTTTTCAAATAGGGGATCAATGAGATGTTTAACGGTGGGCTCCCCAAGCCAACCGATCCCTAATGATGTAATCGTAATCCCAAGTTGTGTCGCTGACAAATATTCATCTAAATGTGTTACGACCCTCTTGGCTGCCATTGCTTTTCGATTTCCTTCTGCAACAAGCTGATCTATTCTGGTCGCACGGACCTTAACAATGGCAAACTCTGATGCCACAAAGAACATCGTACTCACCAATAAAAATAAAAGTAAAACTATATTAACTATGTCCATCGTCTCCATTCAATCTCTTTACCCGTCCGGAGTAAAGATTCACCTCCTGACAAATATCCCTTTGTATATTTCTTCACCATCAGGAACGGGTTTAAACTTTTTTGCGACATATGGGAAAAAATACACATATAAACAGGATACTCCTGTAAGTGACTTTGCTCAATCTTTATGATACTCTTTAAATAGAAAGAATCATGAATGGTGGGCATTCATGATTCTGCAAAAGCCACTCCTTAACGGAGACGAGTATTGATTTTTTTAGGCCTCACTATCTTTTTAGAGCAGTGAGGTCTATTTTTTATTATTTATCGTGATTACTGTTAGAAGTAAGGTGGCAAAGCTGAATGTTACCATAAATGTCTCAAAGATTGACATGGGACATCACTCCATTTCGGATGGTTGGTGTCTGCTTAATGGAAGTGACTTTTGCTAGTTCATTATAGCATACATTTAGTAACAATAAGAACAAGTGTTCGTTTTAAGTGGAAATAATGACTTTCGACTCATCAAAAAAGCCGAGATATATTTATCCCGACTTGGATTCCAATGGTTTTTCTGAAATAATAATCCCATCATCATCAGCATACACAAATTGTCCAGGAGTCCATTCTACGTTTCCGAATGATAGTGTTCCGCCTTTTGTACCTTCGCCTCTCTTTTTACTTTTAAATGGGCATGTTCCAATCGCTTTTATTCCAACTTCTATATGGGCCAAGTCAGCTGAATCCCGGACACAGCCATTAATAATGATTCCGTTTATTTTTCTCTCAGCTGCAATGGCTGCCAACTGGTCACCCAATAATGCACAATTTAGAGAGCCCCCACCATCTACAACTAAAATAGTTCCAGGCTCAATCGTTTCCAAGCTTTCTTTTACCATTGAATTGTCTTCATATACCTCAACGGTTCGTATTTCGCCCTGAAATTCCTTTTTCTTACCATAAGAATAGAAAGGGGTTTTACATAGACTTAACCTGTCAGCGTACTCATCACATAAATCAGCCGTTTTCATGGAAACATCCTTTCAAAATTTAGTTGCAAGTTAATTATATTGAATTTTCTGTAAATTTTCCATTTATTAAGAGATGAATGTTTCTAAATACCGGCTTCATGGGAATATAAGAGATACAAGTTTTCTGAAGATAAGGAGAAAAAATAATGAGTATATTTAATAAGGTACTATTTATTTACAATGGTTCTGCCGGTCAGACAGAAACAGATCGGGCACTTGCCGCCGTACTCCCTGTAATTAGTACTGAAACGAAAGAATTAAAAGTGGTGCAAACGGAAGAGGCAGGTGAAACCAAAAAAATCTGTCTTAAGCTTGGGGAAGAATATGACCTTGTTATTATCCTTGGTGGAGATGGAACGGTACATGAAGCTGTCAATGGGCTTGCTGCTCTGGATAAGAGGCCTGTTTTAGCTATTTTGCCGGGTGGTACATGTAATGATTTCAGCAGAATGCTTAATATCCCGCAAAATCTAAAAAAAGCGGCAGAGACAATCATGAGTGGCCAACAAGTTCCGGTAGATGTAGGAAAAGTTAATGATGACCACTACTTTCTTAATTTTTGGGGGATCGGGCTAATCACCCATACATCAAGCAATATTGATGAAAACCAAAAGAGATTAATGGGGAAAATGAGTTACTTTATTAGTGCATTACGAACGGTGAAAGAGGCAGAGACATTTCATTATAAAATGAAGACTGATCAAGGTGAGTATGAAGATGAGGCAGTCATGATCATGGTGCTGAATGGGAAATTCATTGGATCTAATCAAATCCCTCTGCCATCCATTAATATGGATGATGGATTATTTGATGTATTAGTAGTGAAAGAATCATCATTTGGTGCGTTTCTTGATTTATTTTCACTTAATTCTCCTGATATAAACCTAAATGATGCTGAAACGAGGCTGTTTCATTTGCAGACCAAATCATTGTCAATTGAAACAGAAGAAGTGCTGGACGCGGACACAGATGGCGAAATTTATTTGGAAACTCCAGCAACTTTGGAAATCCTAAAGCATCATATACACATGATTAAGGGGTATTAGTACCTTGGGGTTACAAAGTACTTCTTTTCCTTTAAAATGGTAGAAAAGCCAGAATCGGAAGTGAGTCTATGTCTAAGTTGATAGAAAATACACCATTTCCCCGTACAAGAGAGGTGCTACGTACTGACATGCGCGAATTGGGGTTAAAAAGAGGTATGAATGTCCTTGTTCATTCCTCGCTATCATCAGTTGGATGGGTGAATGGAGGGGCTGTTGCCATTATTCAGGCATTGATGGATACTGTTACAGAAGAAGGAGCCATTATCATGCCGGCTCAATCTGCGGATTTGTCGGATCCGGCTGAATGGTTGAACCCACCAATCCCTTGGGAGTGGTGGGAAACCGTGAGAAATACAATGCCAGCTTTTGAACCTGCTATTACACCTACATATGGCATGGGGAAAATTGCAGAGCTATTTCGTACATATCCAGGTGTTTTAAGAAGCAACCATCCAAATGTTTCGTTTACTGCATGGGGTAAGCGTAATGGTGAAATCCTTGCCAATCATCAATTGGAAAATGGATTGGGTGAAGGATCTCCACTAAGAAAACTCTATGATTTAGATGCTCATGTCCTGTTTATCGGAACGAGCTATGAAACGAACACCTGCTTTCATCTGGCAGAGTATCGATCTGGTACCAGGGAAGTAATCCAAAAAGGTACTCCCATTTTTGTAGATGGAGAGCGGAAATGGGTGGAGTATACGGATATTGAATATGATGATACTGAATTTGATACAATCGGAAATGCTTTCGAACAACAGTACTCTGTTAGGAAAGGTAAAATCGGCAGTGCTGATTCCAAGTTATTTTCCTTTTGCGAGGCAGTTGATTATGCAGTAGAATTTTTTAAAAATGAAGCGAAGGCGAAGGTTTAGCTACCCAAGAATGAGAGTCTTTTATTTGCCATGTCTTTTTTACTTGGTGGCTGTCTCCGGCTTGATTAAACTTCCTCACTGATCTCCACATCTATCCTGTACAAAAAGAGGCTTTCCCAATAACTTGACTATGGGAAAGCCTCTTGGATTATTTATTCTACGTGCTGCATATCATTTTCGAATAAAAGTTCCATTTTACCATCATGAAATTCAAGCTTCGTTAAACTTGTATTCCCTGGCGGTGTCGCTTTAAAGACATCTGAAAGTGGTGTGTTTTTAATATGCGTAAGCAGAACACGCAGGAAAATAGAATGGGTCACAATAAGGATGGTACCGGAAGGGTTTTCGTTTATAATTCTTTCGAACACATCGACAGCTCTTTTCTTGAGCTGATTAAAGGTTTCACCTGTTTCTGTCTCAAATAAATGTGGCGTTTCCCAAAAGATTTTAAATTCCTCAGGAAATTCTGCCTCAATCTCATCTCTAATGCGCCCGTCCCAATCTCCAAAATGCATTTCACGTAAGTCATCTTCCTTAATCAGGCTAATCTCACGATCACCGATGATATATTGAGCTGTTTCATAAGCACGTTTTGATGTACTGCTGTACACTTTATCAAGTTTTACATCAGCAAGCCTCTTTCCAAGAGCTTTTGCATCATTAATACCTTTTTCGGTCAGTTCGCCATTTCCCCAGCCTTGCATAATACGATTGACATTCCATTCTGTAAGTCCATGTCTAGTTAAGTAGATTGTTAGCAACGTACATGTCTCCTTTGCAATTTGTGAATAATCATAAGTATAACGCAATCAAGGTTGGATAGAAAAACAATGGATTGTCAGTCTAATTTTAAAAAGATCGATCATAAGTGATAAACGTTGAAGAATATACTATAGGGGGGTATAGTATATTTAATAATAGAAAAACGGGAGGGAGGTCACTATGAGCGAGATAGAGATTACTGAAGATATGGGTAATCATTGCCATCATGACCAAGAACGAAAAAGCCATCATTCTGATAACGTAAAAAAAAATTTGATCAGTCGTTTAAATAGGGTTGAAGGGCAGATTAGAGGGATTAAAGGCATGATTGAAAAGGATGTATATTGCGATGATATTATAACCCAGATTGCAGCTACACAATCAGCCCTGAATGCTGTTGGAAAGTTGATGCTTGAAGGCCATATGAAATCATGTGTGGCAGAAAGAATTCAACAGGGTGATATGGAAGTACTCGATGAAGTATTAATTACCATACAAAAATTAATGAAAAAATAGGAGGAATTTAAAATGGAAACAACGATCTTAAATGTAAAAGGTATGTCCTGCGAGCATTGTGTGAAAGCAGTCGAAGGCAGTGTAAGTGAGTTAAACGGAGTTAGTTCTGTGAAGGTTACATTGGATACGGGAAAAGTGGAAGTCCAATATGACCCGGCAATGGTTAATCTAGAAACAATTAAAGAATCTATTGATGAACAAGGATATGATGTCGATTAATATATGATTCGAATTAATAGGCTAAGCCACGCCCTATTTAAATAATGCAAGTTCAACAATAAGGTGGTGAGTTTATGAAGCATGTCCATTTGCAGATTACGGGAATGACCTGTGCCGCCTGTTCAGCAAGGATTGAAAAGGTACTGGGGAAAATGGAGGGAGTTAAAGAGGTAAATGTGAACTTAGCCACTGAAACATCTGCTATTCTTTATGATCCTACTCTCTTATCAGCGAACGATTTAAGAGGAAAAATAGAAAAGCTAGGGTACGGGGTTACGACTAGAGTATCGGAACTAATGATTACCGGAATGACCTGCGCCGCCTGTTCAGCAAGAATTGAAAAGGTATTGAACAAGACGGAGGGTGTCTTAATTGCCAATATAAATCTGGCCTTGGAATCAGGCACGATTGAATATTCTAGCAGTGAGTTATCTGAGGAAGATCTCATTGCCAAAATAGAAAAACTAGGCTATGGTGCTTCACCAAAGGAACAGCATAAACAGGAAAGTGAAGACCCGAGGCAATCGGCTATAAAAAAACAACAGCTTAGGTTTATAGCAGCTGCTTTCCTTTCATTGCCACTATTATGGACGATGGTAGCCCATTTTTCTTTTACCTCCTGGATGTATATACCGGATATTTTACTGAATCCGTGGGTTCAGTTGGCTTTAGCGACACCTGTTCAATTCATTATTGGTTGGCAATTTTATAAAGGGGCCTATAAGGCTCTGCGAAATGGCAGTGCCAACATGGATGTATTAGTGGTGCTTGGTACATCTGCTGCCTATTTTTATAGTTTATATGAATCTATAGTAAAAAGTGGGCATCATCATGCTGAGATGCCGCATCTTTATTTTGAAACAAGTGCCATTTTAATAACTTTAATTTTACTGGGTAAATTATTTGAGGCTAAGGCAAAAGGCCGTACATCAGATGCGATTAAGAAGATGATTGGCTTGCAGCCTAAAACGGCGATTGTCATTCGTGATCAAAAAGAAGTGAAAGTTCCGCTTGCCGATGTAGTAGTAGGGGACTTAATCTATGTGAAACCCGGAGAGAGAATTCCAGTAGATGGTGAAGTGCTCGATGGCAGCTCAGCTGTGGATGAATCCATGTTAACGGGTGAAAGTGTTCCGGTTGATAAAAATCCAGGGGACCAAGTCTTCGGAGCCACCATTAATAAAAATGGTGCATTAAAGATGAAAGCCATTAAAGTGGGTAAAGATACAGCCCTATCCCAAATTATTAGAGTGGTTGAACAGGCACAGGGTTCGAAAGCTCCAATTCAGCGGTTAGCGGATAAAATATCAGGTATCTTTGTTCCGATTGTAGTGGGAATAGCCGTTTTGACATTTATAGCATGGTATTTTATCGTGGATCGTGGAAATTTCACTACGGCACTAGAAAATATGATTGCTGTTCTTGTAATAGCCTGTCCATGTGCGTTAGGGTTGGCTACGCCGACATCCATAATGTCTGGGTCTGGCCGGGCAGCTGAATTTGGTATTTTATTTAAAGGCGGAGAGCATTTAGAGACCGCTCATCAGATTAATACCGTACTGTTGGATAAGACAGGGACAATAACGAATGGTAAACCGATTTTAACGGATATTATACCAATCGGAAATTGGGAGCAGGAAAAACTGTTAAAACTCATAGCGGCAGCAGAGAAACCATCCGAGCATCCTCTAGCACAGGCAATAGTCGAAGCAGCCCATGAACATAATCTGGAGCTTACAGAGGCAGTAGATTTTCAAAGTACTCCTGGATTTGGAATTCGCGCTTCTGTTGGGCAGGATAAAGTCCTGGTAGGAACGAGAAAATGGATGACGGCTAATCAGCTTGATATCACCTCAACTCAGCCTTTTATGGAGGATCTTGAGAAAGAAGGGAAAACGGCGATGATTGCCGCGGTGAATGGAAATGTGGCTGGTATCATTGCTGTTGCTGATACGATTAAAGAGACATCCGGACAGGCGGTGCAACGTCTAAGGGATATGAGCATCGAGGTGTGGATGATTACAGGAGATAATCAGAGCACCGCGGAGACAATCGCAAAGCAGGCGGGTATTCAACATGTGATTGCTGAAGTTCTTCCAGAAGGAAAGGCGAATCAGATTAAAAGATTCCAATCTGAAGGAAGAAAAGTAGCGATGGTCGGCGACGGAATTAATGATGCTCCGGCCCTAGCGTTGGCCGATATCGGTATTGCTATCGGAACAGGTACAGATATTGCAATAGAAGCAGCGGACATTACCTTGATGAAGGGCGACTTAAATGGAATTGCAGATGCGTTTTATTTAAGTAAGCAGACGATGCGTAATATTAAACAAAATCTATTTTGGGCTTTTGGCTATAATACCCTTGGAATTCCAGTGGCGTTTATGGGACTGCTCGCCCCTTGGTTGGCAGGTGGTGCTATGGCATTCAGTTCGGTGAGTGTTGTCTTAAATGCCCTGCGCCTTCAACGAATTAAGCTAAAGTAAATAGAGTGAGGAAATGCCGACATGGTATGTGTCGGCATTTTTTTGCGTTGTATAACAAGTATAAGCAGCTGAGGCAATGGTTTAAAACAAATAAAGGAAACTCTCATCTTTTATAGAATGTAAAAAGCATGAGAGGTGGGATATTATGGAAATAAAGATTCCAAGGAAACGGGTGTCAAAGGGGAAGAAAATTAGTTTATGGGTAATTGCTATTTTAGTAGTCATTCTTATAATTGGTTCACTGGGAGCGGTTTATTTTGTTAAACGGCCTTTACCGCAAATGGAAGGTGAACTTGAACTTTTGGGTTTACATAATGAGGTAGAGGTTTTGCGTGATCAAGAAGGAGTTCCGCATATAAAGGCCGATGATACACAGGATTTATTTTTTGCCCAAGGTTATGTACAGGCTCAGGATAGGATGTTTCAAATGGATTTATCAAGAAGGCAGGCATCAGGCAGATTAAGTGAAGTAATAGGGGAAGCCATGCTTAAAAACGATAAATATTTCCGAACGCTAGGTTTGAGGAGAGCTGCTGAAGATTCTTATGAATCCTATTCACCGGAGGCAAGAGAAATACTTCAGTCATTTGCTGAGGGTGTAAATGCCTACATAAAAGAAAAAAAGGCCAAAGGGAAATGGCCGATAGAATTTACCTTTCTTGGGTATGAGCCAGAGGAGTGGACTCCGATTGATTCACTGACGATTGGTAAGTATATGGCTTTTGATTTGGGAGGAAACTGGAACAGTCAGGCTTTTCGTCACTATTTGCTGCAAAGTTTCCCGAAGGAAAAAGCATATGAACTATTCCCAAGCTACCCTGCAGGAGCACCAGTGAATATAACCAAGGATGAACTCGACATAGAAGGCAGTTTATCTTCTTCTGTTGTCCCGAATGAATATAACGGAAGCAATAATTGGGTAGTCTCAGGTGAGAAGACCCAATCTGGAGAACCATTATTGGCGAATGATCCACATTTATCTTTGGCCACCCCCTCTGTTTGGTATCAAAATCATTTGGAAGGGCCTGGCTATAATGTTAGCGGTGTCATATTTGCCGGTATTCCTGGAATCATTTTAGGTCATAACCTAACTATTGCATGGGGAGTTACGAATGTGGGTCCTGATGTACAGGATTTATATATTGAGAAGAGAAACCCTGAACAGGAAGATGAATTTCTTTACAAAAAAGAATGGGAAAAAGCTCAGGTTATTCATGAGAAGATAAAGATAAAAGGACAGAAATCGGAGGATTTTAAAATAACCATTACACGTCATGGGCCTGTCATCTCAGAATTTTTAGGAAGTGTTGGCAAGGAGCATGTTTTGGCTTTAAAGTGGACCGCTTTGCAACCCTCAAATGAGCTGGAAGCCGTGCTTAATATGGGTAAATCAAAAGATTGGACCGAATTCGAAAAAGCGCTGGAGGATTTTGAATCGCCGGCACAAAATTTTGTCTTTGCCTCAAAGGAAGGAACAATTGCTTATAAGGCTAATGGGAAGATTCCTATTCGAAAAGATAAGCAGGATGCTCTTTTACCGGTAGAAGGCTGGACGGGAGAAAATGAGTGGGTTGGATATATTCCATACAACGAATTACCGCGTACGATTAATGCTGAAAAAGGATACATATCAACGGCTAACAATAAAGTAACAGATGAACACTATCCGTATCATATAAGCCATGATTGGGCCCAGCCCTATCGCCAAATGAGGATTGATGAAGTTCTTTCAGGCAATGATAAATTAACGATTGAAGAGTTGAAGAATTTGCAAATGGATCAGCGAAATCTGCAGGCGGAGGAGTTCCTGCCGAAGTTTATAGAAGAACTATCAGAGACTAAAGAAACAGAGGCCATTGATGTTTTAGAGGACTGGAATTACATGGATGACAAAGAAATGGCAGCTCCGTTACTCTTCCAACTATGGATGGCAGAAATCTCGGACACCTTATTCACAGATGATATATCTGAAGAAATGCTCACCCTTTTCAGAGGCAGAAAGCAAGCTGTTGATCAGCTTCTTAGAAAAGCGTTAAATGGTGAAAAGAGTATTTGGATTGAAGACAAGGGTGGCTTAAAGACGGTGCTGGAAACCAGCTTGAAGAAAGCTGTTACAAAAGGGAAAGAGATACAGGGAGGGGTTCTTTCTAATTGGAGATGGGGGGATTATCACCAAATTCAATTTAAGCATCCGCTATCCTCAGTCAGTCCTCTTCAATATGTGTTTAATTATAAGGGGGAACTAGAGAGTGGGGGAAGTGCGGTTACAGTTCAGGCAGCTGGTTACGATACGAAGGGAACTATTAATCATGGAGGATCATGGAGGTTTATTGCGGATCTCTCTGATTTATCCAAGGCCTCACATATAGTCGGACCAGGACAGTCCGGGCAATTGGGAAGCGAATGGTACCAAAACCAAATGGAAGATTGGGTTACAGGGACATATCATCTAACGAAACTAAATGAAAAGAATGGAGTCAAGCTCCGGTTAATACCAAAAATAAAAAGGTAGTATTTTCCGAATAAGTAAAATAATTTAAAACGGTGCGTAAGTTTAGTAATGTTGGGAAAAAAGTCTTATAATTTTATACGAGAAAGTTTGAATCTTTTAAAACAGTGGGATTATATAATTTTAATCTTTATTTAAAAAATAAGGCTGGTGCCTACTCACTTTTTGCTACAGGTCAGATTAAAGGATTACCAATGTTACAACAACTTTACAATATAATTTTTTTACGGTTTTTTGAATCTTTTTTGGTTTAATATCGTCTAGAATAAAGGAGAAACTATTTACACCGATAGGATAAGCAGGGGATAGGTAATTAGATGTAGGCTTGACTAATCAAAATAGTCTAATAGCCACCTAACATCGTATTGATGAAGACATGCCGGAGGGGTTTGTATTGAAACATGGTAAAAGAGATTTTATATACCTTCATAAACAAGAAGCTGAGCATTTTGTAGCTTCATTTGGCATAGACTTTTTTAGTTTTATGCAATCGTTGAAAGAGCCGCCGCCAAATGTTTTATTATTGGATCATCCTTTTATGGATGTTGAATATGATATGCATACACAGTTTAATTATGTTTCCTTTCCCTCATATAAGAAATATTATAAAGAAAGTGGGAAGGAGTATGGGCATATAAGCTGGATTGATTTTGAGGATATTGAGGGGCTGGAAGAATTAGCTCCATGGGAAATCGCTGAAATCCTGTATTTCAGACATACATTTAACCATCTAAGATCTCCCTTTTATCCAAAATTAAATAATCGGTTTGTCTATTTAACATTAGAGGATGGCTTTTATAATAAAGTTTATTACCGGTATTGGAATGATTTTTACCAGTTAATTTCCAAGCTAATTCCTGAGCATGTGGAGATAAATAAGCCGGATCGATTATGGCTTGGCGGTAGAAAAAGAACAGAGAACGCAATAATCCCTTTAGAGATTCTGAAACAGTTATCCCCTTTGTTTAATGAGGGCGTAATCATTAGCTTTCATAAGTCAATTCAAACAAGACAAACTATCGAGATTCCAGTATGGGTTGTTGGAGATTATCGGCATGAAGATGAGCTAAGAGATGAGTTAAGGACGATTTATCAAAAGCGGCAAACTGTTAATCTCGTTTATCAGAAGAAAATGAAAGAATGGGTCATAGATGGAAAATAAACCTCCTGTAAAATTAAGGAGGTTTTCCTAATTTATTATACAGATATTCAGGTTCACAAATTATGTTCGAATATGCATATAATAAGAAGAATATAAGTTTTTCCTATAAAAAGTACCTGTCACATATTAATTTAATGTTCTGAAAAGGAAATGATACAATATATTATGTATCAATTAACGGAGGGTAAATTCAATGAAAATTAAACTAGGATTATTATATGGTGGAAAATCTGCTGAACATAAAGTATCCATGCAAACTGCTATGGCAGTCATCAAAGCATTGGATTCATCTAAATATGAGATACATCCGATTTACATAAATGAAGAGGGGGAATGGATTAAAGGACCGCAATTACAAGGACCAGTTGAATCTGTTAAAGAGCTGGAATTTGACCACAGAAGTCAGGCTGTTCAAACAACTGGTTTTAACAGTATTATCGCTAACGGATCTGATGATGCATTCGATGTTATTTTCCCATTATTACATGGCCCTAATGGCGAAGATGGTACAGTGCAGGGGTTGCTCGAGCTGCTTAATATTCCGTATGTAGGAAATGGTGTTCTTGCTTCTTCAGCAGGTATGGATAAAGTAATCATGAAGAATATATTTGCCCAGGCTGGGTTAGGGCAGGTTGGTTATGTTTCTTATTTACGTTCAGAATGGAGCGGAAATGAAGAAAAGGTATGCCAAGAGGTAGAAAAAGCATTGGGATATCCATGTTTTGTTAAACCGGCTAACTTAGGTTCCAGTGTTGGGATTAGTAAATGTGAAAATGCTGAAGAGCTGCATAAAGCATTTGAAGAGGCATTCCAATTCGACCGAAAAGTAATCATTGAAGAAGGTGTTACTGCAAGAGAGGTTGAGATTGGCGTTATTGGAAATGATTATCCTGAGTGTTCTGTTGCAGGGGAAATTATTCCGAAAAAAGCGTTTTATGACTATAAAGCCAAATACGAAGATGGCGATACAGCATTGGTAATACCTGCAGAGATTTCTCAGGAAGAATATCAAATGCTGCATGACATGGCAATTAAGGCATACAAAGCATTGGATTGTTCCGGGCTTGTAAGGGCAGATTTCTTCCTTACACATGACGGAAAAGCTTATATTAATGAAGTAAATACAATGCCAGGATTTACGCCATTCAGTATGTTCCCATTACTTTGGAGCCACACTGGAGTGGAATATCCGCAATTAATTGAAAAACTGATTAATTTAGCTATTGAAAGACATGCTGAAAAGCAAAAAATTAAATATACTATTTAATATAATGTAGCCTGGCTGTATAAATGAGAAATGTAAGAATCTGCGCATTAGATATTCTCGATGGGTTGATTTACGAACATCATTTCCGGCTTATTACTATTGATAGGGTTATGCATACTCAATTAAACGGCAGAGGAATGCTGTACAGCCGATTATTTAATTGGCTGTATCTGTTTTTTTTCAGGGATGATAAAGGGTAATGGAGGATTAATATGATCAAACGTACATTGGCTGAAATTGCAGCTATGGTAGATGGCAGCATAAATGAAGGTTTCAAAGATATACTTGTTTCAGGAGTAACAAATGATACAAGAAAAATCGAGGAAGGCAATCTATTTGTTCCTTTGCAGGGTGAAAATAGCAATGGACATAATCATGTAGAGGCAGCATTCGCTCAGGGAGCAGCTGCTACATTTTGGGAATCAGATGCACCGAATCCTCCTGAAAACAGAGCACTGATTTTTGTTAAGGATAGTTTAAAGGCATTACAACAGTTATCTAAAGCATATTTACATGAATTGGATACGAAAGTGGTCGGAATTACAGGCAGTAATGGGAAAACGACTACTAAAGATATGACCGCCTCGATCATGAAAACAAAATATCGGGTACATAAAACAAGTGGAAATTATAACAACCACATTGGATTGCCACTTACGATTCTGTCTGCTCCGGAAGATACAGAAATCCTGATTCTAGAAATGGGAATGAGCAGCAGTGGGGAGATTTCACTCCTTTCACAGATTGGACAACCTGATGTAGCGATTATTACTAATATTGGTGAGGCGCATTTACTTGACCTTGGTTCTCGCGAAGGAATTGCAGACGCCAAAATGGAAATTGTCGAGGGTTTAAAGAAGGATGGAACACTCATTTTTAATGGGGATGAACCTCTTCTGCTAAGCAGGGTATCCAAGCATGCCTATAAACAGATTACCTTTGGCAGCAGCATAACAAATGACTATTATCCTGTTCAAAGCAAAGCAGGAGAGAATGAAATGGAATTTACAATTGATGTAGATGGTAATCATCCTTTCGTATTGCCGCTCTTAGGCAATCATAATGTGCTGAATGCATTGGCGGCGATAGCTGCTGGCAGAACGATGGGAGTCTCCTGGGAACAAATCACGACAGGCCTTGCTGAAGTAAAACTATCTAATATGCGGATGGAAGTATCCTTTGGAGCGAGAGGCGAAAAAATCATAAACGATGCTTATAATGCCAGCCCGACTTCAGTTAAAGCAGCTATTGAATTAGTGAAAGGGATGACAGGTACGGGCAAGAAGATTCTTGTACTAGGCGATATGCTTGAATTGGGACCAGAGGAAGAGATGTATCACTCCAAAATGGGTGAATTAATCACAGAGGAGATTGATTATGTCTTTACGTATGGTAAATTGGCTGAAAAGATTGCCGAAGGTGCTGCAGAAAATTTGAATAAAGAACGCATTTATCATTTCAGTGATAAGGATCAATTATCATTGAAGTTAAAAGAAGTCATTGATGAACATTCTATTGTGTTGGTCAAAGCTTCGAGAGGGATGAGACTTGAAGAAGTCGTTCGTAGCCTTCAAGACTAAACCTTAAAGATATACTATCCCACGATGTCATTCATTCTTTAAGGATGAATGACATTTTTAAAAATTTCATACATATCTGCATGATTTGAATGAAATCTGGGTAATATATAACTGTATGTAAATAGAGGTTATTTATTAGTTAATTGGCGTTTTTATGCTGCACACTAAACTAGGTTAGTTAATCAATCGATTGATTAGTAGGTAAATGTAATATTTTATTTAATTTTGATACCAAGATCCGATTGCTTTGTATAAATCGAGTCCTGGCATAAATCATCTATGTGTACTACAAACAAAATTCTGTAAATATGTTTATAAACCTCTATTTTATTTAAAACAAATCGTGACTATAACGGCTTATCGTGTACAAGATTAGTGTGCAGCGCCTATTCTTCACCCATCAACGGCTTTAAAAAGGGAGAATACAGTTCTTAAATTAGCTAATTTAGAACCACAAAAGTATCTGTTAATAGCTTGAAGATTTGAAGCAGGAAAAATAGCATAATAGAATATTGCAAGTGCGATTATTTGCAATCCCGGTCTGTTTTTGTTAACATAAGTTAAATACATGCGTTTCATGAAAATTTTCCAAATGAATTGGACTTATGAACTCATGCTGCCGGGATACTGACGGCCGCTTTTTTTTGTGAGATCGAACCCTGTGCAACAGGCATGATTAAATTGACCGTAATCCTGTTTTACAGGAATGAAAAATATATTGAAGCAATTGTTAAAATAACACCTATCTTGGGGGTAGAAAAATTAATGACATTATTTAGTGAATTAGGAATTAGCAGCGACACATTAAGAGCAGTAGAAGGCATGGGGTTTGAAGAAGCAACTCCAATCCAATCTGAAACGATTCCACTTGCATTGCAGGGTGGGGATTTAATCGGACAAGCTCAAACAGGTACTGGTAAAACTGCTGCGTTTGGAATTCCGATGATTGAAAAAATCGATGTAAAAAGAGACGAAATTCAGGGATTAATCATTGCACCGACACGTGAACTTGCTATTCAGGTTTCTGAAGAGCTTTACAAAATCGGAGCAGGCAACCGTTCCCGCGTTCTGGCAGTATATGGCGGTCAGGATATAACTCGTCAAATCCGTGCGTTAAAAAAACGTCCGCATATCATCGTGGGTACACCAGGCAGACTGTTGGATCATATTAACAGAAAAACAATTCGTTTGAACAATGTTCATACTGTAGTTCTTGATGAAGCAGATGAAATGTTGAACATGGGATTCATTGAAGATATTGAATCTATTCTATCTTCTGTTCCAGATAATCACCAAACTCTATTGTTCTCTGCAACTATGCCTGATCCAATTCGTCGTATAGCCGAAAGATTCATGCATGAACCAAAAACAGTTCGTGTAAAAGCGAGAGAAATGACTGTACCGGCAATCAGCCAATATTATGTACGTGTTCCGGAAAGAGAAAAATTCGATGCATTAACTCGTCTAATTGATATCCATACGCCGGAATTAGCTATTATATTTGGCCGTACTAAACGTCGTGTTGATGAATTAGCAGAAGCATTAACAGTACGTGGTTATACAGCTGAAGGAATCCATGGTGATTTGACACAAGCACGTCGTATGTCAGTCTTACGCAAGTTTAAAGAGGGAGCAGTCGATATATTGGTAGCTACGGATGTGGCTGCACGTGGTCTTGATATTTCCGGTGTTACTCATGTTTATAACTTTGATATTCCTCAGGATCCTGAAAGTTATGTTCACCGTATTGGACGTACAGGAAGAGCGGGTAAAGAAGGTATGGCAGTTACATTCGTAACTCCACGTGAAATGTCTTATCTTGAAGTGGTTGAACGCACCACTAAAAAGAAAATGGAGCGTATAAAAGCTCCAACTGTTACAGATGCGCTTGAAGGACAGCAAAGAACTGTAAAAGAAAAATTGTACAATGTTGTTTCTTCTGAGGACTTAACGGCATATCTTCCGTTGGCTAAAGAAATGATAGAAGATCATACTGCAGAGGAATTAGTTGCTGCAGCATTGAAATTGTTCATTAGAGAGCCGGATGAAAAGCCTGTAACCATCTCAGAAGAGAGACCACTTCCATTCCGCAAAGATGGCTATAAAGGCGGAAAAGGTGGCGGAAGCAAACGTCCATATAACAGAGGCGGAGACAGAGATAGCCGTGGTGGCGGAGACAGAAGACGCAGCAGCAGCACCAATCAAGGTGGACGCAGAAAGTCTTACTCAAACTCTAAACCAAAAAACACAAGTAAATAAGATTTAAATAAAGGCCAATCCTACACATTAGGATTGGCCTTTTTGTAATGAATTACCTTCCATTGTTCATAATAAGCATAGGAGGTGAGTAAATCTTATGACTATTATTCGCTTAGGTTATGTAGCTATGAGTATGGAATTGAAAAATGCATCCCCCTCAAAAACAATGACATATGCGCAATTCAGCAAGCTGGCAAATAGAGAAGCCGCTATAAAAAGACTGGAGAAAATTGCAAAAACCAATCTTAAAAACTGCCTTCGTTTATTAATTCATAATGAAGTAAATGGTATCCAATTCTTTCGATTTTCCTCAAAATTAATACCACTTGCCAACCATCCGGATTTAGAAGATTGGAACTATATGGCCGGTATAAAAGAGGAAACAAGTGCGATTAAAGAATATCTAAAAAAGCATTCTCATATGAGAATTGATTTTCATCCGGATCACTTCGTTGTTTTAAATAGTGAAGATAAGAATATCTTGAAAACATCAATTAAGACATTAAGGATGCATTTTCGATTACTAAAAGCTTTTGGATTATCGCCAAAACATCGTTGTGTATTACATATTGGTGGTTTATATCAAGATAAGGAACAAGCTCTTGAACAATTTATTCATAATTGGGGATATGTGCCTGTGGATATTCAGGAAATGATTATATTGGAAAATGATGATACGCTATTTGGCATACAGGATACCCTTTACCTATGTGAAAAACTATCCATTCCAATGGTATTTGATTTACACCATCATAAACAAAACTGTCAGGGAGATTGGAAAGATCACTGGCCAAGGATTGTGCAAACCTGGAGTAATTCAAGCTTGCCTGTTAAAGTCCATCTTTCATCCCCGAAGAATGAAAAAAATAAAAAAGCACATGCTGATCATGTGCAAAAAGAAGAAATGATGGAATTAGTGCAGGGGAATAATAATTTGACAAGCCAAGTTGATTGTATGCTGGAGGCTAAGCATAAAGATTTTGCTGTTTTCAAGTTGATTGAGCAATTAAAATTGCTAGATGGCTTTAAAATAATGGATGGTGCTATATTTTCGTATGAGCCTGTGACAAATGAAAGTCGATAAGCTTGGCATAATAGTAATTACGGCTATGTATGAAAAGGTTCTGTGCCTCTCGTAATTCATGAGGACCTTTACCAATAGCTAAATAAAAGTGTTCAAAAAGGGTGAGTGATCCTTTTTCTGTTTGCAAAGTCTCTAATATCTTGCTTCCTAGATGTGTTTGGCCAGTTACCATATAACGATAGGCTTTTTCAGATGGGGATGTCGGTTGTATATCCAATTCTCTGCGCCATAAGCTCCTGAATATATCCAAAGAACAATTAAGTGAAGCCTCCAAATAAGGTCTGCGTTGCATATGGACATTTTTCAGCAGAGCTAATCCCTTCGTAACCCATTCTTTTGCTATAGGGAAGCTATCGAACATATAAGAATGAGCTATGATGTGAGACAGGCTGATTTCCAGAGTAGGGAATTGTTGCAATAAATCTTTATTGTTAAAGTATTGTTGGCAGGCGTTTCGAACGTTCTCTGGATTTGTGCTGCTGCATAACATAGAGACTAAATACATTTCTCCAAGCTGTATTTTAAAGATAGACAGCAAATCCTCCTCTTTACATAGTAAAAGCATGGGTTCGACAGCCTTTATTAATTTATTGAGTGGCTCTTGCAATCTTAACTGACTAATCCCATACATATGTGAAATGATAGAAGCAATATTAATTTCTAAACAGCTTGAAGACAGATTAAATGCTTGATCAATAAGCTCTGAGTTATCGATCTGAGCCTCTGCCTGAGCAATATAAATAGAAAATACATTTCTTAATTCATTATTTTCTGGGTTGGAGGAATCTTCGAGTATTAATGTTTTAATCCAATCCATGCATCCTAAACGGAATAAATATTCCAGGACAAAGAGTTTCTGAACTACTCCAGATGTACATTTGCAGTAATATGATTTTACAATTTTGAAGGCTTCCTTTTCATTTGTTAGTGATACAGAAGCCATTGCCTGCATGACATAGATTGGATGATACTGTTCATATGTATGAATAGAGAAGGTGTCAGATAAATTCATCCATTCAGGGATAGAAAATGTAAGGCATTCTTGGCCATTTCCTTTTATGGGTTGAGGAATCAAAAATTCACTGAATGATAAATCCATAGCTTCTACCTTCTCTCTCTAATTTAAAGATGCTATTTCTATTATAGTTAATTTTTCCTAGAGAGGAAATAGATTCATCTAATTATCGATTAACTAAAAATAGACGGGAGAGTGCAAAGCCCATTATAAGGCCGCCAATATGCCCTGTGATATTAATGGATGATTGGAAAAAAGACATGACTACCCCGATAATAATTAAAGCTAGTATAACCTGTGAATTTTGCTGCGAAATTAAATCTTTTCTAAAAAAGATGATATAGGCAAAACATCCAAATAGCCCATAAATGGAACCGCTGGCTCCCACATGAGCATACATTAAAGGTTCTGCAAAGAATGTAAGAACATTTGCAAGGGTACCGGACAGTATAAAAAGGAGACTGAATCTAAATGTACCTAATATATTTTCCAGTCCAGGACCAATAATAATTAAGGAGAAACTATTGAATAATAGATGGGAAAAGCCAATGTGAAGAAAGATTGGTGTGACCAATCTCCAATATTCACCCTCTGCAATGAATAAGTTAACTCCGCTTAATAAGGTGTAAAGATCTCTTCCAAGAGAGATTGGTAAAGAAGTGATAATAAAAAGAACTATACACACAGCTGTTAAAAGACTGACTCCCGGATAAAAACGGATAAATTGCCCGAAACTTTCGGTACGAGTGAACAAAAGACATCATCCTAACATAATAAGATTTGGTAAATCATTTATAATGAGGTAATGTTTAAACTAAAATAGCTATATAAATTGTGAGGGTGTGAACCAATGATTGTTGGAATTGGTATCGATATTATTGAACTTGAGAGAGTGAGAGATATTCTTAAACGGCAGCCGAAATTTGTTGATCGTATACTAACTGAAGATGAAAAGGAATACTATCTGTCACTTGGTGAAAATCGAAAAATCGAGTGGCTTGCCGGACGATTTTCTGCTAAAGAGGCATTTTCAAAAGCAAATGGTACAGGTATCGGCGGTAAACTATCGTTCCATGATATTAGCATTATTCCTGACAAGAATGGTAAACCGATTATCAAACATCCTTTAGAGGTAAAGGCACACTTAAGTATTACCCATACTAAACAATATGCGGCTGCCCAGGTTCTACTTGAAAAACGATAAAAATAAATTGTTTGTCCCCCGCAAGCACATATTCAGAAGGATTGTCTCATATATTCAATTAACGAATTGGAGAGACAAGGCCTTGTTTTGGACATTTACTACCCATATGTATTTAAGATAAAACACTCTTTGCGGGCTTTCAACAGCGTTATTGAATTAACATAAGAATAGCAGAAATAAAGAATGTTTTGAAAGGATGTATCTTAAAAATGTACTGGAATGTAAATGAACAAACCGGATCGGGCTTTCCTCTCCCTTTTACTTACTACTGTTAAAAGGGGATGAGATCTTGAGGAGGTTAATGATGCTGACGCTGACATTGGGATTTATGTTGGTCTTAGCAGGCTGCGGGGAAAAATCGCAAACTGAAGTTGTGGATGCGTTAACGGAAAAGATGAATGAATTAAAGGGATACAAAGCAGATGCGAAAATGACTTTAAAAATGGGTACAGAACCACAAGTATATGATGTGGAAGTATGGTATCAATCTCCATCAAATTACCGGGTAAACTTGAAAAATGCTCAAAAGGATCAAAGTCAAATCATCCTGCGGAATGAAGAAGGGGTATTTGTATTAACTCCAGCGCTTAATAAAAGTTTTAAGTTTCAAAGTGAGTGGCCAAAAAACAGCTCGCAGGCCTATCTGTATGAGTCTTTAATTACAGATGTAACTGTTGATAAGGATGCAACCTTTAAGGCAACAGATGATAGTTATGTGTTTGAGACAAAAACAAGATATCAGAACAATAAGATGCTTCCATTGCAGGTCGTGAAATTTGACCGCAAAACACTAGAGCCTGTAAGTGTAGATGTAATGGATTCTGATCGTAATGCATTAGTTCAGGTTGAATTTGAAAAAACGAAGTTCAATCCGAATTACAGTAATAGTGATTTTGATGTGAAAAAGAATATGACAGGAGCGCAATTGGAAGTGCCGGTAATGTCTTCTGAAGAAGATATTGATTTTGAAGCTCAATATCCAACAGCCGAGATACAGGGTGTGGAGCCTGCAGGAGAGAAAATGATCAAAACAGAGGAAGGAAAACGAGCCGTTCTGACATTTGCGGGTGATGAAAAACAATACACGTTAATTGAAACTAAATCAAAGATTGTCAAAGAAGCTGCGGTCACCATAGCAGAAGGTGAGCCGGTTGATTTAGGATTCACAATTGGCAATATGACAGAAAACTCAATATCCTGGTCTTATGAAGGGATAGATTTCATGCTCGCTGCAAAAAATCTCACATCAGACGAGATGATCATGGTTGCGAAATCAGTGCAGGAAACTGCAGAAAAATAGAAGTGGATGGACCTGTTAATAAAGGCAGGTCTATTTCTTTTTAGTTTCTGAGGAATGAATTGACTATCCTTTCATTAAGGGGAATAATCAAATTATAATCATCTAAAGGTAGGTAAACCTCTTATGAAAAATAGTCAATTATCCTATAGAGATACATGGGCAGAAATCAATTTAGATCATATAAAGCATAACGTTGAACAGATTAGGCATCTGTTGCCTCAAACTACTGACATCATGGCGGTTGTAAAGGCAAATGCATATGGACATGGAGATCGGCAAGTGGCTGAAGTGGCATTAGGTGCCGGAGCAACCAGTTTGGCCGTAGCTTTCTTGGATGAGGCGATCAGGCTTCGTCAGGCAGGTATAAAAGTGCCGATCTTAGTACTAGGTTCCACTAGGGCGGAAGACTCCAAGGTAGCCGTGCAGTACAATATCTCTTTAAATGTACATGACATTGATTGGATAGGGAAAGCTATAGCATATTTACAGGAAGAAAATATACAGCAACCGCTAAATATACACATAAAAATTGATACAGGCATGGGCAGACTTGGGATAAGGAATATACAAGAGATGAAAGAAATAGAATATATGCTTAAGAATCAAGATTATATTCATCTTGAAGGTATATTCACTCATTTTTCCAGTGCAGATGAGCTGGACTTGGACAAAACTCAAAACCAATTGTTGAAATTCAAGGAGATTCTTGATAATATGGAATACTTGCCGCCTTACATTCATACTAGTAATAGTGCGGCAGCTATGAGATATCCTGATGCCTATTTCAATACAGTAAGGCTTGGTATTTCCATGTATGGCTTAAGTCCATCACCGGAAATATCAAAAGACCTCCCAGTAACGTTGAAGCCTGCCTTATCTCTTTATACAAAGATAAAGCAAATCAAGAAGATTTCAATGGGTGATACAGTTGGGTACGGTGCAACGTATACAGCGAGTGAGCCTGAATGGATAGCCACTTTGCCTATTGGATATGCGGATGGATGGATCAGAAAACTATCTGGGCAATCTGTACTGGTTAAAGGACATAGAGCACCTATTGTCGGACGCATTTGTATGGATCAGTGCATGGTTAAATTAGATCAGTCTGTTCCTGAGGATACAGTGGTTACTCTTATCGGGAACGATGGTGATGAGACAATTACAGTTGATGAGATCGCCGAGAAATTAGAAACGATTAATTACGAGGTTATTTGTCAACTATCAAGCAGAGTCCCTCGAGTGTATAAGCAGGATGGTTTAATTGTTGAAACTGTAAATCAGTTATTTCATTATTAATTATTTAACACATATGTGCATGAATAATGAATAAAGGACAACTATTTAGCCTCATAATAAGAAAGAAATGTACTAGACACCTTTGCATGCAGAAGTAATAATGGTAAGATATAATAGTAAAGAACTATGTGGTTTGTAGTGATGGTGGAGGTGTTTGCCTGTGTCTGAGTCCAGTGCAACTACGGAAATTCTAATACGCTTGCCCCAAAATTTGCTAAGTGAGTTGGATGGATACGTGAGAGAAGAAAATGTGAATCGAAGCGAATTTATTTATCAAGCAACTAAAATGTATTTGCAAGAACGCAAAAAGAAAGAGTTTCGCGAATCCATGCGCCGTGGATATATGGAGATGGCCAATATTAATTTAACTATGGCTGCAGAAGCTTTCCAGGCAGAATATGAAGCTGAACATGCTGTGGAGCGTTTAGTTAGCGGTGAATAAGGGTTTAAATGTTAAACGTGGTGATGTGTATTTCGCTGATTTGTCTCCAGTGGTTGGATCTGAGCAAGGAGGGGTAAGACCTGTACTTGTTATTCAGAATGATATCGGAAATCGATTTAGCCCTACCGTAATTATTGCGGCAATTACGGCTCAAATACAAAAAGCGAAACTGCCGACCCATGTAGAAATTGACGCCCAAAAATATGGATTCGAACGCGATTCTGTTATTTTACTTGAACAAATTCGAACAATTGATAAGCAGAGATTGACAGATAAAATAACACAGCTGGATGATGAAATGATGCGTAAGGTTGATAATGCGCTCCAAATCAGTCTGGGACTCGTGGAATTGTAATAGTAAAAAGATTATAAATAATAAATATACTTCTGTGTTGAAGGTTAGGCTGCCAAGAATCCGAATTCTTGGCAGTTTTTTTTGCACTTTTTAACTTAGAAAAACTTATTTTTGGTTTAAGTTAGTGACAAAAAGGGAATGAAGTACAGGTTATAGAAATTACAAATACGTTGTTGCTGTATTACGGCAATATTACGAAGGAATTTAAGATTTCCTATTTCCTTTTTAAGTGTTTATAATAGTTTGTGAATATGGTTTTTTTGAAATTATTAAATAAATTAAAGTACATGTATCCATATAAAAGAATCTAACAGAAAACTTGATGGAGGAGGAACTAATGAATAAACTTGTGCAAAACTATATCCAGGGTCATAAAGACATCATTTTGCAGCAGTGGATTGAACGTGTAAAGGATAAAGCGGATGATCGAGTCGTGAAGATTGTTTCAGATCAAATGTTTATTCACACCAGTAATGAATTTATTGAAGTGCTGATTTCTAATATTAAAGATTCTGATGAAGAATTTAAAGTGAAACTTAGTGATTTTGCAGCTAAAATTATTCGTTTAGGCTGGCCGTTAACATTTGTGAATGAGGGATTGAAAGCATTTAATGTAGTTGTTACAGACGGTATGGTAAATGAAGGGGTAATGACAAAGGAAAATCAGCTTGAGATTGTGCTGGATTTTGACGAGTGGATTACCCCTTTAAATAATGAAATTCTGAATGTTTATACATCTACGTGGGAACGAACCGTTTCTTTGCAAAAAATTGCACTCCAGGAATTATCAGCACCTCTTATTCCTGTGTTTGAAGGGATTACTGTAATGCCTCTTATAGGTACAATAGATACAGAACGCGCGAGACAAATTATGGAAAATCTTTTGGATGGCGTAGTAAAGCATCGTTCTGAGGTAGTGTTGATTGATATTACTGGAGTGCCTGTTGTTGACACTATGGTGGCTCATCATATTATTCAGGCAGCAGAGGCTGTTCGTTTGGTTGGTGCCCGTTGTATGTTGGTGGGAATACGTCCGGAGATTGCTCAAACAATTGTCAACCTCGGCATTAACTTAGATGAAATCATAACTAAAAATACATTGAAAAAGGGTGTAGAGGCTGCCCTGGAAATTACAAATAGAAAAATTATCGTAACCCCGGAGGAATTAGTATGAGGATTCCGATATTAAAGTTGCATGATTGTCTCCTGATTTCTATTCAATGGGAATTGGATGATGCAACAGCGCTGCAATTTCAGGAGGATTTACTGCATAAGATACATGAAACAAATGCAAATGGAGTGGTGATTGATCTAACTTCAGTAGATATCATTGATTCTTTTATAGCTAAAGTCCTTGGCGATGTCATTGACATGTCAAAATTAATGGGAGCAAAAGTAGTGATTACAGGGATACAGCCTGCAGTTGCCATCACATTAATTGAATTGGGCATTACATTATCCGATGTGATGACAGCTTTGGATCTTGAAAAGGGTTTGGAGAAATTACAAAAGGAACTGGGGGACTAGCATGATGAGCACCCAATCCTACGTAAAAATTCTTAATGAGTGGGATATTGTTGCAGCCCGACAAGTGGGCAGAAATGTGGCCAAAGAGTTGGGGTTTGGCACCGTGGATCAGGCAAGAATAACCACAACCATAAGTGAATTAGCAAGGAATATCTATCTCTATGCAGGGCAGGGCCAAATATGCATTGAAAAAGTCTATGACAATGGGAGAACGGGTCTCAGAGTCATAGCAGAGGATAATGGTCCGGGAATAAGTGATATAAGAAGAGTAATGGAAGATGGATATACAACATCGGGAGGTCTGGGAGCTGGTTTGCCGGGAGTCAAGAGATTGATGGATGACTTTGATATTGACTCTGATGTTGGAAAGGGTACGCGAATAATGTCTACTAAATGGCTCCGATAGGGGGAAGGTATGTGGAAAATAGAGAGTGCATGGAGGAAAGATACCGTGAAGCTCTCTCGAATTACTTGAAAGAGCATACGGAAAAAGCGTTATATCTCGGACATAAAATCAGCAAAGAAGCTATAGAACAGATGGTATCACCTGAAGAGATAATAAGTTTGCATAAAAATACGCTAAAAGAAATACTTCCTGATATTTCGGAAGAAGTCAGCCACTCTTTTGATTTTTTGTTGGAAATTATGATGGAGTATGGTGTAGCCTTTCGTGAATTACAGAGTCTCCGCCATCAACAAAGAGAACTGAAGAGTGAGATGGAGATAGCGGCTAATGTTCAGCAGACTTTATTGGAAACGCGAGTTCCTGTACTAAAAAATCTTGAAATTGGAGCCATAAGTGTTCCGGCTAAGCACATGAGCGGAGATTATTTTCATTTTGTTCAGGATGAGCATAATCGAGTGGCTGTAGCGATTGCTGATATTATTGGCAAAGGGATACCGGCGGCGTTATGTATGTCCATGATTAAGTACGCGATGGATTCTTTGCCGGAGCATCGCACATCCCCAGCGAGTGTTCTGGAAAGTATTAACCGTGTTGTGGAGCAAAATGTTGGACCGAGTATGTTCATAACGATGTTTTATGGTCTATATGATCCCTCAAATCATATTTTTACATATGCTTCAGCAGGCCATGAACCGGGATTTTTCTATAATTACGAAAAAAATGAATTTACCGAGTTAACTGCTAAGGGTCTGTTGCTTGGTGTAGATAAAAAAACAGTATACAGGCAATATGAAAGAAAGATTGAAATAGGCGATATGATTATCCTTCTATCTGATGGGGTAACAGAGTGCAGGACAAATGAGGGATTTATAGAAAGAGATACGTTGGTTCAATTTATTCGGGAATCTATTCATTTAGATGCCCAAACCATTGTAAACAATCTCTATAAAAAGTTGGAAAAGATGCAACATTTTCAATTAAGAGATGATTTTACCTTGATAATTATGAGACGGAAGTTTTAAGTGGATAATTTCGGGTAAAGAAGGATAGCGGAACATGACTTTTTGAGGAGAGGTACAAATTCATGAATATTTCTATTGATGTACAGAATGTAAATTCTGAAATACATGTAAATGTTAAAGGCGAGATAGATGCATACACAGCACCGAAGTTAAGAGAGACACTATTTCCTTTGTCGGATCAAGATAAAGTAGTCATGATTATTGATTTAACCGATGTTTCTTATATGGACAGCACAGGTCTTGGGGTATTTGTAGGATTATTTAAAAATGTTCGAGCGCACAATGGGGATTTTAGAATCATCGGACTATCAGAGAGATTACATCGTCTTTTTGAAATCACTGGTTTAGCGGATATAATCCATATAAAAAGCCATGCAGAGGGTGGAACGCAATGAGTGAAACATACGAATATATTGAAATGAAGATACCTGCAAAACCTGAATTTATCGGGGTAATGAGATTAACTTTATCAGGAATAGCCAGCCGTATGGGGTTTTCATATGATAGTATAGAAGATTTGAAAATTGCTACGAGCGAGGCTTGTACAAATGCAGTTCAGCATGCGTACAAGGGCGAGCGGGATGGGGAAGTTATCATAGGCTTTGGATTATATGAAGACCGTCTTGAAGTAATGGTAGTCGATAATGGCGAAAGCTGTGATTTTGAAGAGGTGCGACAAGGCTTGGGGCCTTATGAGAGAGACCAATCAGTGGAATTCTTAAGAGAAGGAGGATTAGGTCTATATCTGATTGAAACGCTCATGGATGAAGTGAAAATACACCATAATGAAGGTGTGACAGTATTCATGACGAAGTTTCTTGAGGGAGAGCAGGTGGAGAGTGATGCAGAAACAATCTCAAACTAGTGATGAGAAAAAGGCACAAATGAGAGACCAAGTCACGGAATGGATTAAAGCCTATCAACTCCATGGAGATGAAGAAGCACAGGCTCAACTTGTTCAGCACTATACCGGGCTAGTTGAAACGATTGCGAGAAAGTATTCAAAGGGAAAATCATATCATGAGGATATTGCCCAGGTTGGCATGATTGGATTGCTGGGTGCGATTCGCAGGTATGATGATTCCTTCGGAAAAAGCTTCGAGGCTTTTGCTGTCCCGACGATAATTGGAGAGATTAAACGCTTTTTACGTGATAAAACATGGAGTGTTCACGTTCCTCGCAGAATTAAAGAGCTTGGTCCAAAAATCAAGTCGACTGTTGAAGAACTTACCTCAGAATTGCATCGTTCTCCTAAGATTGAAGAAATTGCTCAGTACTTAGAAGTTTCTGAGGAAGAAGTTTTAGAAGCGATGGAAATGAGTAAAAGTTATCAGGCGCTATCAGTGGATCACTCAATCGAGGCGGATTCAGACGGCGGAACAGTCACTTTGTTAGATATCTTCGGAAATGTGGATGAAGGATATGAAAAGGTGAATCAGCGGTTGGTTTTGGAGAAAGTTCTCCATGTATTGTCAGATCGCGAAAAGAAAATCATACAATACACCTATCTAGAAAATCTAAGTCAAAAGGAAGCGGGAGATCGATTAGGTATATCTCAAATGCATGTATCCCGTCTTCAACGCCGTGCTATAAAAAAACTGCAGGAAGCCATTAATGCTGAGAATTCGGAGTATATACGGTGAATCAAGAAGTGCTAAGGGATAGTAGAGTGCAATTAATTGTGTCTCAATCACCTAAACAAGGAAAGCTGTTATGTGGTGATGACTATTTTTATGAAGTGACGGATGATTACTTTATTTGTGTCATCGCAGATGGATTAGGATCAGGGGAGTTTGCTCATGAATCCTCTCGGGCAGTTACTAATGTAGTTCGGGAGTATCAGAGCGAGGATGTTGGAGATATTATGGAACGATGTAATCAGGCCCTGCTAAGAAAGCGAGGCGCCGCTGTCGCTATTTTAAAAGTGGACTTCAAAAAGAAAGAATTTCAGTACAGCTGTGTTGGTAATATCCGTTTCTATCTATATCCTCCAAATGATAAAATGATCTATCCCCTACCTGTAACCGGATATTTATCTGGAAGAAAGCAGAAATTCCATACTCAACAGTTTACATATACTCCGTCCACTAAATTTTTCATTCACTCCGATGGATTTGAAATGAAGGGGACGAAAAATTTCCTGCGAAATGCTAGTTCTCTTGAAGAAACTGCGAAAAAATTAGAAAGTCAAAATAGTGCCTTGAACGATGATATTACATTCATTTTTGGGAGTCTTTTATAATTATAAGAGACTTCTTTTTTGTGTTATTTATGAGAGTCCAGTATTTGTAGCAGAAAAGGTTATGATACTATAAAGGTAATTATTTGCAGAGGGAAGGTTTGTTAATGAAGTCGAAGAGTGAATTGGTTCAATATATAGCGTCAGAGCTTTCAGTGAAGGGGAGTCAAGTATCCAATGTATTGGCGCTTTTAGAGGATGGTAATACGATTCCATTTATAGCGCGTTATCGAAAAGAAATGACCGGCTCATTGGATGAGGTTGAAATTAGAACAATTTCTGAGCGGTGGACCTATCTCGATAATTTGGAAAAAAGAAAGGAAGAAGTCCTGCGTATTATTGAGGAGCAAGGGAAACTCACAGAGGAGTTATCACGTGAAATCATCAAGGCAGTAAAACTGCAAATTATTGAAGATTTGTATCGTCCTTTTAAGCAAAAGCGTCGCACAAAAGCAACGGTCGCAAAAGAAAAAGGATTAGAACCGTTGGCGAAATGGATCATGGAAGCTCCTCAAACTGCAAACCCACTTGAAAAAGCTGCTCAATTTGTTGATGTGGAGTTGGGAGTGACAACGCCAGAAGAAGCTTTAGATGGTGCGAAAGATATTATAGCAGAGAATATCTCTGATAATGCCTCTTTCAGAAAATGGATTCGGGATGAAACATTTAAGTTTGGCTTGATTAAATCTGTTAGTAAAGATGAGAAGAAAGATGAGAAAAAGGTATTTGAGATGTACTACGACTATGATGAAGCAATAGGAAAAATAGTTCCTCATCGCATTTTGGCACTTAATCGTGGTGAAAAAGAGGGAGTGCTTCGAGTTTCCATCAAAACCGATACACAGAAAATACTGGATTATCTCGCTAGAAAAATGAATTTGAATACAGCCAATCCGAGTGCAGTGATTATGAAGGAAGCAATAGAAGATAGCTATAAGCGATTGATTCAGCCTTCTATTGAAAGGGAGATTCGTAATGAGTTGACGGAAAAGGCTGAAGACCAAGCTATCTATATTTTTTCTGAGAATCTCAGAAATTTACTGCTTCAGCCGCCTTTAAAGGGAAAAATGGTATTGGGTGTAGATCCGGCTTATCGTACAGGCTGTAAATATGCAGTAGTCGATCCTACAGGGAAAATGCTTGAGGTAGGAGTGATTTATCCGCATCCGCCAGTAGCTAAAAAGAAAGAGGCAACGGAGGCTATTCTGTCTATACTCAAAAGATATAACATAGAAATCATCACAATCGGGAACGGAACAGCATCTCGAGAGACAGAACAATTCATTGCAGATACGTTGAAGAAGCAAAGTGAAAAAATCTATTACGTAATTGTAAATGAGGCCGGTGCAAGTGTTTATTCGGCATCAGATATCGCAAGAGAAGAGTTTCCAGATTTACAGGTGGAGCAGCGAAGTGCGGTCTCGATTGCAAGAAGACTACAGGATCCCTTGGCGGAATTGGTGAAGATAGATCCTAAATCTGTAGGTGTAGGGCAATATCAACATGATGTTTCAGAAAAAAAACTGAATGAGTCACTTGGTTTTGTGGTTGAAACGGCAGTAAACCGAGTGGGGGTTAATGTGAATACAGCCTCTCCTTCTCTATTGCAATATGTGGCGGGTCTTTCCAAGTCTGTAGCCCAAAATATCGTAAAAAAGAGAGAGAAAGAAGGAGCATTCCGAAATCGGGCTTCTTTAAAAAAGATTCCAAGGCTTGGTGCGAAAACCTATGAACAAGCCATTGGGTTTTTAAGAGTAATTGGTGGGGAAGAGCCGCTTGATCGGACATCCATACATCCTGAAAACTATCAGTCCGTTCGTTCTTTATTGAAAATGCTCGGTTTCACAACGGATGATTTAGGAAGTGAACGATTAAGAGAAGCGCTAACCACGGTGAAGAAAAGTGAAATGGCGGAGAAATTGAATATTGGCGAAATCACATTGGGAGATATTCTGGATGCCTTGATGAGACCAGAAAGAGATCCGCGTGACGAATTGGCTGCACCTCTATTAAAATCTGATGTACTGAAGATGGAGGATCTTAAGCAAGGGATGGAGCTCCAAGGCGTTGTTCGTAATGTCGTTGATTTTGGCGCATTTATTGACATCGGCGTAAAGCAGGCCGGTCTAGTTCATATCTCGAAATTGAGCAGACGATATGTAAAGCATCCAATGGATGTTGTATCAGTTGGGGATGTGGTGACTGTCTGGGTTGATCAAGTAGATATACCTAAAGAACGAATTGCCCTTACAATGATAAATCCGGCTGGATAATATAAACGTGAAGCATTGCCTTAATCGTATTGGGCAATGCTTTTTTTATAAAAAAACCAACATTGATTCAATAGTTGCACTTGCTTGCTGTTTTTTTCAAGAAAGGCTCTTTGGATTTGGTTTTGCAACCAAGCAGGCATATTTAGACCTCCTTTCATAAATGATGTACTATGAATAGGTGATAAGCCCATGGTTAGTTTATTGTATGTAACAGCCGCCGGGTTTGTTACTTTAAAAGTGTGGAGGTTTAACTTATGACGGACCGGGAATTACAGAAATTAGTTGAAAAAATATCCATAGAGGATTTTGGGATACCATTCACTCATAAGGCAATCTTTAATAACAGATTAAGGACAACAGGCGGACGGTATTTATTAGTGAGCCATAATATTGAGATTAATCGAAGATACTTAGATGAACTAGGAATGGAAGAGATAAAGGGAATTATTAAACATGAATTATGCCATTATCACCTGCACCTGCAAGGGAAGGGATACAGGCATGGAAATCGGGACTTTAAACAATTGATGGCAAAGACCAACTCACCTCGTTTTTGCTCAGCCCTGGAAAGCAATATCCGTGCTGTACGGCCTGTGAAATGGCTATACGAATGCCGATCTTGCGGTCTGGAATATCGACGAAAAAGAAAGCTTGATACAAAGAAATATGTATGTGGAAAATGTCGTGGAAAAATTATTTTAAAAAAATCGTTGACATAGACCTTGCTAACATGGTAACTTATTTGAGCGGCCTTATTAAAGCCGAAAGCAAAAATGACATCAAACTTTAACGAAAAAAACTTTTAAAAAAAGTGTTGACATGTTAAAAGAGATTCATTATAATAGATAAAGTCGACTGGGGCGCTTGAAGTTCTCGCGAAGAGATGAGAAAGTGCTTGAGAGACTGAAAGTTAGTAATGAACGGCCCCTTGGTCAAGCGGTTAAGACACCGCCCTTTCACGGCGGTAACACGGGTTCGAATCCCGTAGGGGTCACCAATCAAACCTCAGATTGTTTGAGTGAGATTAATATCGTCGCGGGGTGGAGCAGTCTGGTAGCTCGTCGGGCTCATAACCCGAAGGTCGCAGGTTCAAATCCTGTCCCCGCAATTAAACAAATGGTCCGGTAGTTCAGTTGGTTAGAATGCCTGCCTGTCACGCAGGAGGTCGCGGGTTCGAGTCCCGTCCGGACCGCCATTTATAAAATAACACTTATCTTATAAGAGAAAAGTGATTATAATAAAAAGTGTGTTATAAAACACCTTTGGGCTATAGCCAAGCGGTAAGGCAACGGACTTTGACTCCGTCATTCGTAGGTTCGAATCCTGCTAGCCCAGCCATTTAGAGCCATTAGCTCAGTCGGTAGAGCATCTGACTTTTAATCAGAGGGTCGAAGGTTCGAGTCCTTCATGGCTCACCATTATAAATATGCGGGTGTGGCGGAATTGGCAGACGCACCAGACTTAGGATCTGGCGCCTTACGGCGTGGGGGTTCAAGTCCCTTCACCCGCACCATTTATTACCACTTGAATTACGGTGGAATAAATACTATAATGATTGTTGTCGTCGCGTTATAACAAAACGCGGTCGTGGCGGAATGGCAGACGCGCTAGGTTGAGGGCCTAGTGGGGGTTAACCCCGTGGAGGTTCAAGTCCTCTCGGCCGCACCAACCAAATTAAATTATGCGCCCGTAGCTCAATTGGATAGAGCGTTTGACTACGGATCAAAAGGTTAGGGGTTCGACTCCTCTCGGGCGCGCCATTATATCGGGAAGTAGCTCAGCTTGGTAGAGCACTTGGTTTGGGACCAAGGGGTCGCAGGTTCGAATCCTGTCTTCCCGACCATCAACTTCTCTAATAAATTAAATACGCGGGTGTAGTTTAGTGGTAAAACCTCAGCCTTCCAAGCTGATGATGAGGGTTCGATTCCCTTCACCCGCTCCAATTATAT